>DAIPJL010000113.1:0-9456 GCA_036770305.1 Bacteriovoracaceae bacterium | reverse complement strand
CCACGCGGTGGAGCGCCTCGATGTTCTCCTGGAGGATGCTCTTGGCCTTCTCGTAGTTCACCTGCACGAGGTTGGCGATCTCGGTGTCGATGCGCTTGGCGGTCTCGTCGGAGAACTGCGCCGAGTCCTGGCCGCCGTAGATGTTGTAGTTCGTGCGGGTGGCGTAGTTGATGGGCCCGAGCTTGCTCATGCCCCAGGTGCAGACCATGTTGCGAGCGAGGTCGGTGGCGCGCTCGATGTCATTCGAAGCACCGTTGGTGTGCTCCTGGAAGATGATCTCTTCGGCGCAGCGGCCACCCATCAGAAAGGAGATCCAGTTCTCGGCCTTCTCCTTGGTGAGGTTCAGCATGTCCTCGTTGGGCAGGGTCTGCGTCACCCCGAGGGCCTGGCCGCGGGGGATGATGGAGACCTTGTGCACGGGGTCCGTCTGCGGCAGGTTGAGGCCCACCAGCGTGTGGCCCGCTTCGTGGTACGCGGTGACGCGCTTTTCTTTCTCGGAGATCACCATCGATTTGCGGGCAACGCCCATCAGCACTTTGTCTTTGGCGTTCTCGAAGTCGACGGCGCTGAGGAACTTCTTGCTGTCGCGCGCGGCGAGCAGCGCGGCTTCGTTGACGAGGTTCGCGAGGTCCGCGCCGGTGAAGCCCGGTGTGCCCTTGGCGATGATCTCCAGATCGATGTTCGGCTCGAGCGGCGTCTTGCGCGTGTGGACCTTGAGGATCTGCAGGCGCCCGCGCACGTCGGGACGCCCGACGGTCACGCGGCGGTCAAAACGGCCTGGCCGCAGGAGCGCCGGATCGAGCACGTCGATGCGGTTGGTGGCGGCCATGATGATCACGCCGTCGTTGCCCTCGAAGCCGTCCATCTCCACGAGGAGCTGGTTGAGGGTCTGCTCGCGCTCGTCGTGGCCTCCGCCCATGCCGGCACCACGGTGGCGGCCGACGGCGTCGATCTCGTCGATGAAGATGATGCAGGGAGCGGATTTCTTGCCTTGCTCGAACAGGTCCCGGACGCGAGACGCCCCGACACCCACGAACATCTCCACGAAGTCAGAACCAGAGATCGAGAAGAAGGGCACGCCTGCTTCCCCGGCCACCGCACGCGCCAGCAGGGTCTTGCCGGTGCCCGGAGGGCCAACCAGCAAACAGCCCTTAGGGATCTTGCCGCCGAGGGCGGTGTACTTCTTGGGGTCCTTGAGGAAGTCGACGATCTCGACGAGCTCTTCCTTGGCCTCCTCGACGCCGGCGACGTCGACGAAGGTGACCTTCTTGTCGTTCTCGGTGAGCATTTTGGTGCGCGCCTTGCCGAAGCTCATGGCCTTGCCGCCGCCGGCCTGCAGCTGGCGCAGGAAGAAGAAGAACACCACGAAGAGGATGATCATCGGCAGCCAGTTGATGAGCAGCGTGCTCAACAGGCCCTGCTTCTCTTCGCGCTTGTAGTTCGGCACGATGCCCTTCGCGCGCAGGATGCGGAAGGTCTCGTCGCCGGTGTTGCCGGTGAGCTCGAAGTAGGAACCGTTCTCGTAGCCCTCTTTGAAGCGGCCGAGGATCGTCGACTCGCCCTGGAAAGTGACCTCCTGGATGCGATCCGATTCCACCGCCTGCACGAACTGCGAGAACGAGATGGTCTTGGCCGGGCGCTGGGCCTGCTCGAGGGTCTTCATGACGAAGGCCATAAGCAGTATGACGACGACCCAGAGGAGAAGGGTTTTTTGCTGACGTTTCATGGAATGCCTTTTGTGGCGCGTACGCGAATTCCGCCCCATCAGTGGGGAATAAGCTATTTTAGTCTCGTGGACTCGCTGAGGGCAAGGGCCACAAGGGGGACAATCGCAGAATCCGCTGGGGGTCGCGCCATTGTTTAAGAAGTTTCTGTGCGTTTACCACGGGTATTGAAGTCGACAGGTGCGTGCCGCGCAGACCATCATACGCTGGCCTCACGCGCCCCGACTCGAGAGCGCACCAGAAGGGAAGATGGCCTAGCGCCTGCGCCGCGGAGAGGTGGAGCAGTTGCACGAACTGTGCCCGCGTGAAGGCCCGGAACTCGAGGCTGCTGGGGAGCATCTCCTGCAGCTCGAACCCGGCTCCCATGACCACTAACCACTCTCCCTGCAGCGCCACGCGAACGCCCCCGGCGAGGCGGAAGGGCCCGTGCTTCCCCCGCTTTTGTGCCCGCAAGATCTTCTCAACCTCTCGCGTCAAGCACCCACGCTCTGCCTGTGAGAGGCGCTGGATGCTGCTGAGGAGCTGCGCGCGACTTGGCGGCGACCAGAAAAGCTCACCCTGGGCAGAGCGCGAGGATGGGGCCAGCGCTACCCTTCGCAAGGCAAGTCCGAGGGTCTCTGCCAGTCGCTGCGAGCGACGGGCATAGTGCTTGAGGTACTGAGGATGCTGGGATTTGACGAGCGGCGCAATTTCACCTCGCCAAAAACTGCGGGCCTGCTGCGAAGAAAAGTTGCTGGGATCTTCGCACCACTCAAGGGCACGGCGACGCGCTTCGCGGTAGATCTGCGCTTTACTCACGCAGAGAAAGGGGTGCCAGAGGCGATCGGCGCGCAGAGGAATTCCCAGTCCGGAACGCACTTCCGAAGAGCGCGCGGCAGAGAGCTGCGCCCACTCCCAGGAGTCGTCGAGGTGATGGCCCAGCCAGAGCTCCTCTGAGGGCCTCAAGGCGGCGAAAAAAAGGCGGCGCCGCTCGCCGCGCCAGAAGGCCTCGCGGTTGTGACTCTGCTGGCCTTCCAGATGGAGGGCCTGGAACTCAAGTCCCAGTTTGCGGGCGTGTGCCGCCACCAGCTGCTGCTCAAAGTCTTGCTCGGGCCGCGTGTGGTGATGGATGAAGAAAACCCGCGGGCGTGGGGACCCCACGCGCCGGGTGTACCACTGGGCCCAGTACATCAAAAGCATAGAGTCGACGCCGCCGGAAACACCGATGGCCAGGGCGCTAGGCGGGCCCGCGCGATGCTCCTCCAGGAAGCTCGCGACGTGGCGATAAAAAAGACTCGCTTGGTTATCCATATCTCTCACATCCTGCCCTAAATACGAGAAGTTGTCTCGGAGACGATTGACAGGCCACGGACGTGGGCCTTAATATGTCGCCACGAAGATGCGGCACTGTAGCTCAGATGGTTAGAGCGTAGCATTCATAACGCTAAGGTCGGCAGTTCGATCCTGCCCAGTGCTACCACTTCTTCGCTCCCCTCTCCTACCCCATACTTTCGCCCCAAGATTTTCCCTTCCTCACTTCGCTCTGCGAAATGAATCTCTTTTCATTATTTTTAGATTTTCAGACGACGAAACGCGCTCACAATGCTCTCATAAAACATCTTTAAGGGAGGGCGCATGGCCCGCATTCTGGTTATCGAAGACGAAAAAAAAATGGCCGCCTTTATCCAGCAGGGTCTGATCGATCAGGGCCACGATGTGCTCACGCGCGAACACCCAGCGGAGGCCCTCAAGCTCTGCCAGGAGAAGCCCTGCGACCTCTACATCGTCGACGTCATGCTGCCGGACATGAACGGCCTGCAGCTCTCCAAAGAGCTGCGCGCGAAGCAGCCGAAGGCCCTCATCCTCATGCTCACCGCGCTCTCCACCACACAGGATAAAGTGCAGGGCCTCGACGCCGGTGCGGACGACTACCTCACGAAGCCCTTCGAGCTCACCGAGCTCAGCGCTCGCGTTCGCGCGCTCCTGCGTCGCCACACCGAAGCTCAGACCGTGCTCTCCAACGGCGACCTCTCCATGGACCTGATCAAGCGCACGGTGGTGCGCGAGGGCCGGAGCATCGAGCTGACCTCGAAGGAGTTCGCGCTCCTCGAGCTCTTCATGCGACAGATCGACAAAGTCCTCGACCGCAACACGATCGCGCAGCAAGTGTGGGGCTCGGAGTTCGACCCGGAGTCGAACGTCATCGACGTCTACGTCAATCACCTGCGCAAGAAGATGGACCAGGGCCACGCCAGAAAACTCCTGAAAACGGTGGTCGGCCATGGCTACACCCTGGCAAAGAATAACTAAGCTCACGCGCAGCATCCGCTTCCGCCTCGGACTGGTGTACTCCATCGTCTTCGGCCTGTGCCTCAGCGGCGTCGCGAGCCTCGTGATCTACGGCTTCCTCGGCGTGACGAACCAGGAGTACGACAACGACCTGCGGGCCTTCGCCATCGACCTGTCGCACTTCGTGAAGCCCGGGGGCCTATTGAAGGACATCAACCTCGAGGCGGCGCTGGAGAACGAGATCAAGTACTTCCCATTCCTCCTCCAGAACACCTACGTGAGCGTGCGCACCGTCGAGGGCGACGTGCTCTTCGCGAGTGGCCCAGCGCCGCTCCCCTACGAGGTGCCCTTGGTCTCGAAGAAGACGCCCCAGCACGTCTTCAGCTTCACCGACGCCAAGGGGGTCCGCATGCGCGCCATCAACATCCTGACGGTGCACCTGAAGAACCCGCTGGTGATCCAGGTGGCCAGCGCGGTCGAAGGGGTCGCGCAGCAGCAGCGGCGCTTCTTTTTGTACCTCCTCGCGCTGATTGGCCTCTCGCTCACCATCACCTTCCTCATCTCCAACGCGGTGGCCGCGCGCGCGCTGACGCCGATCAGCTCCACCATCCACCAGCTCGAGCGCATGCTCGCCTCCGGCGACTACCAGGGCCTGCCGGTTCCCGACACCCACGACGAGATCGCGGACCTCACCCGCGCCTACAACCGGCTCCTCGAGCAGATCCGCAAGACCCTCACCGCTCAGGACCAGTTCGTCGCCCACGCCTCCCACCAGCTCAACACGCCCATCGCCATTATGCGCGGCGAGCTCGAGCTGCTGCGCTCGAGGCCCCGCAGCGCGGAGGAGTTCCAGCGCTTCCACGAGAGCCTCGGCCAGGAGCTCGCGCGGATGGCGCAGCTGGTGCAGGACATGCTGCTGGTCTCGCGGGTGGAGGCCGGCCGCGCGACCTTCCACTTCTCGTCCGTGCGCTTCGACGAGGTCGTCACCGAAACGGTCGCGCGCCTCACCGGCCACGCGCGCGAGAAGGGAGTTGCGCTTCGCCTCGAGCTCGCCGAAGACCTCTACGACCACGAAGAGCTGATCTCGCTCCACGGCGAGCGCCAGCTGCTCGGCCACATGTGCGAGAACCTCATCGAGAACGCCATCAAGTACTCCCCGGCGCAGGGCTTAGTGAAGGTGGAGCTCTTCGTGCACCAGGGCCAGCTCACGCTCGCGATCCGCGACCAGGGCCCGGGCATGTCGGCGGAGTTCAAGGAGAAGCTCCTGCTCACCCAGCGCTTCTTCCGCGGGGCCCACACCGAAAACATCTCCGGCACGGGCCTTGGCCTCTACCTCGTGCGCAAGATCGCCGAGTACCACGGCGCCCAACTGGCCTTCGAGAACACCACCGGCCCGCAGGGCCTGGTGGCGAAGGTCGTCTTCGCTAGAAGCCCAGTGCCCGGCGCGCCTCTTTCCTGAACTTCGACTCATAGGAGTTGAGCGCCCAGAACCAGGTGGCCGGATTCCAGTCAGCAGGGACCTGCGCCGGGGTCTGGTAGCTCATCTGGCCACCGTTGATCTCGCGGAAGCCGGTCTCGAGGGGCTGGTAGAAGTAGCGCGGCGTCGCCACGAAGTAGCACTGCTTCTGCACCCGGTCGACGTGGCGGTAGCCCTGCGAGACATTGCGCTCGTCGACGTAGACCTGTGGGTCGCTGAGTTCTTCGCAGACCTCGGGGTCTTTCATCAAGGAAGCCGCCCACTCGGTGACCGGCATGGCCCGGTCGGTGAAGGTGGCGTCCATCACCCACAGCTCGCCGTTCACGCGCACCGCCGGTGCCACGTGAAACCACCAGGTGAAGGCACGGCCCCAGCGCGAGGTCACCCGGTGGCGCATTTGGAACTTGTAGGTGAAGTAGAGGTAGACCTTCTCCATGGTCACTTGGTGCTGCTTCTCCGCCTTAAGGGCCCACATATGAGCGCGCTCGAAGCACTCCGAGAATTTGTCCATTTTGGCATCTTCGGTATCAAGCTCTTTAAAAAGGGCCTGGGCCTCTGACTCCGTTAGCTCACTCGCCGTTGGGGTATAAAGCTGGGCCAAAACCTGGCTGCTAAGCATCAAAAGAATCAAGGCCAAGTAACGCATGGCAAACTCCCTCAAATTTGGATTGGCAAGGAATAACACAAGGCAGCCAATTTCGCGGCGCATGAGAGATTTTTACAGGTGTCTAAAATTTATACATGGCTGTAAGATTCTGTAAGAAATTCTTTGACCAAGTCCTTAATATTTCAATACTGTCCGGCCCACACCCCCTAGGCAAGAGATTTGCAAAGAAGCTGGTACTCGAACTTAGCAGGCCACTTTCCTTGGGTAGTTTTTACAAGGTTGAAGGGTCTGTTTCGCAACGAGTCATAAAGACAAGGTAAAGTTCAGGCATCCCAATATTGAAGAGAGGTTCACGTGTCTAAAGCGAAATCCCAACGCCCTTCGATCAGCTACAACCCTAACCTCGGTTTCATCGGCCAGGTGAAGGTGGACGTCTCGAACTACATCTTCAGCTCGCACCGCAAGGGTCAGGGCTACGCCCACACTCGCCCGCTGGTCAAAAACCTTCTAGGCCGCGACATCAACGACATCCACCAGGAAAGCCAGCGTCTGACGAAGTTCATCCGCAAGCGGGACCTGACCTTCCAGAAGTCCACCAAGAACGGCTCCTACAAGATCTTCACCGTTCCCTGCACCACCACCGTCGTGCCGCTGCAGAAGAGCATGTTCAACCAGATCGAGCGCGCCGCCCAGACTCTCATCGTCGCCCTGCGCGCCGTGATCCAGGACATCTACGGCGCCAAGTCCGTCAAGGACGCGGGCTTCGTGAAGTCACTTCCCAAAGACGTGCGCCAGATCTTCATCGACGCCGTCGAGACCTCACCGAACTACTTCAAGCAGCTCCACCACCCGAACATGAAGAAGTACCCCTTCTTCGACAACGTGGGCCTCGACCTGGTGCTGGTGGAGGACTACCTGCGCGAGTCCGAGCGCATCGAAAAGGCCCTCAAGTCTGGCGAGCTCGACGAGCTGCCATTGCCCTTTCGCATCCTCGAGCTCAACGCCGGCTCCCCGTCTGGTGCTTCGAACAACATGAACGTCCTCGAGGGCCTCTACGAGCAGTCCCCCGAGACCCTCGAGTCCCTCGGCAAGATGATGCCCAACGACCACTTCAAGGTCCTCGCCGACACCTACCGCACCCTCGGCGAAGACTGGACCGGCATCAAGAACGGCGTCCAGGTGATCCTTCCTCCCGGTGGCCTTAACGGGGCGGCGCCCGAGATCCACAACCTCGCGGCCTACTCCGGCATGGTCTACGCCGACCCGGTCCAGCTCTTCTGCGACGACAAAGGCCACATCCGCCTGCGCACCATCAACGGCTCGAACCCGATCGTGACCGCGATCTACTCGCGCATCAACGCCGACTCGGCGCTCTTCGACCCTGCGAAAGACATCGTCCTGCGCGACGCTGACAGCGGCGAGCCGATCTACCTGCGCGACTCGCTGAAGCTCGGCGACGACGGCAAGGCGCCGCTGGTCCTCGACGTCGACGGCAAGCCGATCCCACTCCAGTCCGACTACGCGATCCCGAATCTCCTGGAAGCGATCGTCAACCGCCGCATCTACATGGGTGGTCTCAACCGCATCCTCGACAACAGGATCATCCTCGCGGCCCTCACCACCTACGCGCCCCAGTACTTCGAGAAGCGCCTGCGCGAACTGGGCCTCGAGCCCAAGGGCGCGCGCATCACTCCCCCCGAGACGCTGCCTCCCTGCGCGGAGTCGGTGAAGGTCATCGAACAGAACCCCGAGGAGTGGGTCATCAAGGCCCCGAACCTCTCCGGCGGCACCGGCGTGTACATCCTGAAGACCCTGCCGAAGGAGAAGCGCGAAGAAGTCCTCGAGATGGCGCGTAAGACGCCCAAGCACTTCGCCTACCAGAAGCTGGTGAAGATCGCCCGCATCCCCGTCACGACGGCCGGCAAAGAGGGCACGCGCTTTGCGAACCTCGCGGCCGACATCCGCCTCTGGGTATTCTACGGCGGCGGCGCGAAGGCGCTCCCGAAGATGACCCACAATGCGCTGGTGCGCTACGCGCCCCAGGAGCGCGGCCCGATGAGTTCGATCGTCAACACCTCCAAGGGCGGCGGCTACGCGCCCTTCGTGGTGGTCGATGACATCGGCAGCAAGGACTCCGTCTCTGCCAAGGACCTGGTCGCGCCGAAGTACCCGGTGCCCCTCATGACTCACCTGCCGATGTTCGTCGCCGCTCAGCTCATCCAGGTGTCGCGCCTGTCGCTCGAGATCCTGCGCCAGCTCAAGACCAACAAGGCCGACAGCTACGAGCTCCTCGGCATCACGCTCTCGCTCAAGCACCAGTGCCGCGAGATCCTCAGCTTCCTCAACCCGCGCGCCATCGAGCCGATCTACAAACTCATCGACGCCCTCGAGGCCAAGCAGGCGAAGAAAGAGATCGCCGCCTACTTCCAGACCGTCCACAGTAACCACATCCGCCTGGTGGCCGCGCTCCAGCGCCTCGAGGCGGCCGGCAAACTGCCGAAAGACCTGCGTGACGCCCTCGACCAGCTCCACATCCTCAACGACGACGTGGTCTCGCAGTTCTACTCCGAGGAGCACCGCAAGGCCGACAAGGCCCAGCTCAAGCAGATCCGCGAGGTCCTCGCGAAGGTGAAGGGCAGCAAGAAAGTGCTCGGCGACGCCAAGCTCGCCGCGGCGCTGCTGGTCTCGAGCGTCAACGCGCGCTTTCCCCACGAAGTCCTCGCCGGGAAGACGGCGCTCAACATGCAGAAGCTCATCGAGAGCTTCATGCAGATCGTGAAGGAGCGCCTGCAGAACTCCGAGAAGGCGATCGAGTTCGCTAAGCTCTTCAGCCGCACGGCCCAGCACAAGGAGCTCGCCTTCGAAACCTTCGGCCTCACCGAAAACCCGAAGCGCCTCCTGACCGCCTCGCAGCGCGAGTTCGCCACCGGCGAGCTCCTGGTTGACTCCGACTTCGTTCCGGCCATCCTGCGCGAGGCCCGCGCCGAGTGGCTCTCTGTTGAGGCCCAGGCGAAGAAACTCAAGACGAAGGCCGAGCGCGAGCGCTTCCTCGAGCGCCGCCGCAGCGCCCACTTCGAGAAGTACCCCGTCCTGGCGCGCTACCAGGACCTCATGCTGCGCCCATCGGCGAGCGTCGACGAGCTCATCGAGCTCATGCCGGTGATGCCCTACGCGCACTACAACCTCACGCAGTTCGCCAAGCTCCAGGGCACGGCCCTGCGCGACGTCTTCGCCGACAAGCTGACGCCGAACAAGATCTCCATCCTCGCCTCCAAGGAGATCCGCGAGAACCACCTCTCGGCCCAGGAGCACGCCGGCGAGTGCTTCGCCAAGAAGCGCAAGTCTCACGGCCTGTTCTCTGACTCGGACATCTTCATCTG
>DAIPJL010000112.1:0-9491 GCA_036770305.1 Bacteriovoracaceae bacterium | reverse complement strand
TCGAGGGTCATCACGGCGGGGCGCAGGCGCTGCTGCATCTCGTGCGCCTCGACGCCGTTCTTCGCGGTGCCGACGACTTCGAAGTCGTGCTCCTCGACGAGGGCCTTCTTGAGCATCGAGAGGATGCTCGGCGAGTCGTCGACGCACAGGACGCGCAGGCGCCGGCGTTGGGCCCCGGCCCCGGCCGTGCGGTGGGCCCAGTCGCGCTCGAGCTTCTCGACGAACTCGCTCTTCTGGCTGCGGAGGGCGTAGACCGAGGGGCCGATGAGGCGCATGTCGGTCTGGGTCCCCTGCAACGACTCGGAGAGGCCCAGGACGAGGAAGCCCTGCGAGTGCACGTAGCGCTGGAAGTTGAGCGTGATCGCCTGGATGGTCGGCTGGTCGAAGTAGATGAAGACGTTGCGGCAGAAGATCACGTCGAAGCTCGCCGGAGCGATGCCACTGCCCTCGAGGCTGAGGAGGTTCATCACCTTGAACTCGCAGGCGGCGCGCAGGGTGTTCGCGACCTTCGCGTAGGCCTGGATGTCTCCCTTGCCGCGGATGAAGTTGCCGCCCATGAACTGCACGGGGATCTTCTTCACTTCTTCCCACAGGTAGACGGCGTTCCTGGCGAACTGCACGGACTGCGGGTCGATGTCGGTGCCGAGGATGTGCCAGCGCACGTCCGGCGCCTGCGACTTCAGGAGCTGGTCGAGGAAGGCGGCGAGCGACCACACCTCCTGGCCCCGGCTACAGGCGGCGGACCAGATGCGGATGGTCTTGTCTGCGCGGCCGCGAGCGCGCTTGATGAGCTCCGGGAGCTGTTCCTGGAGCCACTCGAAGTGCGCCCACTCGCGGAAGAAGAAGGTGTGGTGCGTGGTGAGGAGGCCCACGAGCTCGCCGATCTCATGGGAGAAGTGGCCCTGGAGGTGCGAGGCGTACTCCTGGGGCGTGGTGAGCTTCAGCTCCTGCATGCGACGGCGGAGCCGGCTCTCGACCATCGGCGCCTGCTTGGCGCCGAGCTTGTTCCCGGTGATCTTCTCCAGCTCCGTCGAGAGCTGGGTCACCAGCTCGGTCATCGAGATGTGGCCCGAGAGCCGAAGGACGCCCATGACTTACCTCAGATCGATTAGTTTTTGATGCGGCCGAGTTCGCCGACGTTGAGGACCTTCGTGAGGTCCAGTAGCACGACGAGGCGGTCGTCGATGCGCAGGACGCCGCGCATGTAGGCCTGGTTCACCTGGCCCGCGACGTCCGGCAGCGACTGCATGTCGGTCTTCACGTCGGCCATGAAAACCTTGTGGATCGCGTCCACCACCATGCCGACCTGGACGTCCTCGATGTTGACGATGACGACGGCGTTCTCGCGCTTGTCGTCGTTGGCCTTGATCGAGAGGCGCTTGCGCAGGTCGATCACCGTGATCACCTGGCCGCGGAGGTTCATGATGCCGACGAAGTGCGCCGGCGAGTTCGGGATCGGCGTCGTCTCGGGGACCGAGATGACCTCTTTGATCGAGAGGAGCGGGATGGCGTACATCTCCTGGCCGAGCTTGAACTCGAGGAAGCGTTCGTTCTCTGTGACGACGTGAGCGGAGTGGTGGTTCATGGGTGATTCCTTATGCTGCCTGCGCCTCGCGGCGGTTGGTTTTCGTGACGTCTTGCTGGCCCTTGCCGGCCGGGATGAACTCCATCAGGTCGAGGATGAAGGCGGGTTTGCCGTCACCGAGGATGGAGCTGGCGACCACGCCCTTGTGGCCCTTCACTTCTTTGCCGAGCTTCTTCACCACCACCTGCTGCTGGCGGAGGATGTCGTCGACCATCACGGAGAACTTCAGCTCCGAGTGGTTGACGATGATGGCGATCCCCTCGCCCGGCTTGCGCTCCTGCTTCTGGAGGCCTAAGTGCGCGCCGAGGTCGATGAGCGGATAGGACTCGCCGCGGGCGTTCAAGGTTTTCCCGTAGCCCGCGATGGGCTCGACCATGTCGGCGGTGAGCTGCATGGCCTCCTTGATCTGCGCCAGCGGAATGATGAAGCGGTTGTGCTGGATCTCCACCACCATCGCATCGACGATGGCCATGGTGAGCGGGAGGGTGATCTTGAAGTTACTGCCCATCCCCTTCACGGACACCAGGCCCACGGTGCCGGAGACGCGCTCGATGTTCGTCTTCACGACGTCCATGCCGACGCCGCGGCCAGAGACCTCGGAGATCTGATCCTTCGTGGAGAAGCCCGGGTGGAAGATCAGATCGAGGATCTGCTTCTCGCTCAGCTGGGCGTCGGGGCGCACCAGGCCCTTCTCCACGGCCTTGGCGAAGATGCGGGCCGGGTCGATGCCCTTGCCGTCGTCGGAGATCTCGATCACCAGTTGGCTCCCCTCGTGGTAGGCCCAGAGTTCGACGACACCCACCGGTGACTTCCCGGCGGCGACGCGCTCCTCGGGGGTCTCCAGGCCGTGGTCGATGGCGTTGCGGATGATGTGCACCAGGGGGTCCGAGAGGTGCTCGAGGACCGTCTTGTCGATCTCCGTGTCTTCCCCCTGGATGCGCAGGTCGACCTGCTTGTTGAGCACCTTCGAGGTGTCGCGCACGATGCGATTCATTTTCTGGAAGGTATTCTTCAGCGGGATCATGCGCAGGCCCATGGAGAGCTCCTGGATCTCGCGGGAGATCTTCCCGAGCTGCGACACGGAGTTCTTCATGAGCGACGAGGACTCGATGGCCTCTTTCATCTGCTCGAGGACCGTCTGGAGGATCACCATTTCGCCGACGAAGTCGATGAGCTTCTCGACCTTCGAGAGACTCACGCGGATGCTTTCTTCCTCGACGGCCTTGCCTTTGCCGCCTTCCTTCGCCTGCGGAGCTTCGGGCCTTGCGATCGGTACCACGGGAGCAAGGGGCGCGGCTTCCGCCGCCTCCGCCATCACCGCCGAAGCATCCACCGGGGTCGGGTCTTCGAAGGCGTCCGCCGCCGGCACGACAGGGGCGGCTTCTTCCGCCACCGGAGCGTCGAGGAGTTCGGCGACCTGGGTGAGCTCTTGCTCGAGCGCCACCGGTGCGGGGGCCACAGCGTCGGCGAGTTTACCGGCCAGCGCGGCCTTGAGTTGCTCGATGAGCAGCGAGTTCTCGAAGCGCGCCTCGAGGTTCTGCTGCAGGCCCGTGATCATCTCCGCGAGGCGATCCTTGCAGGCGAGCAACAGGGACACCACGGCGGCGTTCACCACCGTCTGGCCCTGGGTGATCTGGAGGATGAGGTTCTCGAGCTCGTGGGTGAACTCGGCGATGTCGCCGAAGCCGACGGCGCGGGAGGTGCCCTTCAAGTTGTGAGCGAAGCGGAAGATGCGGTTGAGCATGTCCTTGTTCGTCGGGTCGCGCTCGAGGTCGAGGAAGGCGCTCTCCACTTCATCGAGGATCTGCACTGCTTCCTGCAGGAAATCGGTTTTCAGCTCAATTTCAAAATCGTCCATGGTTCCGGTCCTCCGTCATCTCCAGTCCTATCGGCTTTCCGGGGTATGAATTTGATATGACGAGAGCACTTTTAAATTAAACTTAACAACTCGATGTTTACCCTCAACTTTTCCCCGGGCCCACCGAAAATTGATAGGCCACTAGGTGTTTTGCGTCCAACAGAGGGTGTTTGAATGAAATTGAAGACAAAGATTATCCTTCTCTGCCTTGTATCTCTCATAGGTTACAGTGCGGTTACGGTGTTCCAGTTCAACGCGTCCCAGACCGGGCAGCGCCAAGAGATCCGCGTCGGGTTCGCGCTGAACGAGAAGGTGCTGGCGGGCTCGGTCTCCCAGGTCTTCTACAACCTTTATCACAACGCCCAGGCCTTCGTGAAAAACGACGCCTTCAAGACTAAGCAGCCGGAGAAGATCTCCTTCGTCCTGAACGAACTGGTCAACCTCTACCAGATCTACGACGTCATGATCTTCGTGGACGCCAACGGCAACTTCGTCGCCTCCAACGACCTCTCGCCGGACGGCAAGAAGCTCAACATCGCCGAGCTCAAGGCGCAGAACTTCAAAGAGGCACAGTGGTTCAAGGACGCGTCCCAGAACAAGTTCACCGAGGACATGAATAAGAAGATCTTCGGCAGCCTCGTCGGGAACTTCCAGATCGACCCGGTCGTCAAAGGCGTCTACGGCGAAGACCGCCTCGGCCAGCACTTCACGACCATCGTCGACGACGGCTTCGGAGGGGTGATCGGTGTCCTGACCACCTACGCGGGGGTCCGCTGGATCGACCAGGAGATCTCGGCCCTCGAGAAGTCCCTCGAGCAAACAGGAAAAAAAGGCGTCGAGCTGCGCTTCATGGATAAGACCGGCGCCGTGGTGTCCTCCAACACCGCCGCGCTCACGAGCGATGGCCTCCTCGGCCGCTCGCTGCGCGAGCGCACCCTCGAGAACCTGTGGTTCAAGCGAAACCCAGACCTCGAGCCACGGCTCAAGAACATGACCGCCGACACCTTCGGTGGCAACGAAGCGCTGTGGGCCTACGGCGCGATCAAGAACGACAAGTTCATCGACGACCTCGGCTGGCAAGTGCTGATGAACGTGGCCTCCGACTCGGCCTTCTCCGGCATCAACGCGGCGGCGAACCTCTTCTACATCAGCCTCGTGGTGGCCCTCCTGGTCACCGTCGGCGTCGCGGTGTGGATCGGAAACGGTCTCTCGCAGCAGATCAAGGCCATCGCCGAGACCGTTTTCAAAGACTCGAACTCCGTCTACGGCGCCAGCGAAGACCTCGCCGTGAGCTCGACCCAGCTCTCCGAGGCTTCGACCCAGCAGGCCTCGAGCCTGCAGGAGACCGCCGCGTCCCTCGATGAGATCAACGCCATGGTGAAGCGCAACACCGAGTCCTGCCTGCGCTCCAAGGACATGTCTCAGGAGTGCAAGGTGACTGCGGTCTCCGGCCAGGACGCCATCCGTCGCATGTCTCAGGCGATGGAGCAGATCAAAGAGCAGAACGCACAGATCGTCAAAGAGATGGAGAACAACAACCAGGAGATCCGCTCGGTGATCAAGGTGATCGCGGAGATCGAACAGAAGACCCGCGTGATCAACGACATCGTGTTCCAGACCAAGCTCCTCTCCTTCAACGCCTCGGTGGAAGCGGCCCGCGCCGGCGAGCACGGCAAGGGCTTCTCGGTGGTGGCGCAGGAAGTCGGGAACCTCGCGGAGATGTCGGGGAAATCCGCCAAGGAGATCTCGGACCTCTTGAACGCCTCCCTCTCCAACGTCGAGCAGATCATCAACGAAACGACGACGAAGGTCGAGCGCCTCATCAACGCCGGTAAGTCGCGCATCGACGAGGGGATCCGCATCGTCCAGGAGAACGAATCCTCGCTCAAGAAGATCGTGGAAAACGTCACGGCGGTGAACGGCATGGTCGAAGGCATCGCCAGCGCCTCCCAGGAGCAAACTCAAGGGTTGCAAGAGATCTCGCGCGCGATGAGCCAGCTCGACGCGGTCACACAAAGCAACACGGAGATCTCGCTGAAGACCTCCGAGGCAACCCAGAAGCTCAACATCCAGGTGGGCTCGCTGAAGAACGCCGCCGACTCGCTGATGGGCATCGTCGACGGAAACGACAAGGCCGCCCAGGGCCGGGCGAAGGGCAGCGCGCTCGCCGCCAGAGGCTCCCACGGCGCTCCGGCCAAAGCGCACAAGGACGCCCACGTCATCCCCTTCGAGGCGAAGAAGTCCCAGAAGCCGAGCCTCGGCCAGCTGGGTGTGAGCGTCGAGAAGAAGGCCGTCGGAAGCTCCGCCGTGCCGGACGCGAACGACGACCGCTTCGAAGAAGTCTAAGGCAAACTCTCGCAGGGGCCCTCCGGGGCCCTTTTTTTTAGCTCAAGAGCGAGCGCATCTGGCCGACGATCTCCTGCATCTTATCGCTCACCTGCCCGAGGCTCTCGCGGCCCTCGGAGAGCTGGCGGGTCTGGTCGTAGAGCTCGGAGGCGGCGGTGTTCACCAGCCCGATGGCCTCCTTGATCTGCCGCACGCCGGTCTGCTGTTCCTTGATGGCGCTCACGGCGCCCTCCATCTTACTCGTCACGACCTTCAGGTCGCGCACGATGCCCTCGGCCTGCTCGCTGATGCGCCGGCCCTCGTCGTTGCCCTGGGCGATGCTCTCTTCACTCTGCTGCACCAGCTGAGACATGTCCCTCTGCGCCTGCTTGGCCACCGTCGAAACTTTTTCCGAGCTCAGCTTGAGGATCTCCTCGATCCGCAGCGCCGCGGTCTTACTGGTCTCCGCCAGGTTCCCGACCTCCTGGGCGACCACGGAGAAGCCCTTGCCCTGCTCGCCGGCGCGGTTCGCTTCCACCGAAGCGTTGAAGGCCAGGAGCTTCGTCTGCAGGACGATGTCGTTGATGATCTTGGTGCTCTCGGCGATCTGCCCGAAGAGCGACTGGATCTCGTCGAGCTCGCGGGTGAAGTCCGTCATCTGCCGCGTCACCGCGCCGTTGTTGTTGCGGATCTGCTCCATGACGCGCGTCAGAGAGACGGAGGCCTGGCGCATGCGATCGGCCATCGCCGAGCTCCCGGAGCTCAGCTTAAAGGTTTCTTCGATGGACTCGACGTTGCGGTCGAGCATGGCGCTGATCTCCTCGAGCGAGGACACCGTCTCGTCCACCGCGGAGAGCTGCGACTGCGTGCTGCGCTCGAGGATGTCCGTGCCGGCCGCGATGCTCTCAGACACGGAGCGATTCGTCGCCGTGGCGTCGTTCATCTGTGCCAGGGTCATCCCCTGCAGGTCCACCATCTTGATGGTCTTGTTGGCCATGAAGAGCATGGCCGCGGCTTCCGTCGCCGCGAACACGGCGTGCAGGATCACGATCTCGAAGCCGGCGTCGTAGTTAAAGAGGCTCGACTTGAGGAGAAAGAACATGCCGATGTGGTGAAGGGCCACGGTCAAAAGGCCCGCGATGACCGCCGCCAGGGAGCCGAGGAGCGGCAGCACCGCTAGGGAGATGAAGACGTGGAAGTGGAACTCGATCATCCCGCGGCCGAGGTGGATCATCACCCCGCCCATGAGCATCAGAAACACGCTGAGGGCCACCAGGCCAAAGCGCGAGCCTTTGAACATCACGTGCGAGATCGTCGCCCCCAGCGCGATGAAGGCCGTGAGGCCCAGCGCGACGCTGTACTCCGTCTTGAACCAGTACGCCAGCCCCACGTGCAAAGGGATGTGCGCCCAGAGGGCAGCGACGAAGTAGCGCGACATGCGGTGCGAGTACTCTTGGCGGTAGTTTGTCATAGGCCTTTCACTCCTAAAGGGTCCAGGGATTGTAGTAGCTGCTGCGACAGCGCGCAGCCGTAGGCGAGATGGGCCGCGGGCGCCCTTCCGGTCACCAGGGCGCGGGCGCGGGAGACATCGTTGATGGGAGAGAGCGGCGTGATGGCGCCGTGGGTGTAGCCACCGCGGTACACCAGCTCCTGCGCGGAAAAGATCTCGAGGAGTGGCAGGCCCGGGAGCTCATGCGCCTTGCGAAAGCGCACAGGAAAACCTGCACGCGAGAGCCGATCGGCCAGCACCTTGCCGGCCTTCGAGGGCGCGTCCTCGACGAGGAAAACACTTTCCGGAAACTCCGAAACGCCGCGCTCGACGAGGTAGTCTACGAGGATCTTCGAGCACCCGCACTGCGGAGCAAGGATGTGCCGCAGTTGGAGATCGCCCTTCGCCACTTCGCCGGTGGAAACATAACTCTCGCTCACCGGCGTGCGGTGGAGCCGATGCAGGTAGGCCACTGCGCCGAGTGAAACGAACAACCAACCCACGATTAAGGCACGCGCCATCATGTTGCCATGATAAGGGAAAACGAAACATTAACCAGTCCTAAAGAACCGAGGCTAATTGTTTTCGAGGTCGAGCTCTCCGTGGAAGTTTGTCCGACTGTGCAACACGGACTTTACGAAGATGCGAAAGAAGCTCATCAGCCGGTCCCTGACCTCTTCGCTCTCTAGGATCCCAAGGGCGTGCGCCGTGGCCTCGAAGGTCGATAGAAAGTGCGGCTGCGGGGCCTTTCGCAACTGGTACTCCCCCACCATCCCCAGGGGCAAGCGCACCGTGGGGATGTGCGAGAGCTGCCTCTCCCGCGCGTGCACCTTGCGGGCCTGGTGCCAACTGCCGTCGGGGACGATGAGGTGGTAGGGCCCCGGGTGCAGCCGGCGGAACTCGGCGTTGAGCTCGACCGAGTTCTCGTCTGGGTAGAGAAAGAGGGGCCGTCCCTGACGCGCAAGGGTATCCGCCGGCCGATACGGATCGTTGAGGCGGCCGCGGATGTCAAAGTGCGCGTTGGCCGGCATCATTTCCCGCAGGAACCAAGCGGTATTGCTGGGGAGCTTCAATTCTCTGACATGAACGATCAGAGAAAGAGTGCTTTCGATCTGGAAAGGCCGCAGGTGCTCACAGAAGCACAGCTCCTGATGGATGCGGCAGCGCGGGCAGCGATGGGGCCTGGAGTTTCGTCTTGTACTCATTGCCGGATTTTAGCATGATGGAAGCTAAAAAATAAGGAGCAACTCCATGGCATCAGTGTACGACTTCAGCGCGAAGGACATTAACGGGAAAGAGGTCTCCCTCGGCCAGTACAAAGGGAAGTTCGTGCTGGTGGTGAACGTCGCCAGCAAGTGCGGCTTCACGCCCCAGTACGAGGGCCTCGAGGCCCTCGCCAAAGAGCTCGGAGAGAAGGTCGCGGTGCTGGGCTTCCCGTGCAACCAGTTCGGCGCGCAGGAGCCCGGTGATGAAAACGAGATTAGAAATTTCTGCTCCCTCACCTACAACGTCACCTTTCCGATGTTCGCCAAGGTCGACGTCAACGGAGAAAACGCGCACCCGCTCTACAAGTTCCTCAAGGGCGAGCGCCCCGGCATCCTCGGCACCGAGGCCATCAAGTGGAACTTCACGAAGTTCCTGGTGGGCCCCGACGGCCAGGTGCTCAAGCGCTACGCGCCCACCGATGCCCCCGACAAGATTGCCAAAGAGATCAAAGAGCTTTTGAAATAATTCCCCGCAAGGAGTGCACCATGTACCAAGGCCAGGCCTTCCGCGCGCAGCTGAGCGCCGATAAAATCATCAGCGTCGTCTTCGATCTCAAGGATCAATCCGCCAACGTCTTCAACGCCCTTGCCCTGAAGGAGCTCGCCGAGGTCCTCGCCGCCGTCAAAAAAGAATCCAGCGCCCAGGGCCTGATCTTCTCCTCCGCCAAAGACGGCTTCGTCTTCGGCGCCGACGTCACCGAGTTCCTCGAGCACTTCAAAAAAACCGAAAGCGAAATGGCGGCCTGGCTGGCCGAGATCAACAAGACTTTCTCCGGCTTCGAAGATCTCCCCTACCCGACCGTCGCGGCCATCAACGGCTTCGCCCTCGGCGGCGGCTTTGAGATCGCGCTCGCCATGGACTACCGCGTGTGCGGCAGCAAGGCCCAGGTCGGTCTGCCGGAAACCAAACTCGGCATCATCCCCGGCTGGGGCGGCACCGTGCGCCTGCCGCGCTTGATCGGTGCGGAC
>DAIPJL010000111.1:4677-9785 GCA_036770305.1 Bacteriovoracaceae bacterium | reverse complement strand
ATCGGAGGCACTTTGCCCCGCCCTGGGCATCGGGGCACGGAGGTGGTGGAATTTTTTACGTGCTACCGGTAGAAGCTTGGTGGCATTCAAAGGCCCCTCATTCCCCAGACTTGGCCCCTTAAATAAAAATTCCCCGGGGCCGATTTTGCCGCCAGTTTTTTTTGTCCCAAAAACCTTCCGCCACATGTGAGAATTATCTAAGAGGCTCCACTGGCGAACGCGCGCAGGGGTCTTCGGTGAATGTGGCGCAGGAGGTGCTATGTCCGACAAGAAGTCAGAAACGCAGAACAGCTTTCCCCTTTTACCACTGCGGGATGTGATCATCTTCCCGCACATGGTGGTGCCACTCTTCGTCGGCCGTGAGAAATCCATCGCCGCGCTAGAGAAGGCGGCGAAGGCCGGCAACGAGCTCTTCCTCGTCACTCAGAAGGACGCCTCGGTGCTGAACCCCGAGCGCGAAGACGTCTACGACATCGGCACGGTCGTGAGCATCATCCAGATGCTGCGCCTGCCGGACAACACCGTGAAAGTCCTCATTGAAGGCAAGTACCGTGCGAAGATCGACGGCTTCCGCTGCCTCGACGAGGGCTACTTCGTCGACGTCACGAAGTGCCCGGACATCCTCGACAACGAGGTCGAGATCGAAGCCTCCATGCGCTCGGTGAAGAACATCTTCGAGCAGTACGTGAAGCTCAACAAGCGCATCCCGCCCGAGCTCCTCATGTCGATCAGCTCGATCACGGATCCCTCGCGCCTCGCGGACATCATCGTCGCGCACCTCACCATGAAGATCCCCGAGAAGCAGCAGATCCTCGACGCCACGAACGTCGACGAGCGCCTCCAGCTCCTCCTCGAGAAGATGCAGGGCGAGATCGAGATCATCAACGTCGAGAAGCGCATCCGCTCGCGCGTGAAGACGCAGATGGAGAAGTCGCAGAAGGAGTACTACCTCAACGAGCAGATGAACGCCATCCAGAAGGAACTCGGGAACAAGGACGACAAGTCCGACATCTCCGAGATGGAAGACAAGCTGAAGGCGAAGCTCATGCCGGAAGAAGCGCGCGAGAAGACCTCCAAGGAAATCCGCAAGCTCAAGAGCATGTCGCCGATGTCCGCCGAGGCGGCCGTCGTGCGCAACTACGTCGACTGGATGCTCTCGCTCCCCTGGGGCGAGATGACCGAAGACGACAACTCCGTGAACCGCGCCAAGGAGATCCTCGACAACGAGCACTTCGGCCTCACCGACGTGAAGGAGCGCATCGTCGAGTACCTCGCGGTCCGCAACCTCACCAAGGGCGACACCAAGGGCACCCTGCTGTGCCTCGCGGGCCCTCCGGGCGTCGGCAAGACCTCCATCGCGACCTCGCTTGCGAATTCGCTGGGACGCAAGTTCGTGCGCATCTCCCTGGGCGGCGTGCGCGACGAAGCCGAGATCCGCGGCCACCGCCGCACCTACGTAGGTGCAATGCCGGGAAAAATCATCCAGGCGCTGAAGAAGGCCGGCACCTCGAACCCCGTGATCCTCCTGGACGAGATCGACAAGATGTCGTCGGACTTCCGCGGCGACCCGGGCGCGGCCATGCTCGAAGTGCTCGACCCGGCCCAGAACAAGAACTTCGGCGACCACTACATCGAAGCCGAGTACGATCTCTCGAAAGTCATGTTTATCATGACCGCCAACGACATCGGCCAGATCCCGGGCCCGCTGCGGGACCGCATGGAGATGATCCACATCGCCGGCTACACGCCCGAAGAGAAGATGCAGATCGCCAAGAAGTACCTCCTGCCGAAGGCCGTCGAAGGCCACGGCCTCGCCGACTACCCGGTGAGCATCTCGGACAAAGTCCTTACGCAAGTGGTGCGTGGCTACACTCGTGAAGCCGGCGTCCGCGAGCTCGAGCGCCAGATGAACACCATCGCGCGCAAGATCGCCACCGAGGTCGTGACCGAAGACGTGAAGGAAGGCCGCAAGTTCCAGATCAACGAGAAGAACCTCGAGAAGTACCTCGGCCCCGTGAAGTACGACAAGAACACCCGGGAGGAGCAGCCGCAGGTCGGCCTCGTGAACGGCTTGGCGTGGACCTCGGTCGGCGGCGACATGCTCAACATCGAAGTCGTCACCGTCCCCGGCAACGGCAAGATCCAGGTCACCGGCAAGCTCGGCGAGGTCATGCAGGAGTCGGCGAAGGCCGCGCTCTCTTACGTGCGCTCGATCTCGAACCGCCTCGGCGTCGACCACGAGTGGTACAACAAGAACGACATCCACATCCACGTGCCGGACGGCGCGACCCCGAAGGATGGCCCGTCTGCCGGCATCACCATGGCGACGGCCCTTACTTCGGCGATTGCCAATATTCCTGTGCGTCAGGACGTGGCCATGACCGGCGAGATCAGCCTCCGCGGCCGTGTTATGCCGATCGGTGGGTTGAAAGAAAAGATCCTCGCCGCGAAGCAGGCCGGCATCACGACGGTGATCTGCCCCGAGAAGAACCGCAAGGACCTCGTGAAGATCCCCGCCGAGATCATGGACGGCATGGAGATCAAGTGCGTCGCCGAAGCCGAAGAAGTGCTCCGGATCGCGCTGAACCTTTCGAAGCCGGAAGAGTTCATGAAGGTCCGCGCGCTCAAGGTCCTCGATCAAGAGGGGCCCTTGGAAGTTGCTAACTAATGTTCCGACGTGGTGTTTTAGCTTGTTTGTTCAAACTGTGCTCAACGACACTTGCGTTGAGCACAGTTACCATGAGCGCAATTGCTCAAGAGGCGCAGATCTGCAGACTTGATACCTCTGCGATCGAGGGCCCATTGTACCCCATCGTTAGTTTGTTTAATGATTTCCTGGCCTACGGTTACCCTAGAAAAATCACCTACGACGGAGGTCACATCGTGCGTGAGAACGGGGTCTCGTACCTCGTTAGCCCGTTCTATAACGCTGGTCCCGGTCGAATCGTTTTAAATGCTTTGAAATCCGAGGCTCACATTACCCTCGTCTGCACCGCTGACTCGAAGAGGCGCTATTTCGCTGCAACTGAGGAAAGTTGTTTTCAACGTAAACGCGATAGGCTCGTGCCCTTCATGATGACACGCGAAGATGGTCTCATAGACCTAGGCCGGGCACCGCTCCCGAGACCTGCAGTGTTCGAGGAAGAGATGACAAGGGATCTCCTGTTCATTGAGTTTCGATATTACACTGAAGTTACCGGCAGCCGTGGCGTTGCCTCGTCTCCTTACGTCTGTCGTAGAAATCCTGCGGTATCAGATCAGCAGTCCATAAAGGACCAGAGCACCTCACCCCCCGCTTCGAGAAGAGCTCATCCCGCCACCGCTACTCAGAGATAACGAAGTCTAAGCAACGAAGTGGTGCAAAACAGAACCACGAAGTCGCAGCACCTTGCCCATGAGAAAATTTCACAGGTGACAAAAGATCACCGCCGCTTGGTAGCCCCTCGTAATCACAGTAGATCCTCAACTCGATAAGGGCAAAATAACAGAAGTTTTTTGTTAGCAGAAGGAGCGTTCCCCAACGCCCCTCAGGAGTGCCACATTAAGGAGAGGCCAGGACGGTCAGCAGTTTTCATGGTTTAGCTCCTGTCATTTTTACAAGACGTGACGTGCAGGGTGAGTTTGTTGGGTATCGTGCATGCGTTTTGTCATTAACAACAGGAGTTCGCGTCTTATGAAAACAAAGCTTCGCGCTTTCAGCGGCGTCTTGCTGCTCTCGATGGCCCCCACCACACTACTCGCGCAGAGCATGCCGGACGAGATCGACCATGTCCGCTACCGGAGCGTGTTGGACAACCTCCAGGCGCAGCTCGATAACACCCGCGACCGTCTCGCGCAGCTCGAGTCCGAGCGCACTTCGGTACGGGCCGAGATCAGCCGCATGAACAGCGACCGCCGCCAGCTGCCGGCGCGCACGAGTCAGCTCAACTCCGACATCGCTGCGAAGCTCGAGCAAGACCGTCGCCTCGAAGCTGAGATCCAGGGGCTGAACCAGACCCTCGCGCGCGTCGCCCAGGACATCGCCCTCGCGGAGCGCGACCTCGAGAACCTCGGCTCGCAGTGGCGCTCGGCGGACGCCGAGTACCAGCGCATCGATGCCCAGCTCCGTTCCGTTGAGGGCGACATCCAACGGCTCCAGGCCCAGCTCGACCGCGAGGTCCGTGAGGAGCGC
Organism: Bacteriovoracaceae bacterium; assembly: GCA_036770305.1. Taxonomy (GTDB): domain Bacteria; phylum Bdellovibrionota; class Bacteriovoracia; order Bacteriovoracales; family Bacteriovoracaceae; genus UBA6144. The sequence goes on along the minus strand of DAIPJL010000111.1, from coordinate 5,614 downwards.
GAGTCGATGGGCCAGCTCGACCGTCTCGAGCGCGACATCGAAAGATTGAACGGCCGTCGCCAGGCCATGGCGCAGGACCACCGCGAGCGCAACGCTCGCCACCAGGCCGAGCAGCGCGAGCTGCCGAATCTCCGCCGCGCCGAAGGTGACCTCGCGCGCCAGCTGCAGGCCGCCGATGCGCAGCTCGCCGAGAGCGAGCGCAATCTGGGACAGGCCCAGCAGGCCCTCCGCACGGCGGAAGCCGATCTGGCCCGCGCCACTCAGGCCCTCGCGCCCTTCCAGCGTAACGTGGACGCCGCCCGTGCGGCACTCAAAACCGCCACCGACCAGCTCGCCGCACTCGAGAAGCAAAGCTCGGACGCCGAGGCCACCGCGCGCAGCCTCGAGCAGCGCAAGGCCCAAGCGGGCCAGCAGATGCAAACCCTGAACGGTAACCGTGCCGGCCAGATTTCCCAGGTGGAGGCGGCCCAGCGAGAGCTCGACGCCCGCCAGCTCGAGGCTTCGCAGGCGACCACCGACATGCAGGCCGCCAAGACGGAGATGGACGCGGCCCAACAGGCCGTGCGCGACGCCGCCGCTCGTGGCGCCCCTCGCGATGAGGTGCAGCGCTTGCAGGCCACGGCCCAGGCCGCTCAGGAACGTTTCCGCAACGCCCAGGCGAACGCTGCCAACGCCAGCCGAGTCGCGGCCGCCGCCCGCACGACCCTTACCCAGCGCCAAGAGGCGCTCACGGCCACCGAGCAGCAGATCACCAATCTGAACCAGTTCCTCGCGACCGTGGACGCCGACATCGCGCGCCAGCGCCAGATCGTGGCGTCGACCGCGTCCGCCATCCAGGGCAAGCGCCAGGAGGTTCAGCAGAACCGCCAGGCGGTGCAAGCGGCCGAGGGCGAACTCGCGGCCGCCGCCGGTGAGCGCGACCGCCTGGTACCAGAGG
>DAIPJL010000111.1:0-4667 GCA_036770305.1 Bacteriovoracaceae bacterium | reverse complement strand
CCCGTCGGCGCCGGCCGCCGAGGGCCTGCGTAACCGCATGACACAAGAGTCGCAGCGGCTGCGCCAGGACCTGGCGAACCTCCAGCGCCGCGTCCGGGAAGTGGAGCAGTCGATCGCGAGCTTCCCGCGCGACATCCGCGCCATCGAAGACGCTGCCGCGCAGACCCAGCGCGAGATCAACCAGCGCGAGAGCGAGGCGGAGCGCGAGCGCCGACTGCTGGCGCGCATCCGCGAAGACCGCGTCCGCGTTCAGCGCCAGCTCAGCGAGCTCGACCGCCAGGCCCGCGGCATCGGCGAACAGCTCGCCTCGGCCGAGCGCAACGTGCGCGCCGCCGAGTCGCTCTTCCGTAACCGCGAAGCCGAGCGCAACCAGATGCAGATCTTCGCGGATAACACCCGCCGCTCGATCGACGCGAACCGGTCGCAGCAGTCCGACCTGCGCCGCTCGGTGGACGCCGACCGCGCCGAGATTTCTCGCAACGACCAGCGCCTGGCGCAGATCGAGCGGGACTTCACAGGTACCTCGAATCGTTCCGCCCAGCTCGACCGCGAGATCCCAACCGTCGCCGCGCAGGTGTCCCAGCTCGAGTCACAGGTGGCCGGCGCCGATCAGAACTACCGCCAGCGCCTCTCGCTCTTCCAGCGCTACCTCGGCGAGGCCCAGGGCCTAGGCCAGTCGCGCGGTGACGCCACCGGCGTGGCCGACGGCAAGAAGGCGGGCGCCGCCGCGAGCACCGCCACCGCCAGCCGCCTCGGATCGCAGAACGGCTCCGAGGAAGGGCGCTTCGAATCACTCCTGCGCGCTTTCGTGCGCGGTGAGATCGCCGGCTTCACGACAGGCCGCGCGCTGGGCCTGCAGAGCCAAGCGGACATCACCCGCGGCGAGCAGGAAGGTTCTCGCCAGGGCGCCAAAGAGGCGCGCGACCACGCCGAACAGGTCCTGAAGCCGCGCTACTACGTGAGCGCCTTCGACCGTCGCCTGAGCGACGCCGACGTGAGCGACGAAGTCACTGTGAAGCTGGCCGGCTTGGAGAAGAGTTTCACTACCATGAGCGCCGTGTCCCTAGAGAAGTCCGCCGTGATCCCGCCGCTGACGGCCCGCGAGCTGGCGGACAGCCAAGCGATCGTCACATCGCTCGACCAGCGCATCGTCGCTGCCCAGAGCGAGCTCGGCAAGATCCGCGCCGAGCAGGCGCGCCTCGCCGTGGCGACCAACGTGTATCTTACTCCGGGTGACTTCAAGACGCCGGTGGACGCGAAGACCTGCGACGGCGTCTACAAGAACGTCCGCGAGCTGATCGTCGCGTGCCAGGAGAATTTCAAGCTCGCCTACGACTCGAAGTTCGTTCTCTCCCACCGGTCCGAGTTCCTCGCCGGCTACGGCGCGAGTTTCCAGGACACCGTCACGCGCGAGCGCGAGCTCGTCATCCAGCGCGACTTCGCCAAGAACTACCAGGAAGCGGAAGCCGTCGCTCGTGCTGTAGGCCTTTCCGTCGGAAAGGAAGAGATCTACCGCGAGCGCTTCGCCGCGACCCGCGCCGAAGCCTACGCCAGCACGCTTTCGACAGAAGACGCGCGCGTGCAGGGTGAGGCGGTGCGTGCGGTGGACGAACTCTTCGCCACCAAGGGCGTCGTTGCTCTCGCCGGCCCGGTGAGCTTCGCCTCGTCGGATCGCTACGGCGTGACTCCCGGAGCAGAGCTCAAGATCGCCATGCTCCTCAAGAACGCGGGCCTCAAGGCCACCGCGGAAGGTGAGGTCAAAGTTCGCATCATTTCTCAGTCCTCGACGCTGGTCGCGGCCCGCACCACTGCACCCCTCAAGGCGCTGCCGGGCCGCAAGCTGATCAACACGGAGGCGGACTTCGGCCTGAAGGTCTCTCCGAACGCGACCCCCGGTGAGCGTGTGCGCCTCGTGGCAGAAGTGAGCTACCCGGGCCACGCCTACGCGGCGGCCCGTACGGAGCGCATCGAGCTCGACCAGCAGGTTGGCGTGAGCCCTGCGGCGACCCTGAAGGTCGACTACACTGAGGCGCCGCAGGTCGCGAACGCCCTCGGCGTGCTGCGCTCGCTGAACCTCACGGTCGATCTCACGGCCCAGTACCGTGGCCTCGACCGGGGCTACTCGGTGAAGCTCGAAGAGGTCGGAACCAATTGGGTGGACTTCTCTTTCAGTGGCCGCGACACCAAGGTCCTAGGCCAGGGCCAGAGTGACCGAATTGTGATGGGCTACAAGATCTCGAAGTCGGCGCGTGGAAAAGAGGTCAAGATGAAGCTGACCGTCCGCTACGGCTCCATCGTGGTGGAAGAGCAGAACATTACCTTGAAGCCGCGCTAAGCATCAGAAGCCCAACAAGAGCTTCTCAGAAGGGGTCCCACAAGGGGCCCCTTTTTTTCGATTGACGATGGGCCCCGAGGTCCTTAGAGTAGGGGCTTCCTAATGGTTGAGGGCGTTTAGCTCAGCTGGGAGAGCGCTACCCTTACAAGGTAGATGTCGGCGGTTCGATCCCGTCAACGCCCACCAAATTCCTCTTCAGTTAGCTTTCTCAATATGCTGCAAGTTCTTGTGGTATCATTAGCCTGTTAAGCGAACTTTAACACAGTCTTAGATTATTAATGTTTTCTAAAGACTGCCTTGCGATTCATTTTGTAGGTTACTGAAAATTTATTGTCATTTAAGTTAGACAAGATACCCTGTTATAATAATTCAGGGCCATCTATGCGTCGTTTTATCACCATTATCGAAGATGAAAGGGAAATCGGGGAAAACCTCGCTTTGTTTTTGCGCGCTAAAGAGTTCGAGGTCCAGCACTATCTCAGCGCGGAAGAGTATTTCTCGGATCGCTCGCACCCCAGCGAAGGGATCTACCTCGTTGACTGGAACCTCCCGGGCATTTCAGGCATTGACGTCATCAAAACCATCAGGACGAAAGACAAGATCTCACCCGTTTTCATGATTTCGGCCTACTCGCGGAACCAGGAGATCGTCGAGGGCCTGAAGGCCGGCGCGGACGACTACCTCACTAAGCCCTTCGACTTCGATGGCCTCGCGGTGCGCATCGAAAACGCTTGGTCGAAGCTCAACGCCCTCGAGGGCGACCTCATTTCCTCGGGCCTGCGCTTGATCCCGGAAGCCAACTCCGTGATGAAGGACGGAACCACCGTGAGCCTGACCTCGCGGGAGTTCATGATCTTCAAGCAGCTCTTCGAGAAGGGCGACACGGTCTCGCGCGAGGAACTCATCGCGCTCTTCGACTCGACGGAGAAGATGACGGTGCGGAACATCGACGTGCACATCTTCTTCCTGCGCAAGAAGCTCAAGAAGCTCAACCTCGTGATCAGCACGGTCTGGGGCGCGGGCTACCGCCTCGAGACGGATGCGCCCGCGAGCTAGAAGAGCATCCGCAGCTCGACCTCGAAGCGCCCCATCTTCGGGACGTTCTTCCCAGCGATGGTCTGCTGGAGATTCACGTTGATCGTCGCCGGGAGTGCGAACTGCTTTTTGAGGTAGGGCTGGATCGAGGAGATCGTTCCGGTGAGCCGTGCCACGTGGCCCAGGCGATCGGAGTTGTAGGTCAGGTAATCGTTCGCGGCGCCGTAGCTCGAATCGTACTGCGACGCCGCCTGGTAGTTGAGCTCGTAGGCCGGCGTGAGCGCGAGCCAGTCGTTGAAGTTGTAGGTCGCGAGCAGGACCGTGTCGATCCGGTCGCCGTACTTCACCGTGAAGCGGCCCTTGCGGTCGGAGAGCGTGAAGTCGCGGTCGCTGGGGATTCGCAGGGTCTTGTCTCCCGGTGCCTGGTAGGTGTAGCGCACCGTGGTCCCGAAGCTCCAGCGGTCCGAGGCCATGAAGCCGATGGCGGTCTCGACGAAGGCGTCCCACTGGCCGTCGCCGAAGGCGATGTCCTGCAGCAGGTCCGGGTCGTCTTGGCGGCCGGTGGGCGCCACGATGCCGGGCGTGAGCGCCAGGCCCCAGTAGCCGCGGTCCACAAGGCGATACATGGCCCCGAGTTCGAGATCGCCGTAGCCGGCGCCCTCCCAGTTACCGAGCTCTTGGTACTTGAAGGTGTTCACCACCACAGACTGGAGCAGGTTTCCGGTCGCTCCGGGGAGCGCGCCGGTAATGTTCGCGATGGCGCCGTCGATGTCACCCATGCCGGACTGCTGAACCTGATCGGCGACGTCGTTGATGTTATTGCCGCGGACCTGGCGGTACTTCATGTTCACGCGCGCTTGGTAGTAGGGCAGGATGCCGTAGACGGTGAGGCGATCGTTGATGCCGTAGCCGCCGCCGAAGCCGTGGACCTGAACCTGGGCCTCGGCCGAGAGGCGGAATTCCCCGAAGGTCATCTGGTTGTAGGCCTCGGGGCTGATGGCCCGCAGTTGCTCGAAGTAGATCTGGGCCGCACTGCCCACGGCCTCGAGGGTTTGGGCGTTGGCGTTGACGTCGAAGGCGAGGGGACTGACGGCCTGGGACTGGTTGTAGGTGGCGTCGATCTTCGTGGTGTTAACGTTCCGGTAGGCGACCAGCCGGACTCCTTTCGGAAGCGTACGATGCACTTGAGCGTAAGCGCTCGAAAGAACAAAGCATGAGAGCCAAGCGAGGTTTTTCCAGCTCATGGGCGCGGGGCCTTTTAAAAGTGGTGATGACTCATTATCGCGCGGGGGAGGGG
>DAIPJL010000289.1:0-1407 GCA_036770305.1 Bacteriovoracaceae bacterium | reverse complement strand
CCCCCAGGCACCACAGGCGAGCACCACCACGTTCGCGTGAATCTCGTGCTCCAGTGTGTGCACGGCATACCCATCTCCTGAGCGCCGCAGGGTCTTGACGAAGCTTTCTTGCGTGCGGACTCGGCCGGCGAAGTGGAGCGCCATTTCTCGCAGCAGGGCCTGCGGACGGATGAGATAGGCGTGCTCACTGGTCACACTCAGCGGCGATACCTTCACAGGCACCGGAGACGTGGCCGGCGGAAGATGAGCGAAGCGCTGAGCACTGCGCTCCTGAAAGCAGATGTTGTGTAAAGGCAGGGTCAGCACGGCGTCCGCGGAGAAGCGCTGGTAGCGCTCGCGGGCGAGCTCCCAGGCCTTGCAGAGTTCATCTCCGAGGGGCGAAAGTCCCGGCCGGGTTCCGCGCAGGGCCGCCAGCGCGGTTGAGGAGAGCGAGGCCGGCGGGGCCAGCTGCGGGGAGTGCAGTTGCAAGATCTCCTGGAAGCTGTCAACGGCCTTTGACTGGCAGAGCTCATAGAGCAGCGCCTGGGCCGCGATCCCCCCACCGATTATCACGAGGCGTCGCATCGTCTTAAATCCACCTTATTTAATTCGTCTAACACTCTCTCATAAGCTCTTGCCATTGGCACTAGGCCCTCAGTACCGTTTTCTCTCGCGATTTTTTTCTAGGAGTGTCCATGGCCATCGATACCACTGCCGTCGTCTATGCTACCCAAAAGCTACAGCTTCCCCCGGCCAAAGTCATGGCGGTGGCGCAGTTGATTTTTGTGGAGCAATGTACGGTGCCCTTCATCGCGCGCTACCGCAAAGAAGTCACCGGCAACCTCGACGAGGTGCAGATCCGCGCCGTGCAGGAGGCCTACGAGGAGCACATCGAAATCGAGAAACGCCGCGCCTTCATCCTCGAGGCGATCCAGAAGATGGAGGCCCTCACCCCGGCCCTCGCCCTGCAGATCAAGAACGCCAGCACGCTCAACCAGCTCGAAGACATCTACGCGCCCTACAAGTCGAAGAAGAAAACCAAGGCGATGATCGCCAAGGAGCTGGGCCTCGAGCCCCTGGCGCAGGAGCTCCTCACCGCCACCGCCGCGCCGGAGAAGGCGCAGGCCCTGGCGCGCGCGCTGGCGGAAAAATCCGAGGGCAAGCTCAAGACGGAAGCCGAGGCCCTGCAGGGGGCCCTCGACATCCTCATCGAGACCTTCTCCCACGACATGCCGCTCAAGGACAAGCTGCGCCAGGAGTTCTGGGGCAAGGGCCTCATCAAGTCCAGCAAGCGCAAGGACGCCGAGAGCATCGAGGACCACGCCAAGTACCGCGACTTCTTCGAGTTCTCGGAGCCCCTCGCGAAGATCAAAGAGGCCAAGGCCTCGCACCGCTACCTGGCGCTCCGCCGCGGGATGGTGCAGAAGG
>DAIPJL010000110.1:0-9815 GCA_036770305.1 Bacteriovoracaceae bacterium | reverse complement strand
AAGAAAAAAGTGGTCGAGACCCTGGCTAGGCTGCCCCACGTAAGGGGGGCAGTTCTTGGCGTTTGTCACGCAACAGTTCTGGCACGGTCTTGAGCCTAGAGCGCTGCGCGCTAGCAGCCTGGCGGATGATCTGTTTTTCGAAGTAGAGCTTCAGCCGTTCGAAGAAGGGGAAGAGCTTGCGGAAGTGGAAGACCGTGACGCCCCGGGAAGTGTGGAAGCTCAGCTGGTGCTGGGCGGGCCACAGGCGCTTGGTGAGTTCCACGTGCTGTAGCTGCGCGTAGCTCAGTGAGATAGGAGCGGCGCCTTCCCCGCTGATGATCCCGCGCCAGAGCCGCGGGTACAAGACCACGCGCTCTTCGTAGACCTCCATCGTGTAGCTACTGTTCTTGAGCGTGTAGAGAATCATAAGCGCACCTCTGTTGTGGGGTGTGAGCGTTTCGGTGATTCTCTCGTAGAATGAAGCCGCGCGGGCCGAATTTAAGCTTAAGTTTCGCTCAATAAAAAATGCCGTCCCGGAGGACGGCATCGTAGTGCGTGTGGGCCAGATAAAATTACTCGAGGAGACTGCGCAGCATCCAGGCGGTCTTCTCGTGCACCTGCATGCGCTGAGTGAGCAGGTCGGCGCTGGGTTCGTCGCTCGCTTTCTCCACCACCGGGAAGAGTGAGCGCGCCGTGCGCACCACGGCTTCCTGTCCTTCCACTAAATGCTGGATCATTTTCTGAGCGTTCGGCACACCTTTGACCTCTTTGATCGACGAGAGCGCGACGAATTCGCTGTAGGTCCCAGGTGCCGGCATGCCGAGCGCGCGGATGCGCTCGGCGATGAGGTCCACGGCGAGCGCAAGCTCGTTGTACTGCTGCTCGAACATGAGGTGGAGCGTGTTGAACATCGGGCCCGTCACGTTCCAGTGGAAGTTGTGAGTCATCAGGTAGAGCGTGTAGCTATCGGCCAAGAGACGCGAGAGCCCCTGCGCGATGTCTTTGCGATCTTTCTCGCTGATCCCGAGATTGATTTTGGATTTGTTTTTCGCCATGAGTTGCTCCTTTGAAGTGTCCTCCTCATGGTACAGGGCAGAGTTTATGGCGCAATAGATTAACTCATTGATAGGTGTCGGTCGCTGCGCGCAAAGAGGGATTTAGTTGACTAAATAAGTGGCTCAAGAGGGTGATGAGACCGCTAGATATTGTAAGATTCTGCGTCGGAAATTTGTCAGCACCACAATATGTAGTATTTTTCTCTTGGCGAAACTTTGAAACGCCACTAGCCTTAATTTAAGCGCACACACACGCGAGTGTTAAACCCTGAGCACTTTTCAAGAGGAGAAGTCATGAACCACGAGAACCTACTCACACCCACCAACGATCGCTTTGTACTCTTCCCGATCAAGCACCACGACATGTGGGATATGTACAAGAAGGCGATGGCCAGCTTCTGGACGGCGGAGGAGATCGACCTCTATTCCGACCTAAAAGATTGGGAATCCCTCAACGAGCAGGAGCGCCACTACATCTCGCACATCCTGGCCTTCTTCTCGGCCTCTGACGGCATCGTCAACGAGAACCTCGCGCTGCGCTTCTACAACGACGTGCAGGCGCCGGAGGCGCGTTCCTTCTACGGCTTCCAGATCGCCATGGAGAACATCCACGCCGAGACCTATGGCCTTCTGATCGACACCTACATCAAGGATGAGAAGCAGAAGCAGTACCTCTTCCACGCCATCGACAACATCCCCTGCATCAAGAAGAAGGCCGACTGGGCCCTGCGCTGGATCTACTCGAACGACAACTTCGCCGAGCGTCTGGTGGCCTTCGCGGCCATCGAGGGGATCTTCTTCTCGGGCTCGTTCTGCTCGATCTTCTGGCTCAAGAAGCGCGGCCTCATGCCGGGCCTGACCTTCTCCAACGAACTCATCAGCCGCGACGAGGGCCTGCACACGGACTTCGCCTGCCTGCTCTACCGCGACCACATCCAGCAGAAGCCTTCGAAGGAGCGCATCGAGGCCCTCATCCGCGAAGCCGTGGCCCTTGAGCAGGAGTTCATCACCGAGGCCCTGCCGGTGTCGCTCATCGGCATGAACGCCGACCTCATGAAAGAGTACATCCGCTTCGTCGCGGACCGGCTCATGCGCACCCTGGGCTACGAGGACATCTTCGGCGCGAAGAACCCCTTCGACTGGATGGAGCTCATCAGCATGCAGGGCAAGACGAACTTCTTCGAGAAGCGCGTCGCCGAGTACCAGAAAGCAGGAGTGATGAACTCCACCAAGTCAGAAGGTGCCAACGCCTTCGAATTCTCAACCTCGATGGATTTTTAGGAGAGCACCATGTTTGTCACCACCCGTTCCGGAAAACGCGAACCCGTTCAGTTCGACAAGATCACTCACCGCATCTCTCAGCTGGTCTATGGCCTCGACCAGGACCACGTGGACGCCATGCAGGTGGCGAAGCGCACGATCCAGGGTCTCTTCGACGGCATCACCACCGAGGAGCTCGACAACCTCTCCGCGGAAGTCTCCGCGTACATGACCTCGGTGCACCCGGACTACGCGCGCCTCGCTGGCCGCATCGCCGTGGCGAACCTGCACCGCTCGACCCGCGACAGCTTCACCGAGACCCTCGGCGTGCTCTTCAACTACGAGAACGCCTTCACGAAGGAGAAGTCGCCGCTGATCTCGCCGGAGCTCTACGAGTTCGCGCAGACTCACAAGGACCGCATCGAGGGAGAGATCGCCTACTCGCGCGACTACGAGTTCGACTACTTCGGCTACAAGACCCTCGAGCGCTCGTACCTCCTGAAGGTCAACGGCAAGATCGTCGAGCGGCCGCAGCACATGTTCATGCGCGTGGCCCTCGGCGTCCAGCTCGGGAACATCGACGAGGCGCTCAAGACCTACCACCTCATCTCCGAAGGCTGGTTCACGCACGCGTCGCCCACGCTCTTCAACGCCGGTACGCTCAAGCCGCAGATGTCCTCGTGCTTCCTCGTGAGCATGAAGGACGACTCGATCGACGGCATCTACGAGACCCTCAAGCAGTGCGCGCTCATCTCCCAGTCGGCCGGCGGCATTGGTCTGTCGATCCACAACATCCGCGCCAAGGGGTCTTTCATCAAGGGCACCAACGGGACCTCGAACGGCATCGTGCCGATGCTGCGCGTGTTCAACGACACCGCTCGCTACGTCGACCAGGGCGGCGGCAAGCGCAAGGGCGCCTTCGCCATCTACCTCGAGCCCTGGCACCCGGACTTCGAAGACTTCCTGGACCTCAAGAAGAACCACGGCAAGGAAGAGATGCGCGCCCGCGACCTCTTCTACGCCATGTGGACCCCGGACCTCTTCATGAAGCGCGTCGAACAGGACGGCACCTGGAGCTTCTTCTGTCCCCATAAGGCACCGGGCCTCTCCGAGTGCTGGGGCAAGGAGTTCGAGGCGAAGTACGAGCAGTACGAGAAAGAAGGCCGCGCCAACAAGACCATGAAGGCCCGCGACCTCTGGTTCAAGGTCATCCAGTCGCAGATCGAGACCGGCTCGCCCTTCATGCTCTTCAAGGACCACGCCAACAGCAAGTCGAACCAGCAGAACCTCGGCACCATCAAGTCGTCGAACCTCTGCACGGAGATCATCCAGTACACCTCCGAGAAAGAGATCGCCGTGTGTAACCTCGCGTCCATCGCCCTGCCGATGTTCGTGACAAAAGAAGGCACCTACGATCACAAGAAGCTCTTTGATGTGACCTACCAGGTGACGCGAAACCTGAACCGCATCATCGACCTCAACTACTACCCGGTGGAAGAGGCGCGCTACTCGAACCTCAAGAACCGCCCGATCGGCATCGGCGTCCAGGGCCTCGCCGACACCTTCTTCAAGCTGCGCCTGCCCTTCGACTCGGCCGAGGCGCGCCAGCTGAACAAGGACATCTTCGAGACGATCTACTTCGCCTCGCTGAGCGCCTCCTGTGACCTCGCCAAGGAGCACGGCGCCTACGATTCCTACGCCGGCTCACCGGTCTCCCAGGGCGTGCTCCAGCACGACATGTGGGGCGTGAAGGACAGCGAGCTCCACGACTGGAAGACGCTGCGGGCGAACATCAAGAAATACGGCGTGCGCAACTCGTTGCTGCTGGCGCCGATGCCGACGGCGTCGACCTCGCAGATCCTCGGCAACAACGAGTGCATCGAGCCGATCACCTCGAACATCTACACCCGCCGCGTGCTGGCCGGGGAGTTCGCCGTGGTGAACAAGTTCCTGGTGCGCGACCTCATCAAGCTCAACCTCTGGAACGAGCAGATGAAAGACACCATCATCGCCCACAACGGCTCCGTGCAGTACATCCCGGAGGTGCCGGCCGAGATCAAGGAGATCTACAAGACCGTCTGGGAGATCAAGCAGAAGTCGATCCTCGAGATGGCGGCCGACCGCGGTGCCTACATCGACCAGTCGCAGTCGCTGAACATCCACATGGAGGACACGAACTTCGGCAAGCTCTCGTCGCTGCACTTCACGGCCTGGAAGCTGGGCCTCAAGACCGGCATGTACTACCTGCGTACGCGCCCGGCCGTCGACGCCATCAAGTTCACCATCAAGCAGCCCGTCGCGCAGGCGGCGGCGCCCGTGGTGATTCCGGCGGCCAGCCTGGCCGACGAGGAAGCGGCGATGATGTGCTCGCTGGATAACCCCGAAGCCTGTGTGAGCTGCGGTAGCTAGTTTTTCTCGTAGCGATCTTGGGAAATAAGATCGTGGTTCAGGGGGATAGGAAGAGTGTGAGACTTCCTATCCCCTTTTTTATTTAAACTTATAACGCCCTTTTAACAATCAAAGGCCCTCGTTCAGCTGGCGGTGCACGAGCTTTGAATTCAGGTGGGGGCCTAATTTTTTTCTTAAGAATCAGCTGCCTTAACACTCCTTTGGAAATGAAAATGGCCCAACAACCTCAAGGGGACTCACCGCAATTCGTCGCGCTTAGCTTGCGAAGCTGAGGCGAGGTGCTTGTCAGTTTCGCCATCACGGAATGGTTAACGGCCAGTAAGCGCAGGCGTTTCGCCCGGGGAGTTTAAGTTCTCTTTAGTTTGGAGAGTTCTTGCAGGGCCCGATAATGGTGGCATGACAACAGCTGCTCGTTCCCACACCGAAGTCGTCCAGGTCTCCGATGCGAAGTTCGCGCGCGTGCGCTGGGCCGACTTCCTCACCGGCGAACAACTCCCGGTGAACCTCTACATGAAGCTCGACAAGAACCGCTACGGGCTCACCTTCCTGGCGCAGGAGCGCCTCGAGAAGGCGCGCCTCATGCTGCAGGACCCGAGCGAGGCGCCCTGGCTCTACTTCTTGGCACAGGAGCGCACCCTGCTCATGAAGCAGCTCTCCGCGGAGCTGCTCAATGTCATCGGCGGCGTGCGGCCGCGCAGCGCCCACGAGAGCCTCGCGCTTCTCGGCGAATTCGCACACCAGTACCACGAAGCCGTGGTGGCCAGTGGCATCGGCGCCGCTACCATGCCCGAGGGGCGGCTCATGGCCGAAGGCATCTCCCATCTCCTGAAGAACGAGCGCGAGCTGGTGCAGCTCATGCTGGGCCTCGAGAGCGACGAACTCCACCGTCTGTGCCCGGCCTTTCTGACGGCCTTCCTCAGCGGCCTGATCGTCTCGCGCATGAGCTGGGGCACGCGCACGACACTGGAGCACACCGCGCTCGGGGGGCTCTTGTGCGACATCGGCCTCTTGCGCCTGCCGCTGAACCTCCGGCAAAAAAAGAGCTACCAGCTAGACGAAAAAGAGACGCTGATGTGGCAGGAGCACCCGCGCCTCGGCGTGGAGATGCTCGACGAGTCGACGTGGATCCCCGAGTCGATCAAGCAGATCGTCTACCAGCACCACGAGCTCATGAACGGCAAGGGCTTCCCGGGCCAGCTGACGGGGTACTACATTTACCCGATGGCGAAGGTGGTCGGCTTCGCCCAGGCCTTCGCCGAGTTCCTGCTCTCGCACCAGCTCTCCGCGCTCGAGGGCATCCGGATTTTCTTACGGCGGCCGGAGGTCGTCGAACGCTACGATCAGCAGGTCATCCGCACCTTCCTCGGGTGCTTCGTCTACAAAGCGCCCAAGCAGCGCCGGGAGGGAGGAGTATGAAGAAGTGCATCGTCTACGTGGGACGGGAGCCGGGCTTCGCCCACTACCTCAAGTCTCAGCTAGCGGCCCACGGCGCTGAGCACGACTGGAGCGTCCGCGAGATCCAGGCCTTCGCGGGTGCCTTCGCCGAAGTCTCCGGCGTCGAGGAGGCGCGCCTGGTGGCCCTCGACTTCCGTGGCCACGATGGGGCGGCCCTGAGCGAAGAGTTCTGTCAGTCGATGGCCCTCTTCAAGCGCCAGAGCCGCGCCTGGGCGATCCCGGTGATCGGCATCTTCGAAGACCGCGCACAGCTCGAGGCACTGGCGCACCTCTTCACCCTGGGCCTCTCCTACGCCCATGTCATCGGGAGCGACCTCGAGGCCTTCTGCCAGGGCCTGCGCTACCTCTCCGGTGAGGGGAACCCCGCCGCGCCGGTGCGCAAGCTCGCCGTGCAGATGGACCGCACCATCCACCTCGAGGCCTTCGCCGCGGCGGTGGAGATGAGCTGCGATGAAGTCTGGCTCGACTGCGACATCCTGCCCACCGAAGGCGCGATCCAGGAGTTCGCGCCCTTCGGTGACAAGCGGCCGCAGCACGTCGTGCTCGAGGACTTCACGCCCGCCTCGCGCTGGCACAACATGCTCTACATGGCCAAGCTGCGCCTCGAGTACCCCGCGCCCTGGGAGGCCACCGGGGAGGGCCTGCTCTCGCTTGCCGAGATGGAGGAGTGGGTGAAGCACCAGGTGCACGACGGGGGCCGCACCAGCGTGCTCATCCAGACGCAGAACTTCGAGATCACCCAGAAGATCCTGGCCCACCCGGTCTCCGAGCACCTGCGTCTCGCTGTGCTCGGCGACTTCAACGACTTCAAGGGGCAGGTCGCCTCGCTCTTGCCCCAGGTGGTGTGCGTGGACCTCCTCAGCAGCGACGAGACGCAGAACTGCGTCTACGTCCTGCGCCAGCTCCTCGAGAGCCGCCGCGGCTGGGCCCCGTACATCATGATCTGCAACACGGACCTCCCCGCCATCGAGTGGCGCACGCAGCTGGGCCACGACCGCGTGATCGCCCACGCCGGGGCCCTCACCACCGAGCAGCTCGAGAAGTGCCTGGAGATCTCGCTGAAGATCGTCCACGGCCACGGCCCGGTGGCGCTGCAGTTCGCGCTCAACGATCCGCAGCGTCTGCTGCGCTTCTCGCTGCCGGTGAAGCTCACGCAGCTCTCGCTGGGCCACGTGCTCTTCACGTCGCACGAGGAGATTCCGCTCTACTCGGTGCTGCACCTGAAGCACCCCACCGGGCTCTACCTCCTGGTCGTTCCGCCCACCACGCTGCCCGCGTTGCCGCCGCAGCAAGGCCAGTGCTACGAGGCGATCATCCACGGCATCGACGAGCGCGGGGAGTGGGTGCTGCGGGAGTTCATCAAGGGCCAGTTCCACGCCTCGCGCAGCGAGCACAAGGAGAGCAGCGAGCGTGCGAGCGCGGCGCGCTCGCGCCTTTTCCCCTTAGGCACCGAAGCCTTCGGTCTGAAGCCGCTCATGCTAGGCAAGAGTAAACTCTAGGGGAGTTGTCATGAAGAAGTCTTTGCTGATCGTGGACGACGAGCCGGACCTGCGGCTGATCCTCAGCGAGCGCCTCGCGCCACGCGTGGAAAAGGTCCACCTGGCCGGCAACGGCGAGGAGGCCCTCGCCGTGTTGGCCCTGCACCCGGAGATCGGCGTGGTCATCTCCGACATCCGCATGCCGACGCTCGACGGCGTGGGCTTCATCCGCGAGGCGCGCGCCCGCGACTTCCACCGGCCCTTCATCTTCTTCACCGCCTACGCCACTCGCGAGGTGCTCAAGAAGGTCGTCCAGTACGGCGTCTACGGTTTCATCGACAAGGATAACCTCGAGGGCCTCGAGGAAGCGCTGCAGGCCTCGCTGGAAGAACCCGAGGAGCTGACCGACAAGGAACTCGACCGGCTCCTGCGGGAACTCGGGCACGAGAAGAAGTCTAGTGAAGGAGGAGCGTGAGAGTCCCCCAGTCGGGATCGCTCGGCAACTTCTCCTGGAGCTCGCGCCGGATGAAGTCGATGGGCACGGCCAGATTGTAGCTCTGCTCGTTGATGCCGTAGTGCCCTTGGGCGTAGACCACGCCCACCACCTCCGAGGCCGCGTTGAGCAAGGGCCCGCCGGAGTTCCCGCTGTGCACCGGTGCGAAGAACTTGAGGGTCTTCTCGTCGTGGCGGCGCGCGCCCCGGCCCTGGGAGTAGTGCAGGCCTTCGCCGCCGGAGTTGCCGATGGCGACCAGGCCCTCTTCGCTGGAGTGCTGCTGAGCGGGCGCCAGGCGAAGCGAGGCGAGCTGCTCGAGGGCGGGGGCCCAGCGCGACGGCGTCTTGAGCTTGATGAGGCAGTAGTCCGCGTCGCGGTTACAGTAGACCACGCGCTCGCAGCCGTAGCGCGTCTGCAGTGCCGGGGAGAAGGCCTTGAAGCGCTGGCACTGCGAGGTGTTCTCCCGCGAGGTCGAGAGCACGTGCTGGTTGGTGAGCACGAAGCCCTCGCCGATGTGGAAGGCGGTGCCGTAGCCGAAGAAGCTATCGCCAGTGGTCGCTTCCAGCACGGCGTCGGCTTCGCGGCGCATGCGTGCGTAGCGCTCGGTACTGACGAAGTGGCGTCCCTGTCCGGTGCGGAAGTCCCAGTTCTCCCGCGGGTCGGATGACTGCCGGCGGCGGGGTAGTAAGGCCGAGACCGAGAGCTCGAGGCCCTCGCCGGAGCTTGCCTTTTTGACGTCCTGGTAGACGCGCAGGAAGGGGAGTTCTAGACGCGACGGAACCACCACCCGGTCTTGGGCCAGGCCGCTGGCGAGGAAGGCGCTGAGAAGCAGAAAAAGCATGCCCCTAGCATAGGGCAGGCAGCGGGGCGGTGGACGCTCTAGGGCAGATTTTACGGCCTTTGGGGGGCCATCTGCGCCGTTTACAACTGGCCCAAAGGGTTTCAAAATATGGTCATGAAACCAATCGTTTACCTGTGTTTGATGTTTTTCTCAGGACTTGCCCAGGCCCGCTTCGGAGTCGGCGCACAGCTCGGCTTTCCAACCGGCGTCACCGCCAAGAACTGGGTGAAGAGTGCCGAGGCCATCGACGCCACCCTCGCCTGGGATCTCGGGCCCGGGAATAACTTTCTTCTGCAGAGCTCGTACCTCTGGCACAAGAAGGACTACCTCTTCTTCCAAGACAAGGAACCCCTCGACCTCTACTTTGGCCTCGGTGGCCGCATGAAGTTCGCCGACGAGATCCACCTCGGCGTGCGCGCGCCGGTGGGCCTGGCGCACTACTCGAAGGAAGAACAGGTCGAGCTCTTCGGCGAGGTCGCTCCGGTCTTCGACCTGCTGCCCGACACCGACTGGGAGCTGCAGCTGGCCTTCGGCGTGCGCATCTACTTCAACTAGTCTGCTTGGATGAACTTCTCGGCTTCCCCGTGGAGGCCGAAGAGCTCCACCGAGCTTCCGTCTTTGAAGCGACAGACGCCGCGCTCTTTGCCCGGGAGCTTCTTGCTGTCGTACTTGCCGCCGAGCTGCTCCTGACAGACGTTCACGCCGAGAGGGTTCTGCATGCCCGTCTTCGGCGCCTTGAAGGCCTTGAGCTTTTTGACTTGCTTGCGCGCCGTGCACTCGCCCTTACAGTCGTGGAAGGTGAGCTTCTCGATGTTGACCTTGGGCGGCGCGGGCTTCGGTTCTTT
>DAIPJL010000109.1:0-9870 GCA_036770305.1 Bacteriovoracaceae bacterium | reverse complement strand
CCCAAGGACGCAGCTCAGCCGCCAACGACCAACAGCTCTATTCCACCGACCATCAGCGCCCCCGCCCCCAAGCGCCAGGGCCGCACCTTCTACGGCAGCCTGCCCGACGGGGTGGCGAGCCTCGCTGAGCTCCCCATGGCGAACACTCCAACGAAGGACTGGCTCCCAACGGTGAAGCAACGCCTCCGCACACAGGCGGGTGCGACGCTGAAAGAACTCAACATCACCCCAGAGGAGTCATACATCATCCGCGATGGTAACGGTGGCCGCTTCGTTGAGCGCGTGCGCGTGAAAGTCGAAAGCAAGGATGGGCGCTACACCAGCTTCTTCGCAGAAGTCGATTCCGAGTCTGGCCACGTGCTTAAGACCTGGGGAGCGGCGATCCCCGAAAGGCCCGCCACCCACCGGCACTAAGCGGCGTCTTAACTCTAGGGCTGCGCCTTCGCCTTAAGGGCCAGGTCAAGCTCCTCGATCAGCTTCGGATCGATCTTCGGCACGAGGCCCTCGGGGGCCACAGCGGGACTGTAACCATTGGCGAAGAGACTCAAGAGAGTGTCGACGTCGCCTTGGTAAATCTTCTTCACGCGCTCGTCACTGCTCGTGAGTCCGAAGTAGGCAAGGATTTTCCCGGACAGCCCAGGCACGTAGGGGTTAAGCATGACTCCAAGACCGAGGATATAGCTACAGGCAATGGCGATGGTTTGTGCAGCCAGTGCGGGGTCAGTCTTGAACTGCGTCCACGGCGCGCGCTCGGTGATGAACTGGTTCACCTCTCCGCCGAGCTCCATGATGTGCTCCTGGCCGCGCTTGATTTGATGCGTGTCGAGGAGCTGGAGCTGCTTGTTGATAAAGTCCTTTAGCTGCTGGTCTCGGCCCTCGGCTTTGAAAGCCGCGAAGCTCTCTGCCGGGATCCCTTCGGGCCACTTGCTCACCAAGAACTTCAGCGTCCGGTTGACGTAGTTGCCGAGGTTGTTCGCCAGCTCGGAGTTGATCTTGAGTTCGAGGCCCTTCCAGGTGAAGCTCGAGTCGGAGGTCTCTGGGATCAGCGAGGTGAGGTAGAAGCGCAAAGCATCGCTACCAAAGCGCTCCACGGCTTCGTCTGCGTCGACGTACCAGCCCTTCGACTTCGAGAACTGCTTGCCCTCGAGGTTCACGTACTGGTTGGCAGGCAGCTCAGTCACGGGCCTGACGAAGCCCGTCCCCATGCTCATCACCGGAAAGATGATGGAGTGGAAGATGATGTTGTCTTTGCCGATGAAGTTGGTGATGACCGTATCGTCTGCGTTCCACCAGTCCTTGAGGTAGTCCTCTTTCGAGCCGATGCTCTCGAGCCATTTCTTCGTGTTGCTCACGTAACCAATCGGCGCATCGAACCAAACGTAGAGCTTCTTGCCCTTCGCTTCCGGCAGAGGCACGTCAATCCCCCAGTCGAGGTCCCGCGTGATGGCGCGGTCGACGAGTTCGTCTTTTGAAAGAGACTCGACGAAGGGCACGACGTTCTTGCGCCAGCCCTGTTTGGTTTTAAACCAATCCTTGAACTTAGCATGATACTTCGAAAGCAAGAGGTACCACTGGTACGAATCGACGGCCTTAACGTTCTTTGAGCTACAGAACTTGCAGACCGGATTTTTGAGTTTCAGGGGCTCGATCCAGGTGCCGCAGTCCGGGCACTCGTCGCCACGGGCCTCTTTGTACCCGCAGACGTAGCACTCCCCTTCGACGAAACGATCCGGCAGCATGTTGTGACAGTCCTGACACTGCAGCTGCTGTTCGGCGCGTTTTTCGATCAGCCCCTTGTCGTTAAGGACCTTGAACCACTTGAGCGTCTCCTCGCGGTGGTAGCCGCTGGAGGTTTGACCAAAAAAATCGAATTGAATTTCATAGCGATCGAAGAGTGCCTTATGAGTCTTATGCCAATCGTTGACGTAGTCTTGGTATTTGCGGCCCGCCTTCTGGGCATTCTGCATGATCGCCACGCCGTGCTCGTCCGAGCCGCTGATGTGCACCGCTCGCTCCCCTTTAAGTTTCTTATGGCGGGTGAAGATATCCGCGGGCAAATACACCCCTGCAATATGCCCAAAATGCAGCGGTCCGTTGGCGTAAGGTAAAGCAGATGTATTGAGATATTTCATAGTGAAAAAGGTGCCAGATTACTTTTCCTTAAGCAATGCGTAACCCTCATAAAAATATCCTTTGCCACATCAAGTCATTGAGGGAAGATTTTGACGACGGCCTGGCCAGTTCTCTAGACTGAGAAATCCTTATGATTTCTCTCGATGGACTTAATCCGCAACAACGCGAAGCTGCTCAGACCATAGAGGGGCCCGTGCTTATTTTGGCCGGTGCCGGCTCTGGAAAGACTCGTACGGTGACCTTCCGGGTCGCCCACATGCTTACCAACCTACATATCCCCGGCAAAGAAATCCTCGCGGTGAGCTTCACCAACAAAGCCGCGATGGAGATGCAGGAGCGGGTGAGAAAGCTCGTCCCGGAGTCTCGCCTACGCAAGGGGCTTACGCTTTCGACCTTCCATTCTCTAGGCCTGCGCATCCTACGCGAGGACATTCACCACTTGGGCTACAACAACCTTTTCACCATCTACGACTCCGCGGACCAGATGAGCATCGTCCGCGAGGGGCTCAAGAACTACCGGGCGAACAAGTCCTTCGACAAGTCGATGGTCCAGTCGAAAATTAGCTGGCTTAAGAACAAGGGCATATCTCCTGAGGAGTACACCTCTTCCGAGTACTACGACATTGAGAACCCCTACGACGGTGCGGTGGAAATGGTCTATCCCTTCTACCAAGAGAAGCTGCGCTTCTATAACGCCCTCGACTTCGACGACATCCTTTTCCTCGTCGTGCGACTCTTCGAGGCGCACCCGGAGATTGCCCGCAAGTACTCCGAGCGCTGGAAATACCTCATGGTCGACGAGTACCAGGACACCAACGGCCTGCAGTTCCGTTTCATCCAGGGCCTGACCTCCACGCACAATAACATCTGCGTGGTGGGTGACGACGACCAGGCCATCTACGCCTTCCGCGGCGCCGACATCTCAAACATCCTAAATTTCGAGCAGCGCTTCTCCGGGGCCAAGGTGGTGAAACTGGAAGAGAACTACCGCAGCTACGCGCCGATTCTGAACCTCGCGAACGCCGTCATTAAGCAGAACCTCAAGCGCAAAGATAAGACCATGCGCACCTCTCAGGTGGGCGGCGAAAAACCTTTTCTCTGGGCGGCGGCCGATGGCGACCACGAGGCGAGCGTGGTCGCCGACGACATCATCGAACTACAGAAGAAGGGTGTGCACCTCGGGGAGGTCGCGATCCTCTACCGCAGTAACACGCAGATCCCACCCTTCGAAGACCAGCTACGCCTGAACCAGATCCCTTACACGATCATCGGCGGTCAGAAGTTCTACGAGAAGAAGGAGATCAAGGACCTCATCGCCTACCTTTCGGTGATTCTCAACCCGCGCGACGAGCTGAGCCTACGGCGGATCCTCAACACTCCCAACCGTGGCATCGGCAACGTCACACTAGATAAGTTCCTGGCCCGGTCGAGCGCGTCGAAAAAACCGCTCTTCCACGTCATCGAGGAAGATGCCCAGGAGACCAAAAAAGCTGACTGGCTTGCCTTCACCGAGCTCATCCACGAGCTCAAGGAGAGCTTCGAGAGGCACGGCCTCGTGGCCGGAGTGCGCGAACTGATCTCAAAGACCGATTACCTGGCCTTCGTCGACAAGAGCTACGACAACACGAAGTTCGCGTCCCGGAAAAAAGAAGACGTCGAAAATTTCATCCTCTCCGCGCAGCGCTTTAGCGACAAGTTCGGCGCCGAAGCGACTCTGCGAAGCTTCGTCGAGCGCCTGTTGCTGGCGGACTCGCAAGACACCCGCGGGGGCGGTGGCGACGAAGCCCGACACGAAGTGACTCTCATGACACTACACTCCTCTAAGGGACTTGAGTACGACTACGTGTACCTCGTCGGCATGGAAGAGGAGCTCCTGCCGCACAAGAAGACGATTGCGGACAACAGCGACATTAACGAAGAACGCAGACTCTGCTACGTCGGGATCACGCGAGCGCGAAAGCGCCTGGTGATGACCCACGCCAAGCAGCGCAAACTCTACGGACGGGATGTCCCGCGGCATCCTTCCCGCTTCGTCGTGGGACACGAAGAACTCATGACCGTCCAAGATCGAACGACCTTCGTAGGGATGAGTGAAGAGGAAATCGAAACGGTGAAGGAAGACTTCCTCGCCGACCTCATTAAGTCTCTCGGCTAGAAGTGGGCCATCCGTGGCCCGAGACCCATCCTTGGAAGACTGTCTTCCTGACGGTCCGTTACTTAGTCATTCTGTGTGGAGACGGGCGCCACGCCACCTTCGGTGTACCCGGTGATGGTGTAGCCTTTCGGCATGTAGATCCCCAGGGTCAGGAAGGCGATGAGAATGTCCTGCGGGTCTTTGTGCTCGTAGATGATGGTTTTCGAAAGGGCCGGGTACCCGGCGCGGCGAACTTCTTCGTCGACGAAA
Organism: Bacteriovoracaceae bacterium; assembly: GCA_036770305.1. Taxonomy (GTDB): domain Bacteria; phylum Bdellovibrionota; class Bacteriovoracia; order Bacteriovoracales; family Bacteriovoracaceae; genus UBA6144. The sequence goes on along the minus strand of DAIPJL010000109.1, from coordinate 5,333 downwards.
ACGACGCTGAACTCCGGGTCATTCCCCCAGAAGAAGAAGTCGCGCCGGCCCTGGATGAAGACTTCCTTCTGGTGCTGCGGATTCCCTTCGAAGGAGATTGGAATTGTTTGATTCGACCGGAAGTGAATAGTTGAACAGCTGGTGAGAAGAAAAAGTACGCTTGCGAGAAGTAGATTCATGGTGCCCCCTCCTTTCATTGTTGGGAGGGCGCAAGCAGATGTCAAAAAATTATTTCAACCTTTAGCTACTCGAAACGATAGGGGCGCTCGGTCTTGCTCAGCAGTCCTTCGACTGCGGCCTGGTGATCCACTGAGCGCTGGGCAATCGCCTGCAGATTCGCAGCAAGTTCAAGATGGGTTTCAACGCTGCTCTCGTAGGCGTGATGCAGGGCCTGCTTGGTGAGCTGCAGAGCGATCGGTGGCTTACTCGCGAGTTGAGCGCTTAGCTCGGACACTCGTTTTTCGAGCTGCTCTGCTGAGACGACCTCGTGAACTAGCCCCATCAGCTGCGCCTCTGAGCTCGAATAGCTCTTCGCGGTGAAGAACATCTCCGTGGCCTTCGCATGACCGACGGCCCGAATGAGAAACCAAGCTCCGCCGTCTCCTGGAACCAGTCCCACGTTGGCGAAAGTTTCGGCGAAACTCGCCTCAGTGCTTGCGATGCGAAGATCGGCCATCGCTGCCAGGTCACAGCCTGCCCCTACGGCGGCTCCTTGCACCATCGCGACCAAGGGCCTACGTAGCTCGCGGATCGCACGTGGGATCTGCTGAATCCCATCCATGTAGCGCTCGCGCAGCTCGTTTGGACCACCGGCGAACATACCACTGCGATCGCGCATCGCTTTGAGATCGCCTCCGGCGCAAAAATTTTTTCCTCGGGCGGCGAGGACGACCACTCGAACCTGCGGGTCACGATTCGCTGCTCGCAGCGCCCGCGGAAGATCCTCTACCATGCTCAACGAATAGGCATTGCTCGCCTCCGGGCGATTGAGCCAGATCCAGAGGACATGTTCTTTTCTTTCAATCTGCAAATGCTCGTAGGAAGGGTTCATCGAATCACACCCGTTTTCAGATAGGCACGCAAAAACTTAGAGGGCGTCTCTTTCCCAACATGTCGCAGAATATAGCTCGACGCTTCCGAGAGTTTCACCAGATCAATCCCCGTTTCCAGGCCCTGCGAATGGCACAGGTACCACACATCCTCGGTCGCGACGTTACCCGTCGCCCCCTGCGCATAGGGACAGCCGCCGAGGCCCCCCGCCGAAGCATCGAAAGTGGTGATGCCAGCTTCCAGACCCTGCAGGATGTTCGCCAGCGCCATCCCACGAGTGTCATGGAAATGAAGGGCCAGGAGCTTAGCGCCAAACTGCGGCACAAGAAGTTTTAGCGCAGCCGCAACCTGCCGAGGCGCTGCCACACCGGTCGTGTCACCGATAGAGATTTCGCTCACGCCAAGCTTCGCAAAACGCTCGGTGACCGCCACGAGCTTGGCCAACGGAACCTCTCCCTCGTAGGGGCACCCGAAGGCCGTGGAAACATAGGCGCGGATTTTCACACCGTGCCTTCGTGCCTCTTGGACCACAGGAATCATGCGGGCAAAGCTCTCATCGACGGTGGCGTTGATGTTCTTCTTCGTGAAGGCGTCGGAGGTTGCAGAAAAAAGAGCGATCTCTTTGACACCTTGGGCGAGGGCATCCTCGAAGCCGCGCATGTTCGGCACAAGACACGGGAAGTTGATGTCCGGCCGCTTGAGCTCTTCGCGCACGCGGGTGAAGAGTTCTTTCGCGTCGGTCATCTGCGGGATTGCCGGCGCCTTCACGAAACTCGTGACCTCGATATCCCTCAGGCCCGTCGCCGCGAGAAGACGAATGAACTCGTACTTTACCTCGGTGGGCAAGATGGCCTTCTCGTTCTGCAGTCCGTCCCGCGGGCCCACCTCGACGATGCGAATCACTTGCTCTCCTCCAGTTCCAGTAAGGAGGCGCCGCCTTGCACCAGCTCACCTACCTGGTAGAGGACACGCTTCACCAGTCCGGCGTGGGGCGCCCGGATAGCGTGCTCCATCTTCATCGCTTCGAGGATCAGCAGAGTGTCTCCGGCTGCGACCCTGTCCCCGACTTTCACCAAGAGCTTGAAGACCTTACCGGGCATCGGAGCTTCGAGCCCTCCGCCTCCCTGAGAGCGCTTCGTAAGATTCTGGGTTTCCTCCACGAGGAAGTCTTGGCCCGCAAAAGTCACAGAGGTCTTGCCCTTGAAGCTCTCTGTCCACAGGGTCACCAGCTCGCCCTGACCGTCTCGCAGCACGAGTTTGCTCGCCTGCCGCTCGAAGACCTCGAAGCGAAAGCGCTCGCCGTCGACCTCTAGATCCAGAACGTCTCCCTTCAGTGCGTGAATGACGAAATCTTGAGTTTCCTGATTGATGGATAGTTTTCTCATAGGCGCGCTCCACCGATTTGTGTCCACGGAGTAACACCGGAACTACCTTGCGACGCCACACTGGACGACGCTTTGTTCGTCAGGATGTGGCCCGCGATCGCCAGCGCCTTTGCCGCCGCTGACACCTGCCGGGGCTTCAGTTCCTCGGCGTGATCCGGAATGAAGTGCGTGTGCGTTCTTCCTGCCTGGAATTTCGGATGACACAGGAGCCGGCGGAGGTAGTCTCGATTCGAAGTGATGCCGACGAAGCGCACTTCGTCGAGCGCCTGGTAGACGCGCGCGATAGCGTCCGAGCGATCGGTTCCCCAGGCAATCAACTTCGCTAACATCGGGTCATAGTTGACTCCGACCTCAGCGCCATCGACATAGCCACAATCTAGACGCACGCCATGTCCCGTGGGGAAGCCGATATGCTGAATTTTACCCACCGTCGGTAGGAAACCTTTGTCCGGGTCCTCGGCACAGATACGCAGTTCGATGGCATGGCCGCGCTGGAAGATCTGCTGCTGATTGAGCGCGAGTTTTTCACCGGCGGCGACGCGGATCTGCAGCGCCACGAGGTCCACACCTGTCACGAGTTCGGTGATGGGATGCTCTACCTGGAGGCGCGTGTTCATTTCTAGAAAATAGAAAGACTCATCCGCCGCCATGACAAACTCGACCGTACCGGCCCCACGGTAATCGATGCCGCGGGCGATCCGCACCGCTGTCTCACAGATGTCCTGTCGCGTCTTCGCCGAGAGTCCAGGGGCCGGTGTTTCCTCAATGACCTTTTGGTATCGGCGCTGGATCGAGCACTCCCTCTCAAAGAAATGGAAGTGCTGCCCGTGGGTATCGCTCATCACCTGCACCTCGATGTGGCGCGGCTGCGTGATGTACTTTTCCACTAGGACGGCGTCGTTGCCGAAGGCTTTTTTCGCTTCCGACTTCGCTCCATTAAGAGCGGCGAGGAACTCCGCCTCCGCGTGAACGATGCGCATCCCCTTCCCCCCGCCACCGGCGGAGGCTTTAATTAACACCGGAAAGCCGATCGCCTGTGCTTCCTTGAGAAGTCGTTCGGGACTCTGGTCGTCCCCGTGGTAGCCCGGGATGAGCGGAACGTGGTACTTCTGCGCTTCGATCTTTGAACCGATCTTATCACCCATGAGGCGAATCGCGCGGGCCGTCGGGCCAATGAAGATGAGCCCCGCTTTCTCGACGGCTTCACAGAAGAGCGCGTTTTCGGACAAGAATCCGTAGCCCGGATGAATGGCATCGGCGTGGGTTGCTTGAGCGGCTCTTAGAATTTTCTCTTGGTTGAGGTAGGTGTCTTTGAGCTCACCACTTCCGAGAGCGATCGCCTCATCAGCTTGCCACACATGAGGAAGGCTTCGGTCATCATCGGCGTAGAGCGCCACGGTCTTGATCCCCAGTACCCGAGCCGTCTTGATGACCCGCAGGGCGATCTCGCCGCGGTTAGCGATGAGAATTTTTTTGATCTTCATGCCTTCACCCACTGCGGCTTATCTTTTTCGAGCAGCGCACGCATGCCCTCCTGAGCCTCTTCGCCGATGCGGATCTTCGAGATGCGCCGGCATGTCTCGTCTTCTACGTCTTGCGAGACGCGCACACGGAACACCAACGACTTGGCCTCGCGCGCGGCGCGGGGCCCCGCCAGCAGAAAGCTCGCTCTTACTTTTTCTAGGGCCGCCTCCAACTCCTCTGGGACGACGACGCGATGAACGAGGTTCATCCGCAGGGCCTCCTCGGCCGTGAAACGCTCGCCCGACAGGAACCAGGCGCGGGCCTGGGACTCCCCAATCTTCGCCATCACGTAGGGCGAGATCACGGCCGGGAGCAAGCCGAGGCGGGTCTCGGTGAAGCCGAAGAGCGCCTTCTGGGAGGCGATGACGAAGTCGCAGCAGGACACCAGGCCCGCGCCGCCACCGAGCGCGTGACCGTTGACGAGGCCCACGACCGGATACGGAACCGCGTTCAGGTTGCGGAACATCGCCGCGAGCTTCTTCGAGTCGGCGAAGTTCTCCTCTTCGCTCCAGCTCTTCATGGAGCGCATCCAGTTTAGGTCTGCACCGGCGCAGAAGGAGCTGCCGGTTCCGGTGAGCACCAACAGGCGATAGTCCTTCGTCGCGAGCTGAGCGAAAAGTTCGCTGGCTTCTAAAATGAACTCCGCATTGAACGCATTGTGTACTTCAGGCCGATTCATTGTGACGGTGACGACCCCCGCCTTCTCGTCGACTCTTAGAGTTTGCATATCACATCCTAAAGACGCCGAACTTGGCGTCGCCGAAGTCTCTGTTGTGGCCAGTGGCGAGGCACAGGCCTAGCACGTCCCGCGTGCTGGTGGGCTCGATGACCCCGTCGTCCCACAGGCGCGCGCTCGAGTAGTAGGCCGAGCCTTCTTTCTCGTACTTTTCCAGGATCGGCCGTTTGAACGCCTCGAGCTCTTGCTCGCTCATGAGCGGCTTCTTCTGCGCCTTGAGGCCGTCCTGGCGCACCGTCGCGAGCACGTTGGCCGCCTGCTCGCCGCCCATGACGGAGATGCGCGAGTTGGGCCACATGAAGAGGAAGCGCGGACTGTAGGCGCGGCCGCACATGCCGTAGTTACCGGCGCCGAAGGAGCCGCCGATGACGACGGTGTACTTCGGAACCTGCACGGTGGAGACCGCCGTGACGAGCTTCGCGCCGTGCTTGGCGATGCCTTCGTTCTCGTACTGCTTGCCGACCATGAAGCCGGTGATGTTCTGCAGGAACACGAGCGGAATCTTGCGCTGGCCGCAGAGCTCGATGAAGTGCGCCCCCTTCACCGACGACTCGGAGAAGAGGATGCCGTTGTTGGCGACGATGCCGACGAGGTAGCCGTGAATCTTCGCGAAGCCGCAGACCAGCGTCGTGCCGTAG
>DAIPJL010000108.1:0-9928 GCA_036770305.1 Bacteriovoracaceae bacterium | reverse complement strand
ATGCTACTCGTGCAGAAATTCCATTCGCTCAATGAGATCGACCCGGAGTTCATTCCGGCCATCGAAGAATTGATGCAGGAGCACTGGCCCAGCTTCAAGAGCTGGCAGGAGCACGAGGCGAAGTCTCCGAGCGACGAGACCTTCAACTACTGGCTCTTCTTCGGCCCCACCCACAACTCCCCCGTGGGCATCGCCCAGGCGCGCTTCAAGCGCATCGACCTCGAGCGAAAGCTCACGGCCTGGCAAAAAGTTCGTCGGCTCTTCGACCGCAGCATCGAGCACTGGAAGAGCGCGCGCGTGGAACTGGGCCATGGCTTCGACGGCCCCGCGCTCTTCGACCAGCGCTTCGGCCGCAGTGGCCAGGAGAAGATGCAGGAGCTCTGGAAGGAACTCGCGGCGCGCGAGGACGTCGTGGGCCTCACGCTCACCGCCAGCGGCGACGCTCCGGCGAAGCCCGAGTGGCCCGAACACTTCGACGCCAGTGAACGCACCGAGCGCTTCGTCGGAGCCTGGCCACGCCGGCACCGCAACTACCAAGACTACCTCACCGACCTCACGCCGGAGCACCAGCAGGAGCTGACGCAGAACTGGCGCGAGCTCCACAAGCAGAAGGCCGTCGTCCTCGGCGACGCGCCGACGCCGGCGGAGCGCGCGGCCCTCGAGCTGAAGCTTCTCCCGGAGATGCAGGAGCTCCTCGATAAACTCCCCGGCGGCATCCTCAGCTTCCAGCACCAGGGCCGTCTCCTCGGCTTCGTCCACTACCAGATGGGCCTTGCCGGAACGCTCTTCGTCGAGCCCTTCCCGCTTGAGCCGGCCAGCGCTCCCTTGGTGAGCGACGCACTCTACGTGCAGTACGCTCTCCTGAAGGCGCACGAACTCCCGGAGGTGCGCAAGGTCGTGCTCCTGCGCGCTGGAGCCCCGATCAAACTGACGAGCGACGCCGAAGAGGAGTTCTTCCGCTCGCAGGGCTTCGGCATCCGACAGGTGAAGAGCGGCAGCTGGGCACGAGCGCCCGGCCTGCTCTCGTGAGCACACGCGAGGAGCTCGCGCCGATCGTCGAAGCCTTCTACGAAAAGGCGAAGGCGGATGTGCTCATCGGCTACCACTTCCGTCGCATCGAAGACTTCGCCGTCCACATCCCGCGCATCGTCGAGTTCTGGGAGATCCAGCTCCAAGGGAAGTCCCTTCCGAAATCCAGTCCTCCCTTCGACGTCATCGGAGCGCACCTGCCGCTGGGGATCCACCGCGGCGAGGTGGGCCGCTGGGTGCGGCTCTTCGAAGACGTCCTGCGCGCCGACCGCACCCTGTCGGTAGGGCTCAAACAGAAGTGGCAGGAGAAGCTGCTGCACTTCGAGAAAGTCTTCCTCAGCTCACCGCTGCTTTTTCGGGTTAAATGACTTTGGCCTGTAGTAGGTCCGGAGCCAGTCCTCGAGCTGGGGCTCGCCGTCGACGTCGTCGAAGAGCCAGTTCTGCACCGTGAAGGCGTAGATCTTCTTGGCGGAGTTCTCCGCCTCATCCGGGGTGGCGAACTCCACCGCGATGAACTCCAGGTCACGCGTCTTCAGCCGATGGGCGGAGAGACAGCCGGGCCCGTAGTCGGAGCACGGGATGGCGTCGTTGATGTCGCGGGCGAGCACGATCTCGATGCGATCCCGCCCCTCCTTGGGCGAGAAGGCCCACATCTGCTCCTTCGAGTAGACCACCGGTTTCTTGCTACAGGCCGACCCCAGGGCCAGCATGACGATCATCGCCGAGTAAGTTAGACTCATGGTACCAGTCTAAACGCCCCCGGAATAAAAGGGAAGACCATGTGGACCCCGAACGCACGCTACCCCCTCGCGCTACCTCCGGCACCGCGCCCGTGGCGCGACGTCTTCTCGCCCAACGACGGCACGCCGCTGGGGAGCTTCGAGCAGCTGACCTCTGAAGACGTCGCGCGGGTGGCGCAGCGGGCGCTCGCAGGACACGCACATTTTCAGTCGGTCTCGCGCCCTGCGCGCGCGAAGAGTCTCCGAACCATCGCCGAAGGAATCACGCGGGCCAGCGAGCTGCTCGCGCAGATGATTGCAGCGAGCGGCGGGAAGCCGCTCAAGGACGCGCGCCTGGAGGTCCAGCGCGCGGCCCTGACCTTCGAGCTCTGCGCTCGCGAGGCACTCGAACTCGCGGCTCCGCCGAGCGGAATTTTCGCAGCGAGCTCCCCAGCCGCGGCGGCCAAGCGCTTTCGCTTCCATCGCGTCCCGATTGGCCCGGTGCTCGCGCTGAGCGCTTTCAACCATCCGCTCAACCTGCTTGCGCACCAGGTGGGGACGGCGCTGGCGGCGGGAAATAGCGTCGTGCTCAAGCCCTCGCCCGCTGCTCCTCACTGCGCGCACTGGCTCATCGAACACCTCGCACCTCTGCTGCCGGAGCACACGCTGCAGCTGGTGCACGCGGAGGTACCGGAGATCGAAGCGCTGGTGGCAAGGCCCGAGTTCCAGTACGTGAGCTTCATCGGCAGCGCACGCGTAGGCTGGCAGCTGCGCCGGCTCCTCGCTCCGGGCACGCGCCTCGCCCTCGAACACGGCGGCACCGCCGCCGCCGTGGTGCTGCCCGACGCCGACCTCCCCCAGGCGGTCGGGGCCCTCCTGCGCGGAGCCTTCTACCATGCCGGCCAGGTGTGCATCTCGACGCAGAAGATCTACCTCCACGAGCTGGTCTTCGATGCGTTCTGCCGGCTCTTCGTGAGCGAGGCCCGCAGGCTCAAGACCGGCGACGCGCGCGAGGCCGACACCGACGTGGGGCCCCTGATTCGTCCAGGGGAGAAGGTCCGACTGCAGACATGGATTCACGAAGCGCAGGCGCTCGGCGCGAAGCTCCTGCTGGCGCCCGAGGAGCGCGCCGGCAGCTACCTCACACCCACGGTCCTCGCGGACACTCCCGCCGGAGCATTGCTCATGCGCGAGGAGGCCTTTGGCCCGGTGGTGAACCTCCTGCGCTGGCGCGACGAGCGCGCCCTCGTGGCGGAGCTAGAGTCCTCGCCCTACCACTTCGCCGCGAGCGTCTTCGGCCGCAGCGACACGGAGCTCGAGCGCTGGGCGCACGAGCTGCCGGCGATGAGCGTGGTGGTCAACGACCACACCGCTTGGCGCGTCGACGAGATGCCCTTCGGCGGTCATCGCCAGGCGGGCCTGGGCATGGGCGGCGTGAAGTTCAGCGTCGAAGAACAGACGCGCCTCACGCAGGTCACATGGCCCGCGTGAGACGATCGAACTAGTAAGCGGTTTCTTTCAGCGCCATCTCGAGGGTGGGATAGCGGTAGTGGAAGTGCACCTCGTCGTGGAAGCGCTTGGGGATCACGCGCTGGCCGTCGAGGAGCACGGTGCTCATCTCCCCGAACACCAGCTCCATGGCGAAGGCCGGAGCAGGAGCGAGCGTGGGGCGCTTGAGCACCTTGCCGAGCACCTTCGTGAAGTCGCGGTTCATCGCCGGGTAGGGCGCCGTCGCGTTGTAGGCACCGGAGAACGAACTCTCCTTCGCCGCGCGCACGTACATCGCCGCGAGATCCTCGATGTGGATCCAGCTCATCCACTGCTTGCCGGAGCCCAGCGGGCCTCCGCCGCCGAGCTTGAAGACCGGCAGCATCTTGGCGAGTGCACCGCCGCCGCGGCCGAGGACCACGCCGACGCGCATGATGGCGACGCGCGTGCCGAAGCTCTCGGCGACCTTCGCCTCCTTCTCCCAGTCTTTGCAGACGTGGGCGAGGAAGTCGGACGCCGCGGCCTCGCTCTCGGTGATCTCTTCGTCACCGCGCGGGCCGTAGATGCCGATGGCGGAGGTCGAAACCAGTGTCTTCGGCGCCGAAGCCCCGAGCTCTCTCATGGTCGCAACGAGCGCGCGGGTGCCGTCGATGCGCGAGTTGTAGATGCGGATCTTCTGCGCATCAGTCCAGCGCTTCTCGGCGATGCCCTCACCCATGAGGTTGATGACGGCGTGGACGCCCGCGAAAGCTTCTGCGGGGGCCGCATCGGAGCCATTCCACTGGAAGTAGGTGCAGCGGCTGCCCAGTGCGAGCGCGGCTCCGGGGATGTGACGAGTGAGGACGACAACCTCGTCTCCGGCCTCTTGGAGCTGGCGAACAATCACACGACCGACAAACCCGGTTGCACCGGTGACAAGTACCTTCATGGCTTCCTCACATAAGTTTGATCTTTCTTAGAACAATAGCGACAGATTCACAAAAGCTCAAGGATTCTCAATAGCTTACCTTGTCCACCTCAAGCTAATCAACGGTTAGACAAGTGCGCTTTCAGGGAGCACATTGTGGCCTAATGTAGATAGATTGGGTTCATACAAGGAGTTCCCCATGAAATACTTCAACATTCAGATGGCGGCACAGATCTCCGGACTAAGTACTCACACGATCAGAGCTTGGGAGAAGCGTTACGGTGCGCTTCGCCCGGATCGCACCGACACGGGGCGTCGCCAGTACTCCACCGAAGAAATCGAACGTCTGACCTTGCTCTCGCAGCTCACCAACCTCGGCAACTCGATCGGCCAGATCGCGCGCTTGCCCGACAGCGAGCTCAAGGAGATCTACGAAAAGCTGACGCACTCCCGCGAGTCGGCCATCGTGGCCGCGCAGAACTCTCCCATCCGCATCCAGATCAACGCGGAAGAGACCCGCCGCAACCTCCTCATGGCGCTCGCCGGCTACAAGGTCGACATCATCTCCCACGAGCTCAACAAGGCGAAGATGGCGCTCTCGCCCGGCGGCTTCGCGCTGGAAATCCTTCAGCCACTCCTGAAGGAGGTCGAGCACCGGCGCCAGCAGGGCCAGCTCTCCACCGCGCAGATCACGGCCCTCATCGCGATCATCAAGTTCCACGTCGGCAACATCATCTACGGCCACTACGAGAAGAAGATCAAGTCGGCCAACAAGATCGCGCTGGCCACGCCCGAGGGCGAGCTCTACCTCATGGACATCATGCAGAGCGCGCTGCTGTGCTGCCAGCACCAGATGAACTTCTTCTTCCTCAGCTCGAACCTGCCGGCGCCCTCGATCACCGAGGCCGTCGACGCGATCGAGGCGAACATCCTCATCCTGGGCGTGGGCCAGCTCGGCAACCTCAAGATGCCGCTGCCGGCCTTCATCGAAGACATCCTCACGCACGCCAAGAAGCTCGGCGAGCTGTGGATCGTCGGGAACCCGGAGGTGGTCAAGCAGCTGAGCGCGCGCAACAAGAAAGTGCGCGTGTTCCAGAGCTTCGACGAGCTCGACAAGACGCTGGAGCAGATGGAGTGATCCCGCTCCTCATCATCGGCGCCGGCGTGGCGGGGCTCACCCTCGCCCGCCGCACGGGCGCGCCGGTGCTGGAAAAATCCCGCGGGGTCGGGGGCCGTTTGGCCACTCGTCGCATCGGCGAAGAGCGCTTCGACCACGGCCTGCAGGCCTGGCCCGAGGATAAGGTCTGTCGAGAAGTGTTCAGCGGCACTGCGGGGCCCCAGGGGATCACCGCCATCGCCAAGGCCCTCGCCGAGGGCGTCGACGTCCGTAAAGAAGAGCGCGCGCGCAGGCTCGTCCAGATCTCCGGGGGCTGGCGCGTCGAGACCGACAAGGGCGAGCACCTCGCCCGCCAGGTTGCCCTCAGTGCGCCGGTCCCCCAGGCGCTCGAGCTGCTCGCCGCCAGCGATCTGCCGACGCGGCCCGAGTGGCAACTCCCCTATGACAAGGCGCTGGTGGGCCTCTTCCTCCTCGACGCGCGCAAGCCGAGCGACGCGAGCTTCGAGCGCGCCGGCCACGCGCTGCACTTCCAGGGTGAGAAGGACCTCGCGGCCACCGGCGTGACGCTCATCGCATCTGCGCAGTTCTCCGAGCTGCACTTCGAAGACGAAGACACCAAGAATCTCCAGCGGCTCAAAGGTCTACTGGCCGAGCTCCTGGGGGAGCGCAACCTCAAACACGCCGAGCTCAAGAAGTGGCGCTACTCCCGCGCCCGCCTCGCCCACGAACTTCCCTACCTCGAAGCGGCGCCCGGCCTCTTCCTCTTCGGCGACGGCTTCCTCACGCCGACGGTTGCCGGAGCGATTCGCTCGGCCCAAGAACTGGCCCGCAGACTTTCCTGAACCTGCTATACTCAGTGCATGAGTAACGGAATCGTCCTCACCGGCGGCGGCGCCCGCGGTGCTTACCAGGTCGGCGCTCTGCGCGCCATCTACGAGATCACGGGCCTGAGCAAAGACCTCTTTCCGGTGGTGACCGGCAACTCCGCCGGTGCCATCAACGCCGTCTACCTCGCGGCCAACGCTAGTGACTGGGAGACGGCCACGGGCCAGCTCTGGGACCTGTGGAAGGGCCTGCGGCCCCAGGACATCTTCGAGCTCAACCCGCTCTCCATCGGCAAGCTCGGCTCGAAGTGGCTCGCCGGCGCCGTCTTCGGTGGCCTCAAGCCGGAGGGCACGAGCGTCAACCACCTCCTCGACACCGGGCCCCTGCGCGAGCTCATCGAGCGCGAGGTCGACTTCACGGAGCTCAACCGCCACATCAAGGCCGGAGCTCCACGCGCCTTCGCCGTCTCCACCACCAACCTCTACTCCGGTTCGAGCGTGGTGTTCCACCGTTCGCAGCACGCAGTCACCGAGTGGGCGCGCACCGATCGCTTCTCTACCACCGCGGAGTTCAGCGCCGATCACATCCTGGCGAGCTCGGCCATCCCGATCTTCTTCCCACCGGTCAAGATCGGCGAGAGCTGGTACGCCGACGGCTGCATCCGCCAGACCACGCCGCTCTCGCCCGCCATCCACCTCGGCGCCGAGCGCCTCATCGCCATCGGCATCCGCGCGCCACATTCCGTGGAGCGCATGCAGGGCCTCGCCTTCGCGCCGAACCGCAACCCCACCGTCGGTCAGGTGGCCGGGGTTCTCATGAACGCCGTCTTCTTAGACGCCCTCGAAGGCGACGTGGAGCGCCTCTCGCGCATCAACCACACGCTCTACCACGTCGACGAGAAGCACCGCCGCGAGCACTTCTCGAACCTAAGGCCCGTGCCGATCTTGATGCTGCGACCTTCGCAGGACCTCGGCGCCATGACGGCGCAGCTCTCGAAAGAGCTCCCGCCGGTGCTGCGCTACCTGCTCAAGGGCATCGGCGTCAGCGGCAACGAAGGCATGGACCTCCTGAGCTACCTCGCCTTCGACAAGAGCTACACGCTGCCTCTCATGAAGCTCGGCTACGACGACACGAAGGCCCGCGCCGACGAGATCAAGCGCTTCCTCGAGCTCTAGCGCCGGTTCTTCAACGCGCGGCCAGCGCCCCGGCGCGCTTCGCGCACCTTCTTGCCTTTGACCCAGACGTCCGACTCGCGCGCGCGCTTGTCGCGGGTAGCGATCTGCTCGACCTTCTTCTTCACCTTGGCGTCGTTGCGCGCCTTGGCCCGGTCGCGCGCCTCTTGGTTGAGCTTCGCATCCGGCAGCGCCTCGAGGGGGAGGTGCGTCTGCGCAGCGATGGCCTGGTTGATCTCCTGGACCATCTTCGAGTCGTGCGAGGCGACCAGGTTGTACACGATACCGCGCTTGCCTCCGCGGGCGACACGGCCGCAGCGGTGGAGATAGTAGATCGCGCTCTTCGGCAGGCCGTAGTTCACCACCCAGGCGAGGTCCTGAATGTCGATGCCGCGGGCGGCGACGTCGGTGGCGACCAGCACCTGCGCCTTCTTCGCGACGAAGCTCGCCAGCGCCTCCTGGCGCTCCTCGGCCTTCATGTCTCCGTGCAAGAGGCGCATCTTCAGACCGGGCAGCTTCTGCGCCAGGAACTTGTACACGTCCTCGGCCTGGTTCTTCTGGTTGGTGAACACGATGCCGCGGCCCTTCGCTTCTTTCTCGAGGAAAAGGCGCACGATGTGGTTCTTCTCTGCCGGCTCGACGCGCACGTTGTAGGTATCAATGCGCGTCTGCGGGCGGTGCGATGCTTCGAAGCTCACGCGTTCGAGCTTCTTGCCCGGGAAGCGCTCGAGCAGGAACGCGTCGAAGGTCGGCGGGAGCGTGGCGGTGAAGAAGCCCAGCTGCAGCATGGACTCGTCGGCCAGCGAGAGCATGAGCTCGATGTCGCGCTTGAAGCCCATCTCGAAGAGGTTGTCCGCCTCGTCCATGACGAAGTGGCGCAGGTGCCCGAGCGAGAGCTCCTTGTTCTTGAGCGCGCTCTTCACGCGGCTGGGGGTAGCGATGAGGATGTCGTAGGTCGACGAGGCCAGGCTCTTCGTCTTGGCGTGCGAGTCGCCGCCGCTCAAGAGGCGCGCGCGCAGCTTCACGTGGTGGGTGACACCCTTCACCACCTGGAAGATCTGCGCCGCGAGCTCGCGCGTCGGCGCGAGGATGAGAGCGCGAGGCGTGGAGCGCTCGGTGACCGGGCCGTGCTTTTCTTCCTCGAGCTTCAGGAGGTGCATCAGCGGGAGCACGTAGGCGAGGGTCTTCCCGGAGCCGGTCTCCGACACCGCCACTAGGCTTTTCTTTTTGATCACAAGAGGAATTGTCTGCCGCTGGACGGGGGTTGGCTGCGTGAGGTTTTTCTCAATGAAAAAATCTTTAAAACTCGGGTGCAGACCAAGGGATTCAAACGACATAACCAACCTCTTTAAATTGACGTGGCCTGTTATAGCGGGCCTTTCCCACCACGGCAATCACTATTTCCCCCGCGCCGGGCCCGAAGTGGCTAAAATATCTAAGTTATGACTCTTGCATCGAAAAGGATGACCCCCACCATGAAGGCCTTACTCGTCACCACCCTCCTCCTTCTCCCGACTCTCGTTCAGGCGCAAATTTTTCGCCTTCAGCGGACCAATGACATGGGAGCAGCCGTGAACGCAGTGTTTGACGCTGAGATTCTCAAAATTCAGAACAAGATCAACCAAGACCTTCCTGCAGCTGAGCCTAAGCGACTCATGGAAGGCATGGCCAACTCCCAAGCCGCGGCTGGGAAGGGATCTGCAACGGATTACATCACCCACTTTGAGACAGTTGCCATAGGTGCAGGCGTCGGCCTGGGAGCTGACCTGGAGAAGAATAAAGAGTTCGACAGTGACCTATCTGGTGCAGGGGTTATGGGATCGGTGCAGCTTGGCCTAAACATGGCTGCATTTGCCGATAACACTTTCCTGGGAATGGATCCAAAGCGACTCACAGTGATGGCAAACTTCTTCAAGTTCGACCTGGATCGTGATTTCGACGATAACAATGTCAAAGCCGACCTGATCTCATTCGGTTTCAACGGGAGCTACAAGTGGATCGACGGGAACGGTAACCGACTCTTCGGTTGGGACGGAGTGCGACTCCACTCGGGGTACCAATACAGTTCAGCAAAGTTAAATTTCAAAAGCAAAATTGATGAAAACGTTAACGAAACCAGCGCCGGCAGCACAATCACCGGTCAGATCACGGCAAATCCAACCGCGAGCATCGACACTTCCACCCATTCGATTCCTCTAGAAATTTCTTCAGGCGTCAATTTCCTCTGGGTGATGAGTTTCTATGGTGGGGTCGCCACCGATATCAACTTTGGACAAGCGCAAGGTAAAGGCGACCTGAATGCTACCCCGAGCACACTTAATTGTACAAATGGCGTTTGTGGTGGTGGTCAGACCGCTAACGTGCAGGCCTCCGCCGACATCAACGAAAAGGGCCGCGTGAACCCGCTCTTCCTGCGCGGCTTCGCAGGCCTCCAGCTCAACCTCCCCTACGTGCGCGTCTTCGCCCACGCCAACAAGGTCTTCGGCACCGAGGTGTACTCGTTTGCTACCGGCCTGCGCCTCGCCTTCTGAGCTTGCGCCGGTAGGCCCCGGGATCCATGATGCCCCCCAAGCGCCAGAGACCCTGGCGCTTTTTTTTTGCCTCGGCCTCGAGGCGCAGGAGGGCGCGGCGCTCGCCGCGGCCGTAGCGGTACACCACCGCGCAGCCGCGC
>DAIPJL010000107.1:0-9990 GCA_036770305.1 Bacteriovoracaceae bacterium | reverse complement strand
GTCCTACGCTCTGTGGAGCTGGGACGACATCCGCTTCTTCGACATCGACCAGTCGGGCCGCCGCGACGTCAACGAGATCATCGCGAAGAAGGCCGCCGACTACGGAACACCCTTCGCGAGCGTGCCGAACCTCTTCTTCGAGCTGCGCATGAGCTCGGGCCCGACCATCAACCAGGTCGGCAACACAGCTTCCTCGGTGCAGGCGCTGGGCTTCTACATGAGCTACTTCAACGACGTGGCCGCCGGCAACGTGGCCTACTGTCCGAAGCAGGTGCACTACAACTCCGGCGACAAGGCCCTGAAGGCGATCGGCGACGTGCTCCAGGTGGACACCGAAGGTGTGTACCTCGGCAAGCGCGAGACCATGACCTTCGTAAACGACTCGGGCCAGGTGGAGTGTCTGCCGCAGGACATCCTGGTGGTGCGCGAGAGCGACATGAAGAAGGTGTGGTTCTACCTGCACCCGACGACGCGGCTGCCGACCCAGCCCACCACCACGAGTTCGCTGCGGAACAACACCATCCGCTTCTACTTCCCCTTCGACTTCGTGTCGCCCTACGTGCGCAAGAGCTTCCAGAAAGAGTACGTGGTGATCACCCCGGACCAGGTCGGTACGGGAACGTGCTCGGAGGACACCGGCGGTACCCCGCGGCCTGACCCGAGCGGCATCCCGACGGTCTACACGCCCCACGATCGTCGCTTCGGCTGTATTCCGGTGTCGAACTCGAACTAAACTAGAGGAAGACGCTTGAGAAGATCTCCAGCGTCGGAGCGAGTTCCTTGCGCACCTGGAAGTAGTAGCTGAAGAGCACTCCACTCGAGAAGGCGAAACTCATGGCCATCCCCGTGAGGCGGCGGCGGATAGGGTTTTCGATTGTGAAGAGGTACGAGCGGCGCACGAAGTAGAAGATCACCAGGAAGCCGCAGACCCACTGGGTGGTGGTGAAGAAGGCGTCGCCCTTGTCGAGGATCTTGAAGAGCTGCCCGAGGGCCTGCGGGTCGTGCAGCACCTCGACGAGGAACTCCTTCATCCGCGGAGCGTGCTCGGTGATGAGCTTCCCGTAGCTCGCCTTGGCCAGCTGGGCCTCGACGCCCTTCTCCACGAGCTCGCGCGGGAGCTCGCTCATGGGGTTCACTTCGTAGGCGCTAATGAGTTTTTTTTTTAGCTCCGCATCCGTCGCGATATCGAAAAGCGTTTTCCCGTCCTGCATGGCCGCGATCACGACCTGCAGATCTGCGGCCCGCCGCTCGCGGTCCTCGGCGGCCTGCTTTTCCTGCAGCTTTTGCTCTTTGGTCTTTTCTTCTCCAGGCGCCGTGGCGGGCCCTTTGCCCTCGCCCTCGCCCTCACCCTCGAGCTTGGCGCCGTCGCCCGGAAGACTCAGATCCTGCGCCGCAGTCCCCTCCTCGGAAGGTTTCTGCTCAGCGTTTTCGATCTTCACGGTGTTGGAACGCGGCTGCGGCTTTCCACTGGCGTCGAAGACCTGCACCCGCTGGGCGAAGGCGGCGGCGCTGAGGAGCACCGCCAGCAGGAGTGGAAACTTCCAGCGCGGACTCATCGGGAGAGGGCCGCCTTGTTGGCCCCCGTGCTCAGTTTCTGGCGATTCATCCGGTCGATCATGATCGTCACCGGCGAGGCGATGAAGATCGTCGAGTAGGTTCCGGCGATGCAGCCCACACTCAGTGCGAAGAAGAAGTCCTGGATCACTCCCCCGCCCATCATCCACATCACCGAGCTGACGATGAAGGTGGTGGCGGTGGTGAGGATGGTGCGGCTCATGGTCTCGTTGATGGCGCGGTTGATGACGTCCTTGATGTCCGAGCCCGGCATCTCGGCTTCGAGTTCACGGACGCGGTCGTAGATCACCACCGTGTCATTCACCGAGTACCCGATGACGGCGAGGATGGCCGCCACGATCTGCAGCGAAAATTCTTTCTGCGTCAGGATGAAGGCGCCGATGATGAAGACCACGTCGTGGAAGGTCGCCGCGATGGCGCCGGGAGCGTACTTGTAGTCGAAGCGCAGGGCGAGGTAGATCATGATCGCCAGCATGGCCCAGGCCATCGCCTGGAAGCCCGAGGTGCGCAGCTGCGCGCCGGCCTTCGGGCCCACGATGTCGTTCTTCAAGACTTCGAACTGACCGACGCCGTACTTGGCCCCGAGCACTTCGGAGACCTTGGCCGATGCCTGGTTGAGGTCGTCTTTCTCACTCTGCACTTTCAGCAGCACCTCTTTGCCTTCCGTACCGATCGCCTGGAGCGATGACACCGGAACCTTGGCCTCTTGCAGTGCCGTGCGCAGCTCCGAGGTCTCGTGGGGCGCGGAGAAACGGATCTGGATCTCCGCGCCGCCGCGGAAGTCGACGCCGTAGTTGAGGCCCTTCTGGAAGAAGAGCACGAGGAAGGCGACGACCATCACCACCGAGCCGGTGACGCAGTATTTGAACATGCTAACGTAGTCGATTTTCATTTTCATGGTCTTGTCCTTAGATCTTGATGGTCTGGCGGTTGCTGCGCACGTACCAGTCGAACATCAGCTTGGTCACGAAGTAAGAAGTGTACACGGTGCAGGCGATCCCGATGAGAAGGGTCACGGCGAAGCCGCGCACCGGTCCGGTGCCGAAGTTTAGCAGCATGATGCCCGCCAGTGCGGTGGTGACGTTGGCGTCGAGAATGGTCCAGAAGGCCTTGCTGAAGCCGATGGCCACCGCTTCCTTCGCGACGACTCCTTTGAGGAGCTCTTCTTTGATGCGCTCGTAGATGATGATGTTACCGTCCACGGCCATCCCCACCGTCAAAGCGATCCCGGCGATTCCGGGAAGCGTCAGGGTGGCGCCGAAGAACATGAGGATGGTGAAGCCGAAGAGCACGTTCATCATCACCGAGATACTCGCGAAGACGCCGGCCGTCTTGTAGTAGACCATGATGAAGAGGAAAACGAAGAAGCTGGCGATCATGCCGGCGACCTTGGCCTTCTCGATCGCGTCCACGCCGAGAGAGGGGCCAACCACGCGCTGCTCTTGGAACTCGAGTTCCACCGGAAGCGCACCGGCGCGCAGCACGAGGGCGAGGTCACGGGCCTCGGTGAGGAGGCTGTTGTAGTCGCCCGCGCCCAGCGAGATCTGCGCCGAGCCGCCGGCGATGCGCTCGTTGATGACGGGCGCCGAGTAGACGTTGCCGTCGAGGACAATGGCCATGCGCCGGCCGACGTTCTTGCCGGTGATGTCTTCGAAGATCCGCGCGCCGTCGGACTTGAACTCGATGCCCACGTAGGGCCGGTTCTGCTGCTGGTCCATGCGAACCACGGCTTCCGCCAGGCCGTCACCACCGAGAGGAGAAACCTCTTCCAAAAGGTAGGGACGCATCATGGTGATCTCGTTGGTCACCTTGCTGGTGGTCTTCTCGAAGAAGATCAGAAAGCCCTTCGGCAGGTCGTCTTTCAAGTAGGTGTTGAGCTTCTCCATGTACTCGGAGAAGCGCTGGCCCTTCTGGTACTCGATGCCAGCCGTTTTCGCTTTCTGTACCCAGGTCTCGAGCTGCGCCTCACCCACTTGGTCGTTCACGAAGCGGAACTCGAGCTTGGCGGTTTTGCCGATGAGGTCTTTTGCGCGGTCAATGTCGCGCACGCCGGGCAGCTGCACGACGATGCGGTCTTCCCCCTGGGACATGATCTCCGGCTCAGTGACGCCGAACTCGTCGATACGATTGCGGATGACCTCAATCGAGCGCTCGACGGCCGTGTTTTCCATTTCCCGCAGGAAGTCGCGCGAGAGGGCGTAAGTGAGCTTGTTGCCGGAGTCCTTCACCAGGCGCAGGGTATAGCCGAAATACTCGGTGAGCTTCGCCTTGGTCTTCTCGAGGTCACCCTCGACGACGATCTCTTGCTTCGGGTCCGCCGGGTCCGTGACATCCAGCTCCCCCATCGTCACCGCCAGGCCCTCCGTCTTGAGGTAGGTCTGCACCTTGCGCGTCGAGGTCACTAGCTCGTCTTTGTAGACCTTGTTGAAGTCGATGCCGAGGACCATGTAGAGGCCGCCCTGCAGATCGAGGCCGAGGTTGATTTTCTTTTCAAAGATCCACTTTTTTGGGTCCATATTCGTCACGCTGGGGACCAGCGCGAGAACGGAGAGGACGACGAGGAGTTTGAAGACAATAAAACGGATCCACCAGGTACGGGCCATGCTTTCTCCCAGAAAATAAAAGACTGGGAAAAGGATAAACAAGAAGTAGCGGTGGTGCTAGGGAAAACTCCCCGGAATCAGGAAGAGTGCTTGCTGGTCTCGTCGGCGCGGCCGGGGGCATCAGCAACAGCCTCGACCTGCTGGGCACCACTTTCTTCGAGCTGAACTGCGTCAGTGATCTCTTGCTGTGTGTGATGGATCTCGGACTTCGCCTGATCGATTTGCTCGGCCAGGCCCTTGGTGGCGTTTTGGAATTCGCGCAGCCCCTTACCCAGACCGCGCGCCAGTTCGGGCAGCTTCTTGGGGCCGATGAAAATCAAGGCAATCAGCAGAATGACAAGAATTTCACCGAACCCCAGGCCGAACATTTAGTTCTTTCCTTCTGTCAGGATCGCCTTCGAGGCGCCGCCGATGTGAGACTTCAGGACCTTCATCTTCATGCCGCCCTCGAGTTCGAGAGTGACGATCTTGTCCGTCATGCCGCTCACCTTCCCGAGGATACCCGACTTCGTGAAGACCTCGTCACCGTGCGTGAGCTTGGAGAGGAAGTTCTGCTCTTCCTGCATTTTCTTTTTTTGCGGACGGATCATGAAGAAGTACATGACCACGAAAACCAGTACGAAAGGGATCATCGACATAAGAGGACTCTGCTGCGCAGCAGCTGGAGCGGCCTGAGCGTAGGCACTAGAAATCAAAAAATCCATAATTACTCCCACTTGTTTGAGGTATAGCGGTTATAAAACGTCTGGTAATAATCGTCAAAGCTTCCCGCCAGAATCGCCTTGCGCGCCGCCTTCACCATAGAAAGATAAAAAAACAAATTGTGAAAGCTGATGAGCTGCCCCGCGAGATACTCCCCCACATTAAACAAGTGGCGGATATAAGAGCGGGAATAGCGCCGGCACACGCGACACTCGCAGCTGGGATCGGGCGCACTCTGATCTTCCGCGAAGCGCGCTTTCTTAATATTTAATGGCCCGTCATGAGTCAGGAACTGGCCGTTGCGCGCGTTGCGCGTCGGCAGCACGCAGTCGAACATGTCCAACCCTGCACGAATCCCGTTGAGCACGTCTAGGGGCTTTCCGACGCCCATCAGGTAGCGCGGCTTATCCTTTGGAAGCTCGGGCACGAAGTCCTGGCAGAGGGCGACCATCTCTTCGTTCTTCTCTCCCACCGAAAGACCACCCAGCGCATAACCATCAAAACCCAACTCGACCAAACCCTGCAGACTCTCGCGCCGCAGATCGATCTCGAGGCCCCCTTGCACAATCCCGAAGAGGTGCTGGTGAGCTTTGAGTTCGACGGTCTTGCAGCGCTGGGCCCAGCGGTGCGTGAGCTGCAAACTCTTTCGCAGCTTCTCGCGCGAGGCCGGCAGCGCCGGGCACTCGTCGAAGGCCATGACGATGTCGGAGCCCAAGGCGCGCTGAATCTGCATGGACTTCTCCGGCGTCAGCAGGTGCTTGCTGCCGTCGATGTGGGACTGGAAAGTAACACCCTCTTCAGTGAGCTTATTGAGATCGGCCAGGGAGAAGACTTGATAGCCACCGGAGTCCGTGAGGATCGGGCCCTGCCAGCTCATGAACTGATGCAGACCCCCCAGGCGCTCGACGAGCTCGTGTCCGGGGCGCAAGAAGAGATGGTAGGTGTTGCCCAAAATAATCTGTGCGCCGAGTTCCTCGAGATCCTCTTGCCACAGGGACTTCACCGAGGCGCGCGTGCCCACCGGCATAAAGATGGGCGTCTCGATCACGCCGTGAGCGGTGGTGATCTTGCCGGCGCGGGCCTGTCCAGAGGTGGCTTCGAGGTGAAACATGGCCTTCTCTATATCACACGGCGGATGAACATGGCATCCCCGTAGCTAAAGAAGCGGTAGCGCTCCTCAATGGCCTCGCGGTACAGCGCGAGCACGCGCTCGCGGCCCACGAGCGCGCTCACCAGCATCAAGAGCGAGCTCTCCGGGAGATGGAAGTTGGTAATCAACCCCTGGATGCTGCGCACGCGCTTGCCCGGGTGTAGAAAGATGCGCGTGGCGCCCGGCGCCTCGGGCGAAGGGAAGTCGAAGCCCTCGGCGCTCCAGGAGCTCTCCAGAGCGCGCAGCGCGGTGGTCCCCACCGCAATGATGGGCCCGGGAGCGCTCTTGATGAGCGCGGCGTTTTCTTCATCGACGAAGTAAAACTCTTCGTGCATCTGGTGCTCGGTGATGGTGGCGCTCTTCACCGGCCGAAAGGTCCCGAGGCCCACGTGCAAGGTCACGTAGGCGATGCGATGGCCCTGCTCGGCGAGTGTGGCCAGCAGCTCCGGCGTGAAGTGCAGCCCCGCGGTGGGTGCGGCCACCGAGCCGAGCTCGCGCGCGTAAACGGTTTGGTAATCTTCCTTGTCGCGCTCATCGGAGAGGCCATTGCGAATGTAGGGCGGAATGGGAATCGCCCCACGCTCGAGCAGGTAGCTCACCAGTTCCACGCCGATCGGCCTGAGCCAGAACTCTCCGTCGCCGCCGATCTCACCTAGCTCGAGCTGGAGATCACCGAAGACAAAACGCTCTCCCACCCGCCGTTTACCGCTGGCCTTCAGCAGGGCCGGGTAGAGTCCGTCCTTGGGCCTCAACGAAAGGATGAAGGCCTCCGCGGCTCCACCGCTGGGCCTCGTGCCCAAGAGGCGACAGGGGTACACGCGGCTGCGGTTAAGCACCAGGGTGGTCCGCGGGGCTAGGAGCTGCGGCAGCTCGCTGAAGCGCCGGTGGGCGTGAGCGCTCTCGTCGACCACTAAGAGCCGCGAGTTGCTCCGGCCCGGCGCGGGCCTTTCGGCGATGAGCTCGCTCGGCAAATCGTAGTGATAGCTCGAGAGCTCCAGATCCCGTGGGTCGATTTTTTCCCTGCCCATTGTCACCCCATTGAGAGAGCGCCATACTTATCACAGATGAAGCTCCTTGTGATGCCCCTCCTGCTGCTTTACACACTCCCCACCCTGGCCCAAGACCTCGGTGCCGATGAGCGTGCCCTGCAGCTCGCCCAGGAGCTCGAGTACCTCAGGGCCGAGGCCCCGAAGGCGCGCGTGTGGGGCGAGAACCGGCGACTGGATCTGGCCCGGCAGTCTGGCCCGGCGCCGACGCAGATGCCCGCCGGGATCGAGAAGATCGAAGACCGTTACTTCCGGGACGAAGTCCGCTTCCAGGACGCGCGCGCGGAAGCCCTCGGCGAAGACAGCGAGTACGTGGAAGAGCGCGAGTCCACCGACAGAGTCGACGGCTCGGTCCCGAAGGCCCTGCGCCGCAAGCGCTAGGCGCGCTGGAAGACGCCGGAGAGCTGCTGCAGGAGCGGCACCAGCTGGAGCATCCACTGGTCGATGAGGTTCTTCACCAGCACGAAGGTCGGGTAGCTCTTCACCTGCTCGAGGAGCATGGTGAACATGGCCTGAACAAAATTGATGAGCGGCGCGAGCTCGAGCTTCTTCACGATCAGGTCCCACCAGTTCTTGGCCTCCTGCACATCCTGTCCTTTGACGACGTAGAGGGGATTCTTCTGTTTCATGCGTTGAGCTCCCCGCGCACCGTCTGCGCCATGTTGGTGAACTGCTCCTGGATCTCGCGGAACTCCTGGCCCGCGAAGTCGAAGACCGACTTGCCCTGGCCCTGGGCGCGGGTGAACTGCACGCGGTTGGTGAAGGGCGTGAAGACGCGGCCTGCGCCGAGCTCCTGGTGGATGCGCGCGAAGTCGTCCTTCGCCTGCTTGCGGCGCTGGTCGAAGAGGTTGGGGATGTAGCCGAGGTTCTTAGGTACCGTGCAGATCTCCATCTCGCGGATGTCCTCTAGCACCTGCTGGATGTTCCTCAGGCCCTGCTGGGAGAAGGAATCCGGCACGAAGGGATAGAGCACGCCGTCCACGGCGCAGAGGATGTTCACCACTAAGAGGCCCAGCGTCGGCGGGCCATCGATGACGATGATGTCGTAGCGCGAGCGCAGCTCGTTCTTCTCGATGAACTTTTTGAGGATCAGCTGGCGCGGAGCTGTGATGCCGGCCACCGTGAGTTCGAAGCCGGAGAGCTCCTGGCCCGCGGGGAGCACGTGGATCTCCGTGCCGTCGGCGGTGGTGGTGCGCACGATCGCTTCGTCGAGCAGCACCGGCGTGTGCAGCGCCTTGAGTTCCTTCACGGAGTTGAGCAGGAGCTGGTGGATGGTGGTGCGCTCGGCGGGATTCACGCCGAAGAGCGAAGAGAAATTGAACTGCGGGTCCATGTCGAGGCACAGCACCTTGAGGCCCTGGCGCGCCAGCGCGTGGGCGAGGTTGAAGGCCATGGTGGTCTTCCCCACTCCACCTTTTTGGTTCATGAGGGCAATCACTTTGCCTTGCCCTTGGGTGGGTGTCGTTGCATTGGCCATCTGGCCCACCATTTTCCACAGATTCATCAAAGCGCTCCTTGCCTGAAGTGAACCACTCCCAAAAGCTTAACGTTTTAAAAACACGAAGAAAAATGAGTTTTGTGCCTTATTTTTGTGGCTTGCCGGATAAACAAAAAACTATCACAGCTCTGCGTTGCCCATAAAAATCAAGCACTTAATCCGGATCATTCCCTTACCCCACCTGAGTGAGACAATAGGGGAAGAATTTGCTCGGTCATGACTTTGTAAGGACTTGGCCACAAATGACCGAGAAGCCATTGGGAAAAAGACTAAGAAGGGAATTTTAGTCATGAGAAGTACAACCTTTATCATCGCCGTGATGCTGGCCCTCCTGGCCGGCTGTTTACCTACCGCCAAGGAGCAGGCCTGCGGCTCCGGTAGCGTCTTCAACTCCACCTCACGCACCTGTGTCCCCGTCACTTCCGGCGGAAGTACTTCCGGCATCTCCATCGGCTCGCGCGCGCCCATCGTCTCGAACGTCACCGTCGCCCAGGGCCAGCTCGATACCACGCTCTTCACTGTCACGGTTAACAATCCCCTCAACCAGGGCTTCGAGATCCGCTGGCGCCTCTACCCGCCCTCCGGCGTGAGCTACTCCAGCTCACCGGTGCAGGTGAACACCAACCTCGCGAGCTCGAACTACGGCCTGGTGCCGAACAACCTAGGCCTCGTGCCGGGCCTGTGGACCCTGGCGGCCGAGATCTACGCCATCCCGTCCAACGTGCTCGCCACCAGCGCGCAGTGGGCCCTCACCGTGACCGGCGCACCTGTGCCGAAGCTTGCCCTCAACACCTCACTCTCCTCGGTCTCCGGCACCAGCTTCTCGGTGCTCACCAACGCCCTCACCGCCACTCGCCTGGCGGTGGACGTGACCGACGTCCCGCTCTCGACGACGCCCTGGCAGCTCTACTGGTCCTTCAACGGCACGGTGGCTTCCTTCGGTCCGGTCTCCTGGTCCGGCGCCCGCGTGGCAACTCTTGGCAACAACCAGGCGCCGCTCTTCCTCGAGGCCGGTGCGACTCCCTTTCCCAATGATAACCCGCTGACCGTCGGCCCCCACGTGGTGCGCGCCGAGCTGCGCTCGCCCAGCGGCGTGGTCTACGACTCGATCCAGTGGTCGATCTACGCCTACGCGCCGAACATGCCGCAGCTCGCGGCCGCCCCCTTCGAACCCGTGCCCTCCACTTCCATGGTGGTCACCGCCATCGACGGCGTCTCGCTGCAAAACGGCGGCTTCCGCTCCTGTGACTCGGTCGCCTGCAACCTCTACAACGCGGCCATCGGCGCCGGCGCCTTCTGCGTCGCCGTGAACTCCGCCACCGGCTCCGGCGCGGGAGTGCGCCTGCAGTTCAAGAAGAACGGCATCAACATCGGCGGCCCGCAGGTCTTCGGCAGCGCCAACAGCTACATCTGCCT
>DAIPJL010000106.1:0-10025 GCA_036770305.1 Bacteriovoracaceae bacterium | reverse complement strand
ACCTCGGAGAGCTTGAGCGTGAGCGTGCGCACGATGGCGCTCTGGTAGCTCGCGCAGACGTCCGGCAAAGGAGCGTGGGGATTTTTCTCCAGGAACACGCGCAGCGAGGTCTTGATGCCGGAGAAAGACATTTTTCCTGGGCGATCGCGCAGCAGGCTCACGGGGAACGAGAAGGCTTTGGGGTTTCCTTGCTGTGCAAGTTCATCGATGTGCTTGCCCGCGGGGTATCCTAGACCCAGCAGTTTGCCGCCCTTGTCGAAGGCCTCGCCGGCGGCGTCGTCGAGCGTCTGGCCCAGGACCTCCACTTGGTCCGGCGCGGAGACTTTGACGATCAGCGTGTGGCCGCCGCTCACCAAGAGGCCCACGTAGGGGTAGCTGATCTCCTGCGTGAGGTGGATCGCTTCGAGGTGCGCCCAGAGGTGCGGCACGGGCGTGATGGGCCAGCGGTGGATGAGCGCCAGCGTCTTCGCCGCGTTCAGCCCCGTCAGCAGCGCGCCGATGAGTCCGGGGACGGTGGTGACGGCCACTTCACTAATATCGTCGAAGCCGAGCTTCGCCTCCTTCAGCGCCACCGCGATCAAGGGGCCGAGGGTCTTGACGTGTTCTCGTGCGGCCAGCTCCGGGACGACGCCGCCCCACTTCGCTAGTAGCTTTTCCGAGTTCTGCGACGCCAGCACGCAGAGCTCGGGCCCCCCCGAGGTCTCGCGGAGGATCGCGACGGAGGTGTCGTCGCAGCTGGTTTCGAGCGCCAGGATGGTGCGCATGCTATTTCTTCGGACAGCTGACGGCCTTGAGCTTCTGGGCCAGGACAGTGCTGTTCACTTTTGCGTTTTGGTACCATTCGGGCGACTGGTCCGCGGTGTGGCACGAGAGGCAGCGCGCGCTCATCTGCGAGTTGTCTCCCTGCAGGCTCCCGTCGAAGGGGTGTTCGCGGGTCTTGTCGTGGCAGTTGAGGCACTGGACGTTGCCGTAGTCGTGAGAGATGCCGTGGGCGTCGATGAGCTTGAGCTGCGCCTTCGCCAGCTTCCTGCGATCGGCGACGGCGAGGGCGCGCACAGACTTCACCGGCGCGTAGAGCTTCGCGAGCGCCTCAGAGTACGCCCGCAGATTTTTTTCCGCGGTCGTCTCGTCGCTCAGGCGCACGCGCTCCTTGGTGCTGGCGAAGCCCTGCGGGTGCTGCCAACCGGCCGAGTGACAGCCGACGCAGCTCGGATCGTTGTCGGCCTTGCGGGCGACGAGCGTGTGCCAGGCGCTGGCGTGGGCCGTGCCCTGCCAGAAGTCTACTTGCTTGGCGTGGCAGTCCACGCAGGAGTTGAAGCTCGGGAGTGGGTCTAGGCTCGCGGTCTTACCGGCCATGGCACCGATCTGCTCCGACGATTGGACCTTCGCGTAGTCGTCGTTCCAGCGTGCCAGCAGTCCTGTCATAGGGTTCGGCGAAAGGACCTGCGCGAGTTCCTCGCGCGTCTCGATGAGCTTGAACTCGAGGTTCTGATCTTGAGCTCCGAGGGGAATGCGCACGTGGCCTAGGAAGTGGTTGCGCGAGAGCACCTGCACGAGCTTGGTGTCGCCCTCTTCGCTTGGGTAGGTGGTGTAGCTCTGGGAGTGAGCACCGAGAATCCAGTTGAGGCGAGGGAATTCCTGTGCGAGGCGCCGGTCGCTATCCATACCACCGTGGGAGAGAAGGACGACCAGTTCGTGAGCTCTCGGGGCCGCATCGGCGAGGGCCGAGCTGATCGCTGCGCTGACCGGTCCGAAGGCCGCCGCGTGTCCCCCGGTGAGAAGGTCCGGGTCAACGACACCGATGAAGACGAGAGATTTTCCTCCCACCTTCAGGCGCGCCCAGGGCCGCACCTTGAGCGCCTTCTCGTCGCGCAGGTTGGCCACGAGGAAGGTGAACTTGTGCTGGCGAGAAATTTCGTTGAGCCACTCGATGCCGAGGGCGAAGTCCTGGTCACCGGGGACGAAGAACTTCAGTCCCAGTTGGTCCATTGCCTGCGCCAGAGTTTTCGCCGAAAGGGCGAGAGATTTTTTTACGTTATCCGGCAGAACCGGAGAGGGGAAGAACAGGTCCCCCGTGTCGACGTAGATGGTGGGCCCGGTGAGCTGCGAGAGAGCGCCGGCCACCTGCTCGAGTCCCCCGAGAGGAAACTTACGGCAGCCGCAGGGCTTAAGTTCCCCGTTCACGTTGTGAGAGAAGACGAGGTTGCTGTGGGTGGCACCGGTCGCGACGTCCATTTCTTCGAAGTAGCGGCCGTCGAAGTTCATGACGAACTGTGCACAGGCCGCCAGGAAGAGCAGGGAGATGAGACTCAGGGCCCAGCGTCTCATCGCACCTCTTTAGCGGCAGCGCTCGAGGGATAGTTCGCCTTGAGCTCTTCGAAGGCCTGGGCGGATTCGGCCTTCTTGCCGAGCTGGTCGAGGGCCTTGCCGATGTGGAGGAGGCTCGAGGGCGCGAGCGAGGACTTCGGGTACTTGGTGTAGATCTTGCTGAAAAAGACGAGAGATTTCTCCCAGTTCTTCTGCGCGAACTCGAGTTCACCGAGCGCGTGGAAAACCTTGTTCTGGTCCGCAGCCGAGAGGCCGGCGTCGCCGACCATGCCCTCCAGAAGACTACGGGCCTCGGCGTACTTCTTCTGCGCGATGAGCTTGCGCGACCGCGCGAGGTCGTCTTTCGCGTCCTTTGGCTCACTGGAAGCCTTGGCCGCCGGCGCGTTGAGCTTGCCGAGTTTTTCCGTGACCTTTTCGATGAAGCCGCGCTGCTGCTCGATCTCCTTCCCCTGCGCCTGCGAAAGCGTCCGCAGCTCGTCGGCTTCTTTTCTCAGAAGAGTGAGGTTCTGGTCGAGCATTTTGATTTCCTGAACCTGCTGCGCATCCTGCCGCTTCATCTCCTCGACTTGCCCGTTGAGCGTGTCGATCTGCGCCTGGAGGTTTTTCAGCAGCACGGTGAGATCGGCCACGATGTTCTGCGAGTCGGAGAGTTCCTGCGACATGCTCTCGATGCGCTGCTCACGGCGCACTTGTTCCGCCGTCTTGAGACAGCCAGCGAGGAGAAGAGGGAAGGTCAAAAAAGCGAGGCGCCAGGCCATGGGATGCTCCTAGGGATGAGTCCGTTCTCGTCCTATTCTAGGGCCTCGCGTGAGCTTGGGCAATTCTAAGGAGTGCTGCCCTCGAGAGCTTTCTTGCGGATCGCTTCGTACTCCGACTTCTCCGAAAACTGCTTGGAGAGGAGCGCGTACTCCTGCGCTTTGTTGAAGTACTTGCGGCGATAGGCAGACTTCGCCTTGAGGTAGTAGATTTCGGCTTTGCGGTAGGTGGTCGGGGAGAGGGTGTCGGCGCCGGCTTCTTTGGCGGCGATGAAGGCGGCTTGGGCAAGGCTCATCTCAACCTTGGGGCGCGTGGTCACGAGGGCACACGCTCCCAAGACGAGAAGGAAACAGACGCTAAGCGCAGAGCGGATCAGCGTCTGAAACATTACTTAGCAGTGACGACGAAGTTGGCGCGGCGATTCTTGTTCCACGCGCCTTCGTCGTGGCCGAAGGCAACCGGCTTCTCTTTGCCGTAAGAGATGACGGATACGCGCTTCTTCGCAACACCGAGAGCGACGAGGTAGTCACGAACGGCCTTCGCACGGCGCTCGCCGAGAGCGAGGTTGTACTGGATCCCGCCGCGCTCGTCACAGTGGCCTTCAACCTGGATGTCCACTGAAGCGTTTGCCTTGAGGAACTCTGCGTTCGCCTTAAGAGTCGCCTTGGCGTCGTTACCGAGGTTCGAAGAGTCGAAGCCGAAGTAGACCGTCGCAAGACCGCCGGCAGTGCCCGAGTCGGAGTCGCCCTTGAGCTCGAGCGAAAGGCCATTGTTGGCGCCAGCGTTGGTGAGGGAGTCAGGGTTGTTAGCTGGCTTATTAGAAGCACAACCAACGGCAACGAGGAGAGCGGCGAGAGTACTGAGGACAGAAGAACGAAGCATGGGAAACTCCTTTGCCTTAGAGCAAATCTAGGTGTTTGAGATAAAACGAGATGATTATCTGATTTTCGCTAAAGCTTTGAAAGTATTTTCATATGGTCTTTGTCGGATAGTCGGCTTTTTGACGTTGCAAAAGCTCAATCGTCATAGCTTTGACATGCGAGCGATGGTACGCGGCGCGTCTTCTCACTGAAAGCACATCGTGAAGAAAAATCTACGCACGATGAATGACTTGGCACGAGTCTTGCTAGA
The DNA here is from genome assembly GCA_036770305.1 of Bacteriovoracaceae bacterium. Classification (GTDB taxonomy): domain Bacteria; phylum Bdellovibrionota; class Bacteriovoracia; order Bacteriovoracales; family Bacteriovoracaceae; genus UBA6144. The sequence goes on along the minus strand of DAIPJL010000106.1, from coordinate 5,810 downwards.
ATGTTTGTGTGTGTGTGAGTGGTTTTGAGAAGGATTCTCGTGACCCCTCGATGTCTCTCGAAAAAAACCCGCTTAGTTCTAAGCGGGTTTTTTTTTGCCTTGCTAGCGATCAAAGACCATCTGGTACATCAGCCCCGCGATCACTCTTGCGCCGGAGCCTGCGGAGTCGTCATAGAGAGGGTTGAACTCGTAGATACCAAAGACGGGTTTTTGGCCGCGACGGCGAGTGAGGTCGAGGTAGAAGGAGACGAGCTGGCGGACGAACTCGACCGTGAGGCCCCGGTGGTTCGGGGCACTCACGGCCCGCACCTCGCCGGCGGAGAGCGCGTCGCAGTCGAGGCTGAAGACGACGAACTCGCCCTCGCGCAGCTGCGCCTCGAGCTGCAGGAGTCGCTGCCGCACCAGTGCGCTGCTCTCGCAGTCGTCGCGCGAGATGACGTCCATCCTCGCCCCTCGCGGGAGAGTGCTCTGCGTGCTCGCGGTGTTGGCGAAGGGGTGGATGCCGAATTGGTAGAGCCGAAAGGCCGCGCCCTTCGACTGCGCGAAACGACGAAAGGGGTTGCCGGAGTGGGCCCAGTCATCGGTGCGCGTATCGAGGTGGGCGTCGACGTTCAGCACGCACACCGGAGCCGGGCCGAGGGCCTGGAGCAGCGGAAGTACGTGGTCGTGGCCACCGCCGAGGTGGAGCACCGGCGAGCGGCCCACGAAGCGTTCCAGCCAGGCGCTCTGTGCCTGCTGCAGATCTTCGAGAGGGCCCGTCGGCTCTCTCACAGAGAAGCTCTGGTGGTGAAGGCGCTGCTGCGACTCCGGGCCCGCCGGGCGCGCCAGTCTTTTAAAAGAATTTAACAACACCGGAGGCGCCCAGCGCGCACCGAGGCGGCCGCCGTTGAGTTGTACGCCTCGGTCACACGGGGAGCTCAGGAAAACGACTGTCTCGGCGTCCACGGGCCCTTCGTGAAAACTCGCCGCGAGGCTTTCTTGCGAGCGCTGAGCAAAAAATTGGTTTAAACTCTTGTCCATGGATAGAAGTATAGAGGATTTGCCGCAAGTAAGCGAGCGCGTGTGGTACCTCGTGCGTGACGGCGCTCACGAAGGGCCCTTCAGCTTAGAAGAGCTCGAGGTGCGCCAGTTCCGTGAGCCGCAGCTCGACGACGTCGACGTCTGGGCGCGCGGCTGGCCCGCGGCGGTGAAGCTGCAGGAGCTGCGTCAAGCCTACCTCTCGGCGCAGGCCGCGGAGCTCGCGCTAAAGGCGCAGCCCGAGTACGCTGTCGCCGCTGAGCCCAGCGCCGAAGTGCTCCCGCCCGCGCGTGGAGATCGCCGCGCGTGGCTTCTCGCCGGCGTCGCAGCTCTCGTCCTGCTCACCCTCGCGAGTCTCTGGACTCTGCCGCAGACGCCGGAGCTCGTCCGGCCCGACTCCGTGTCCCTGGAGCTCTTCCGCTCTCTTAGAGATGCGTACGCCGAACTGCCGGCCGGAGAGCTCCTCCCGCGGGTCGTCGTGAGCCGCGACTACTCGCATCTCTCCTTCTTAGATAAGGTCGACCAGCAGTGTAGCTACGAGCTGCGCGCCACCTCAACGGCTGCGGACAACCTGGGCACAGCGGAGCAGCACTTCGAGGGACGGGCCCTCGGCGCCAAAGGCTGGGTTGTGTTCGAGCGCCTGAGCTTCAGCGCCGGGGAAAAGCTCCATCCCGGCTTCTACCAGTTTGAACTCGTCCGGCGTGACTGCCAGGCCAGCGGCGTGCGGGCCCTGTGGGCCGCACCGCTCGCGCGCCGGGAGTACCGTTTCCGAGCACCGCTCTACGCCGGCGAGCCACGAGAGCTCGAGCAGGCACTGGATGCGGCGACGCGCGAGCGCCGCAAGGCCCAGCGTGCGGTGTACGTGCGCACGCGCCGGGCCTGGCGTGACATCGAAGAAAAGTACCGCACGATGATCGCTCTCACTCTGCAGGTCGAGACGGTCTTCGCCGAGCTCCTGGAGCGCAGATACCCCTGGCCCGAGCGGCTCCAGCGCGTGGTCGACGCCTACACCCTGCGCTTCGGAGGTTTGCTGACCAACTTCGTGGTCCAGAACGACGAGGACTTCACTCAGCTCGCGGTCGAGGACCTGAAGCTCAAAGTGGAACTCATGGCGCAGCAGAGCGGGATCAACACCGCCGCGAAAAAGGTGGGGCACCTGAGCATGAGCTTCATCGAGAAGCTCCAGCGCGACAAGAAGGTCCCGCAGCGAGTTGACCTCGAAGCGGAGCTCCGGGCCCTGCGACAGACTCTCGAAGCCGAGAGGAAAAACCTCGAGAGGCTCGCACTCGAAGCGCAGGCGAACTCCGTGCGGAAGCTAGAGGACGAGGGGCTCTAGCTTTTTCCCGCTCGAAGAGAGGCGCTCGGTGATCGTCGCGGCTTTGCCGTCCCAGCTGATGCGCGCCCCCGCGCAACCGATGTCGTGCTCGAAGATCATCACCAGGTTCTGCGCGGCGATGTCATGGTAGAAGCTCGCCTTGTCCTGCGTGCTCACGCCGGGGGCGATATCATAGCCCATCACCCAGGCGAGCGGCACGTGCGCGCTGGTCGGGACCAGGTCGGCCATGTAGATGAACTTGTCGTCGAAGGGGTGCATCAGCCACGGAGTGTGGCCGTGGCTGGTGCGAAAGTTCAGGGTGTAGGCTCCGTCATTCAGCAGGACGCCCCGTTCGCCGTCGTGCCACACAATCCGTTGAGCGACTGCGAGGGCCTCGATCACGGGCCGAAAGTATTCACTCTGAAAGGAACCGGCGTCACGGATGGTCGGGGAGAGGGCGTACTGGTAGTGGGCCCGGTGCAAGTGCAAGCGCGCGTTGGGAAAGATGAACTGAGCCTTTTGGTCGCCGAGGCCGCCAACGTGGTCGAAGTGTAGATGGGTGACGACGAGGTCGGTCACGGCCTGCGGTGGGATGTTTAACTCTTGTTGAACGACCTCGACGAGAGGATTGGCGCGGCCCTGAATCGCGAAGCGGTCCGCGAACTTCGCGTCATGGTAGTCACCGATGCCGGTGTCGATCAAAATGACACGCGTATCAGTCTTGATGCACAAAACGCGTAAGCTTAAATGAATCCGGTTTAATTCGTCGGCCGGAATCTGCTTTTCCCAGAGTGGTTTAGGAATGATGCCGAACATCGCACCACCGTCGAGTTTAAATGTCGCTGGGTGTAGAGCAAAGTACTGCGCCATGGAGTTTTCCTCTCGAAGTTTAGTTGCCGACGAATTTTAAATGCCTATAATGATTCGGTATTTGCCTATCGAAGTCTAGAGCTAAGTTGCGAAGGAGTCCGAATGAATGTTCATGAATACCAGGCCAAAGAGCTCATGCGCTCCCATGGCATCAGTGTGTTGCGCGGTGGTGTTGCTACGACCGCTGACGAAGCAGTGGCAGTGGCCAACAAACTCGGCGGAAAGATTTGGGTCGTGAAGGCACAGATCCACGCCGGTGGCCGCGGCAAGGGCGGCGGCGTTCGCCTGGCGAAGTCGGTCGACGAGGTCAAGAAGCACGCCCAGGACATCCTCGGCATGCAGCTGGTGACTCACCAGACGGGCCCCGAGGGGAAGAAAGTTCTCAAGGTGCTCATCGAAGAGGGCTGCGACATCGACAAGGAATACTACGTCGGCATCGTTCTGGATCGCTCGCTAGGGAAATTTGTCATGATGGCGTCCTCCGAGGGCGGCGTCGAGATCGAGAAGGTCGCGCACGACTCACCCGAGAAGATCATCAAAGCGATCATCGATCCGGCCGCTGGCTTCACGCAAGCCGCGGGCCGCAAGCTCGGGTTCGGCATCGGCCTCAAGGGTGAGCAGCTCACGAAGGCCGTGAAGTTCTTCGAGGGCCTTTACAACATGTTCATGCAGTACGACTGCTCGATCGCGGAGATCAACCCGCTCGTGACCACCAAGAGCGGCGACGTCATCGCGCTGGACGCGAAGCTGAACTTCGACGACAACGCGCTCTTCCGCCACGCCGAGATCGAAGCCCTGCGCGACCCCTCTGAAGAGAGTGCCCAGGAACTCGAAGCTGGAAAATACGGTCTTTCGTACATTTCCCTCGACGGAAACATCGGCTGCCTCGTCAACGGCGCGGGCCTTGCGATGGGGACGCTGGACATCATCAAGCTCAACGGCGGCAATCCTGCCAACTTCCTCGACGTCGGCGGCGGCGCTAGCAAGGAGACCGTTGAGAAAGCATTCTCAATCATCCTCCAGGACTCGAACGTCAAGGCGATCCTGGTGAACATCTTCGGCGGCATCATGAAGTGCGACATCATCGCCGAAGGCGTCATCGCCGCGGCGAAGTCGCTCGGCGTGAAGGTCCCATTGGTCGTGCGCCTCGAGGGCACCAACGTGGCCCTGGGCAAGAAGATGCTCAACGAATCGGGACTCAAGATCATCGCCGCGGACGACCTCGCTGACGCTGCTAAGAAAGTCGTCGCCGCTGCCAAGGGAGGAAACTAACATGGCCATTCTGATTAACCGTGACACCCGCCTGATCACTCTCGGGCTCACCGGCAAGCAGGGCTCGTTCCACTCGCTCCAGTGCCGCGACTACGGCACGCAGGTCGTCGGCGGCGTGACCCCCGGCAAGGGCGGCATTAAGCACGAGGGCATCCCGGTCTTCAACACAGCTTTCGAAGCCGTTCATCAGACGGGTGCCAACGCTGCCATGGTGTTCGTTCCGCCGCCCTTCGCGGCCGACTCGATCCTCGAGTGCATCGAACTCGAGATGCCGCTGATCATCGCGATCACCGAAGGTATTCCGGTGAAAGACATGATCAAGGTGAAGAACGCCCTCAAGGGATCGAAGTCGCGCTTGATCGGCCCCAACTGTCCGGGCGTCATCACTCCCGGTGAGTGCAAGATCGGCATCATGCCCGGTCACATCCACATGCCGGGCCGCGTGGGCGTGATCTCTCGCTCGGGCACACTCACTTACGAAGCCGTCTTCCAGCTCACTCAGCGCGAGATCGGCCAGTCGACCTGCGTCGGCATCGGCGGGGATCCGGTCAACGGCACGAACTTCATCGACGTGCTCGAGATGTTCAACCAAGACAAGGACACCGACGCGGTCATCATGATCGGTGAGATCGGCGGCTCGGCGGAGACGGACGCAGGTCGCTGGATCAAGAAGAACTTCAAGAAACCCGTGGTGAGCTTCATCGCCGGAGCTGCCGCTCCGGCCGGCAAGCGCATGGGCCATGCCGGTGCGATCATCTCCGGCGGCGACGACACGGCGGAAGCTAAGTTCCGAATTCTCGATGAGTGTGGCGTGACCATCGCGCGCTCACCCGCGGAGCTCGGGCAGAAAGTTGCCGAAGTCCTGAAGAAAGTATAATTAGTTAAAAATCTTTAAGAGGAGAAATCTCATGGCCATCGAAAAAACACTCAGCATCGTGAAACCTAACTCGACCCTCGACAACAACATCGGGAACATCATTGCGATCTTCGAAAAGAATGGCCTGCGCATCTCCGCGGCGAAGTTCGCCAAGCTCTCTAAGGAAAAAGCCGAAGGCTTCTACATCGAGCACAAAGAGCGCCCCTTCTTCGGCGAGCTCGTGACCTTCATGACCTCTGGCCCTGTCATGCTCATGGTGCTCGAAGGCGAGAACGCCGTCGCGAAGAACCGCGAGCTCATGGGTGCCACGAACCCGGCGAACGCCGCTCCTGGCACGATCCGCAAGCTCTACGCAAAGTCCGTCGGTGAGAACTCGGTCCACGGCTCGGACTCTCTGGCTTCGGCCGACCGCGAGATCGCGTACTTCTTCGAGAAGAACGAACTCGTTAACCGCTTCTA
>DAIPJL010000105.1:0-10151 GCA_036770305.1 Bacteriovoracaceae bacterium | reverse complement strand
CTGTAGCCCAGGCCGATGAGAAAGATCAGCAGCACAGTGCCGAGCCACCACAGGCCCTCGCGCGTCGGCAGCAGATAAACCTGCGTGCGCCTTCTGAGCCGCTCCTCCACCCAGGCCGGGAACTTCATTCGTAGACCGCGACGTCCTCGAAGATCTGCCGGGCCCGCTCGTGCTCGGCCAGCACCTCGCCGAGCGCAGGGCCGAGGCGATGGCCCGCCACGAGAGGAAAGATCTCCCGCACGTCCTCCGGCAGCACGTGCGTGCGCTCGCAGAGGTAGGCCCAGGCCTTGAGCGCACGCACCAGTTCGATGCTGGCGCGCGGGGAGAGCCCCTTCAACTGAGTGCCATGGCGAGAGCGCTGAACCAAGCGCAGTACATAATCCAATAGGGTCTCAGAGACGGTGACGTCCTGCGCCTCCTTGCGCCAGCGCGCGAGGCCCCCCGCGGGCACGAGGGCGTTGAGCTGCTTGATCTGCGTGCGCCGGTCTTCTCCGTTGAGCAGCAGGCGCTGCGCCTCGAGCTGGGGCCAGCCGAGGGAAAACTTGATCAAAAAACGATCGAGCTGAGACTCCGGTAGGGGATAGGTGCCGGCCATGCCCTGCGGGTTCTGCGTCGCCACCACGGTGAAATTTTCGCTCAGGTGGTAGGTACTCCCGTCAACGCTCACCTCGCGCTCTTCCATCGCCTGCAGCAGCGCGGACTGCGTCTTCGGCGGGGCACGGTTGAGCTCATCGGCCAGCAGCACTTCGGTGAACACCGGGCCAGGCCGGAAGGCAAAGTCCTGCGTCTGCGGCCGGTAGATCGGGGAGCCCAGAATGTCGGCCGGCAAAAGGTCGCTGGTGAACTGCACGCGCTTAAGCTCGAGGCCCAGGGCATGAGAGAGGAAATGCACCAGGGTAGTCTTCCCCATGCCTGGCAGGTCTTCGATGAGGGCATGGCCCTGCGCCACCAGGCACATCAAGAGCCAGTTGATTTCTTTTTCCATCCCCGGCAGGAGGCGGCGGCCTTCCGCTCTAAGTGCTTGGAGTTCTGGACTTCCCTTTCCCATGGCCACTCACCTAAAAGAATTAAACTCTTATTATTATTCTAACCGGCCTCAGAATAATGCGCCAACGATCTTTGCCCCCGGCCACAATTTCGGCCTGATCTTAGGCCAAACAACTTATCTGGGGCCCTGCCAGCTGTCCGAAACTGCGGGACTCTAGGATTTTTTAGAAGATTTGACCTTGGCGCTTTTTGGGGAGGTTTAGAATGGCGCTTAACCCCAATGAGGCCATTTCCCAGGAGGAATCGCTTTGAGAACAAACGCCCCGAATAGCACATTCCAAGAAGGCCTCATCGGCCAGTACCGCGACCTGATCCAAGAGGCCATCCTCGAGTGTGAAACCGACCATCGTACCCAGCTCAACCTCGGGAAGCTCAACGCCAAGCTTAACATCATCCTCAAGGCCGCCAGCTACGATGGCCTGCCGGAGGACGTGGTCAACCATCTCATCGACGAGGCGATCCCGGGTCCTAAAGCGGCTTAAAAAGAAATTGGGCCCCTCCGGGGCCCTTTTTTTAGACCCGCCATGCACGATAATCTTTCTTATCGTGCAAGTAGAATTGGCAAAAAAAAAGCGCCCTGCACAGGCGCTCTTAGGTCCTCGATTGACCTTGAAATCCTTCTCAAGTGGAATCATCCCTGATTTTTCTTTCGCAGAACTTAGAACCATTCTAAAGAAATCTTTTGCCTACCGAGAAGCAGACATTTCTGACAAAAGACTTCACTGCCCCTACGTCATTCCTCGAAAAGCTTTGAATTTTCGAAGGCCTGCCAGACTTTCTTAAAATGTCCGCCACTCCAGCGATCTCCCGCCAGGCCTTCTCGGAGCGCGCCCATGGTCCATTTCTTCGGATCCGGCTCGTGCAACAGGATGGTGCTCACGGCGTGAGCGAAGATGAACACCGAGCCCAGCGGAGAGATCTGCATGGCCGGCAGGCCCCGCGGGAAGCCCTTGCCATCGGGCAGCTCGTGGTGCTCCAGCAGAATCTTATCCGTGTCCGGAGGGATCGATTTGTGTCGCCGGATCATCTGCGAGGCTTCGATGGGGTGCTGGAGGAAGGCCTTCATCTCCAGGTCCATCCCCTCTTTGAGCTTCTGCCCCTCCATCGCCATCAGCCACACGTCCTCATCCTGGTCCAGGCGCGGGAGGCACATGTCGTGCAGGAGCGCCGCGGTGGCGATCTTGAGGTAGGTCTGCTCGCTGGTCCAGCCGAGCTTCGTGGAGAGCGCGCAGGCGACGTGGGTGATGAGCAGCGAGTGGCGCACCATCCAGCTGTGCTCCGGGCGCAGGATCTTGTCCATGAAGCTCTTGAGCTGGGGCTCCTTGCGCGCCAGCGCCAGAGACTGACGGATGGCCGTCTGGGCGACCACCTGGATCTCCTCGCGGAAGTTGTTTTCTTTCAGCGCGTGCCAGATGAACTCCGTGGCGTCGGCGACGAGGGACTGCGGGTGCTCTCCCAGGTCACTGCTCGCCTTCAGCGAGCTCAAGAGGTCTTCGAAGTGACCCATGGCCGTCTGCACGTCCTCGGGCAGGATGTAGAACTCCTTGACCTTCTTCTGCTCGAACTTCTCCTGTTCTTCTTCGCCGAAGGGCGAGCCCTTGTGGAAGAGCTTCACCCAGTTGTTGTCTCCGAGCTTGAGGAAGAGGTCCGCCGGACAAACGCCCAGCCGGTAGACCAGGTAGGGCGAGAGTGGCAAGGGCAGCTCGGCCGGCCGGCCCGAGAGCTTGCGCCAGAAGGTCGCCTTCACCATGTCCTTGATCTCCTGCACCAGGTGCGAGGAGTGCAGGAAGAAGGCGCAGTTGAGAAGCCGCGGCTCCTCCCCGATCAGCACCAGCGAGCCCTGCGGATTCTTCGCACTCCACTGGCGGTGGGCCTCGTCCAGGCCCTTGGCCATGAAGCTCTGGTTCATGATCAGCACGTCGATCGGGCCGTCGACCAGTTGGTCGATGGCCGACTTCGGCAGGTGCGTGGCGAACACCGCCGCCGAACTCAGCGTCGAGAGGTAGAGGCCCATCAGTTCGGCGAGCTCGGCGGTCTGCTCCAGCACCAGGACTTTCATGCTTTGCTGTGCTCCTTGAGGGCTTCGGCGCGCAGGTCTTTGCGCAGGATCTTACCGACGTTGGTCTTCGGCAGCTCCGTGCGGAACTCGACGTAGCGCGGGACCTTGTAGGAGGTCAGGTTGGCGCGGCAGAAGGCGATGAGCTCCTCCGCCGTGAGCGTGCTATCCTTTTTCACCACGTAGACCTTGATGGCCTCGCCGGACTTTTCGTCGGGCACGCCGATGGCCGCGCACTCGAGCACCTTGTCGTTCTGGGAGATGACGTCCTCCAGCTCGTTCGGGTAGACGTTGAAGCCGGACACGAGGATCATGTCTTTTTTGCGGTCGACGATCTTCACGAAGCCCTCCGGCGTCATGTAGCCCAGGTCACCGGTGCGGAAGTAGCCGTCCGCCGTCATGACCTTGGCGGTCTCGTCGGGCCGCTGCCAGTAGCCGCGCATGACCTGCGGGCCGCGGATGCACAGCTCGCCGACTTCGCCCAGCGGCAGCGCCGCGCCGGCCTCGTCCTTGATCTCCACCTCCGTCGACGGGATCGGCAGGCCAATGTAGCCGTTGTACTCCTTGAGCGTCATCGGGTTGATGCACGCCGCGGGAGAGGTCTCGGTGAGGCCATAGGCTTCGATGAGCGGCCGCTTGGTGACGTCGCGCCAGCGATCGGCCACCGCCTTCTGCACCGCCATGCCGCCGCCGAGGGCCACCTTCAAAGGAGAGAAATCGAGCTTGCGGAACTCGGCGTTGTTCAACAGGCCATTGAAGAGCGTGTTCACGCCGGTGATGGCTGTGAAGCGCCATTTCTTCATCTCCTTGACGAAGCCCGGGATGTCGCGCGGGTTGGTGATCAAGACGTTCAGCGCCCCGACGCTGCAGAACACGAAGCAGTTCGCGGTGAGCGAGAAGATGTGGTAGAGCGGCAGCGGCGTGATGATGATCTCCTGGCCGTCGGCGATGTAGTTCTTGATCCAGGCCCGCGCCTGGAGCATGTTGCCGACGATGTTGCCGTGGGTGAGGATGGCGCCCTTGGCGACGCCGGTGGTGCCGCCGGTGTACTGCAGGAAGGCGATGTCGTCGTGGGTGAGCGACGCCTTCTGGTAGCGCGCCGGGTCCCCTTTGGCGAGGCAGTCTTTGAAGTCGCGCGCCTCCGGGAGGTTGTAGGCCGGCACCATCTTCTTCACTTTCTTCAGCACGAAGTTCACCAGGTGGTTCTTCGGGAAGTTCAGCATGTCGCCGATCTGCGTGGTGATGACCACCTCGACGGGCGTGTTCTTGAGCACCTTCTCCAGCGTATGGCCCGAGTTGGCAAAAATGATGATGGCGCGCGCGCCGGAGTCCTTGAGCTGGTGCTCGAGCTCGCGGGGCGTGTAGAGCGGGTTGACGTTCACCGCGACCAGGCCCGCGCGCAGCACGCCGAAGAGGGCGATCGGGTACTGCAGGATGTTCGGCATCATGATGGCGACGCGGTCGCCCTTCTTGAAGCCGAGGTCGTTCTGCAGGTACGAGGCGAAGCGCCGGCTCAGGACGTCGATCTGGCCGAAGCTCAGCGTGGTGCCCATGTTGTGAAACGCGGGCCGGGCGGTGAACTTCGAGAAGCCGAAGTCGAGGATCTCGTTAATGTTCTTAAACTCGTTGACGTCGATGGTCGTCGGGACGCCGGGGTCGTAGTTCTTGTGCCACACCTTGGTCATGACTTACTCCATCTGGTTGTGCAGCTTCTGCAGCACGAGGTCGAAAGATTTGTAGAGATCCGCGCCGCCGGCCTTGGCGAAGTAGTCACGGTTCTTGGCGTGCACCTTCACCTCGCTCCAGTGCTCGACGCCTTCCACCCAGCAGGTCCAGTGGATGCTGGCCCCGGCGCCGAACCATTTTTCAATCTTTTGCGCCTTCTCGCGAATCATCGCATCAAGGGCCGGGGTGTGCTCCATGTGTCGGAAGGTGATCTGCATGCTCATAAAAACCTCGCAAAAAAATTGTCTAAGCGGATGTCTGATGATTTTACGCGTCTCGGGGTTATGACGTAGAGTATAATCGCCTCAAGGGAGTCATAAGAAAGATGAAAGCGCGAGTTCTTGAGTACGGGCATCAGGCGTTCCACGGCCTGCGCACCCTCACCTTCCTCGGAGAGTACCGGTTGCTCCACGGAGTGACTTCGCTCTTTCGCCCGTGGGTCACCCCCGCTGGGGAGAGGCCACCGGAGGCCATCGCCCAGCGGGACTTCCTGCTCAAAGACATCCAGGCGCTCTACCGGCAAGACGCCGAACTCTTCGCTCACCGCGGTGTGCCCCTCAGCGTCCTACGGCCCGAGTCCCCGCTCGCCCACGGGAAACGCCTGACGCGCATCATGTGGGAGGGCCTGAAGATGGCCCGCCAGCGCAAGCTCAACCAAACGGAAGTGGGGGTTCCTCTCGCCGAGGAGAGCGATCTGCCGGAGTATTTCCTGCGCAACTTTCACTGGCAAATCGGCGGCTACCTCACGGAGGGCTCCGGTGAAATCTACGATCACCAGGTGGAGATCCTTTTCACCGGTACCGCCCAGGCGATGCGCCGCCTGGTGCTCTTCCCGATCCTCGACTTTGCCCGCCGCCACCCCGAGCGCACCAGTATCCTCGAGATCGCCGCGGGCACCGCTCCGCTCACCAGCACCTTGCGGGCCACGCTACCGGCGCACCGGCTCACCGTCACGGACCTCAGTAGCGCCTACCTGAAAGTCGCCGAGCGGCGCCTGGCCGATCCCGCCTTGAGCTTCCAGCAGTGCAAGGCCGAGGCCCTCCCCTTCCCGGATGCCTCGCAAGACCTCGTCTTCAGCGTCTTCCTCTTCCACGAGCTCCCCGCCGAAGTGCGCCAAGCGGCGATCAAGGAGATGAAGCGCGTCCTCAGGCCCGGAGGTCTTTTGGTGATCGCGGACTCGATCCAAGAAAACGACGTGCCCGAGTACCAGTGGGCCCTCGAGCGCTTCCCGCAGGACTACCACGAGCCTTTCTACCGTGGGTACACGCGCTGGTCCCTGCGAGAGGCGCTGGCAGCACACGGTTTCAGCGAGCTCCAGGAAAAGCGCGGCTTCTTCACCAAGTGTGTCTGGGGCACTAAGGCCGACTGAGAGCGAAGCGCACGCTCGCCGGCAAGATGTCCGCCGGAATGTCCCAGAACTCGCGGGCCGGCGCGAAGGAATAGTTGCCGTAGTACATGAAGTAGCGGATCGCCAGCTGCGCGGCCTGGAACTCTTTCTCCAGCTCGAGCGAATCCGCAATCCGGCGCACGGGCGTCCAGCGGCCAATGAGCTGCCACAGGATTCCCTGCTGGTCCAGCATGAAGCCATCGGGGATGTAGAGTTTCTTCCGGTGCACCATCGTTTCGCCGATAAAAACTCCCCGCGGCGAGAGCGCCTCGCGGATGAGGCCGAGGTAGCTCACTCGCTGGGGCTCGAGCGCCAGACAGTGCAAGAGGTGCGCGTCGACGATCAGGTCGAAGTGCTCGCCGCCGAAGTGCGCCTCGGGGGTTCCCACGTCGAAGCACAGGGTCGGCAGCTCATGTCCCTGCAGGCCCGCCAGCTCCCGGGCCAGCGCCAGCGCCGTGGGAGAAAAATCCACCGCCACGCACTTCGCTCCGCGGGCCAGCAGGTGCTGCGAGATCCCCGCGAGGCCGGCGCCGATTTCGAGCACCTTGAGCTCATGCCAGGGAATATCCGCAGCGAACTTCTCCTTGATTTCGTCGACCAGCTGGAGAAGACCACGTGATTCGCTCAACACCTTTTCCCGCAGCGCCAGGTCCGGGCGCAGGTGCTGGTAGGCATCGTTGTAGTAGGGCGCGAGATCCATCCTTGTTCCCCTTCTCTCTCAGTGTAAAATGAGCAGGTGTTCTATTCAAAGGAATTCGCATGGCGCGCAGTTGGATATTGCTGAGAGGTCTGGTGCGAGAGCAGGGACACTGGGGGGCCTTCCTCGAAGCGCTGCGCCTCGCCCACCCGCGAGACCACATCATCTGCCTCGATCTCCCGGGTGCGGGCACGCACTACCAAGGCAAAGCACCTCTCACGGTGAAGGCCATGCGCCGAGCCCTCGAACAGGAGCTCGCAGGTCTGCAGCTGCCGGCCGGCCCCCGCCTGCTGCTCGCCGTCTCCCTCGGCGCCATGGTGGCCCTCGACTGGATCGAGCACGATGCCAGGGCCTTCGACCACGTGGTGCTCATCAACTCGAGCGTGAAGGGCCTGTCGCGGCCCTGGCAGCGGCTGCGCCCCAGTGCGCTCTTAGGCCTCTTGCCCGTTTTCACCCTCAAGGGCCCGGCGCGCGAGCGCCAGATCCTCTCTGTCGTGAGCAACGTCCCGGCGAACTACGAGGCGCTCTCCCGAGAGTGGGACGCCATCGCGCGGGCGCGGCCCATCTCCACCGAGAACACGCTCCGCCAGCTGACGGCGGCGCTGCGCTTTCGCCTCCCGCAGAGGCCCGTCACCCACCCGCAGCTTTTGGTGCTGGCCTCGACGCAGGATCGCATGGTGCGTGTAGAGTGCTCCCGCGCCCTCGCGCGCTACCTCGGCGCGCCCCTTGCGGAGCACCCCACGGCGGGCCACGACCTGACTACTGACGCTCCCGATTGGGTGCTTCAGCAGGTGAGCGCTTTCCTGAGTCGCGCAGGTTCCTAAGCAGGTTCTGGTAGCTGGCGGCCCAGGCGCGCACTTGCTTCTGGATCCCCTGCTGGTCACCCTGCGGGAGCTTCTCGACGATCAGCTTCTGATCCTCGAGGCGGACCTTCATGTAGACCACCTGCTTGGTGGCCTGGTCGATGATCTCCACCGTGGCCCAGCCCTCGTCGTTGAAGCGCAGCTTTTCCCGTTGCGCGGCGATGACCTGTTCGACGTTCTTCAGGTCACTGGCGTTGGCCACCTGGATCGACACCACCGCGCCGGTCGGCACGCTGGTCCCTTGGATCATCAGAGCGCGCTCCGCGCTCGCCGGAAGCGCGTTGAGCTCCTGCACCGTCGAAGCGCTGCGCGCGGCACCGAGCGAGGGCCCTGTGCCCATGGACACGCTGGCCCCGCTGGCCCCGCTGGCGGCCTGGCCGGACACGCTGCTAGTCGCGCCGACGCTGCCGGCGCCGGTGCTAAAGCCGCTGCTGCTCCCCTCGAATTCGGCGCCGCTGGAGGCCGGCGCGCGCGAGCGACGCACGGTCGCGTTCGACTCCTTCGGCCGCTCGTCGTCCTGCGCTCGTTTGGCGGCGATCTGGTTCTGCAGCTGGCCCTCGAGGCCCGCGCGCTCGGAGCGCAGCTTCTCGAGCTCGGACTGCAGCTGCGCGATCTGCGCGCTCACGGTGCTCTTCTGCTCGGGAGTCTCGGCGCGCGCCAGCTCCTGGCCCAACTGCGCGAGCTCATCGTCTTTCGCGTTGATCTCATCGGTCTTCTCCGCCACACGCCGGCGGATCTCCGGCGGCGAGATCACCGGCAGCTGCGCGGCGGCGCCCGACTGCGCGACGCTGACCGGAGTCTGGGCGAGGTTCGCCGCGGCGTTGGTGAAGCTCGAGATGAAGTTGCCGCCTTCCGCGGTGGTCGACTGGGCAAAGCTTCCGGTGATGCCTTCGGCACCGCGGAAGGCACTGGCGAGATCACTCAGGTCTCGGTAGCGATCCCGTGGCCGCGCTTCGCTGGTCACGCCCGCCAGGCCTCCGTTGGTCTCTGCGTTGATGACATACGACTCACGGAAGTAATGGGCGATCTCGGACTCCGGAAACTGGCCGGCAAAACTCTGATGCGTCTCGCGGTCCTGGAGGCAGTACATGAGGTCGGCGCCCTGCTTGTTGTGGCAGCGCGCGCCCGGCCGCCTCGACCAGTTCGCCAGCTCCGAGCAGTATTCCTGCTGAAGCTGCTCAATCTCCCGCTCACGCTGACCTTCCCAGTCTCGCACGTTCGCCTGGAAGCGCTCGATGTCGCTCAGCACTTCGAAGTTCATCGATGCCTGTGGCGAACCACTGGCGCGGCACACGGCCTCGCCCATCAAAAGACAGCGCTCCTTGATCTCGGCATTCCCGTTGGCGTTGTGAGCATTCTCACCGCACTCCTTCGAGGTGACCAGCGGTGGCCGTTCATTGGCGGAGGCACCAGAGATGATTGAGTTGATGAGCGCCATATTCTTCAGCGGTGGCTTAGAGCAGGCGATCTTGCGCAGGTCCCGCACCAGCCCCTGGCACTGAGCGGTGGCGAAGGAGTACAGGTCCTCGTTCTTCGCCGTCCCCATCAGCTTGTTTTGCGTGTTGTTGTTGAACTCCGCAAAGGCGCGCAGCAGCCGGGGCCGCACGTCGCGCGCCCCCGCACTGCTCGAGATGGTGGCAGAGATGTTCTTGTAAAGTCCCTGGACGCTCTTGAGGTAACTCAGCAGCGCCTGGTAGTTGGCGGCGCGCTCCTCGCGCGTCAGCGCCGTCGGAGCTGGCCTATTAAACTCGTACTTGCCGGGGCGGGAGTAGTGCGTGAAGGCCGCCTGCGCCGAGGGGACCGTCCGGACGATTTCACCGAGCCTCCAGTCCTGGTGCGAACGGCGGTTAAAGTCGAAGTCCTGCGGGTTCGCCAGAAAGCGCTCCTTGCCCGCTTCGAGTTCGCGGATGGCATCCCGCAGTCGCTGATCGACTTCAGGCAGAAGCCGGGCACTCCGGTCGCCCTGCCGAGTACTGCCGCGGGGAACCAGTCGCAGGATCTGCGCCTCGTTCACGGTGAGACAGTTGCTCTCCCGCTCCCGCGGCTGGAGGCCGGACCCCACTGCCTGAGCGAAGGCTCCGACGGCTGCGGAACTTCCACCAGAGGCGGTGTGCCCTTGCTGAGCGATCTCTCGGTCGAGGGCCGAGCGGAAGCTATTCAACTGCTGCTTGTCGCAGTCGTCTTTGTTTTGCAGGTCGTTCAGGCCGACATCAAAAATTTGCGGGTGGCAGAAACGCGTCACGTCTTCACCGACGTCCTTGGCCGCAGCAGCGAGCTGGCCCATGCTGCGCTGGTTAACGCGGAACTCTTCCATCCACTTCCGAAAGTAGTGGGCGTTGGCGAGGCTGAGCATCTTATCCGACACGCGGTCGACCT
>DAIPJL010000104.1:0-10178 GCA_036770305.1 Bacteriovoracaceae bacterium | reverse complement strand
CCTCTTGAACCTACTCCGAGACTACTTCCCCACCGCAGATCTACAAGAGAGTCACATCGTCGAAACCTTCGCCGCCATCCGCCCGCTGGTGCGCGAGGAGGGCACGCAGGACCGCGGCAAGACCTCGCGCTTCCACCGCGTCTTCCGCCCCACCCTCAGCTCCTACGTACTCCTCGGCGGCAAGTACACCACCTTCCGGCGCATGGCCCAGGACGTCTGCCGCGAGCTCGTCCCGCGGCTCGGCGTCGCCTACCGCGCCCACCTCACCCTCGCCCCCTTGCGCCGCACGAGCATGGTCGGCACCTTCGAGAACCTCAACGTCACCGCGGAGAAGATCCAGGAGATCATCCGCTTCGAGCACGTGCGCACGATGGAGGACCTGCTGCATCGCCGGCTCTCGCTCATCGATCCGGCGGAGAAGGCGCGGGTTCAAAATGAACTTAAAATAAAACTTTAAGGCTCATCTCGGCTGGTGTTTTCATGACAAATTCTTTTCACTGATTCAAATTATATTTTTTTATAGATCTCCAGAGTGAGTCCAATCAATTTTAACGATACTGCGACATATGGCTGTAGAATTTCGCCCTTGACGTTGGTAGCTTCTTTTCACCGTGCAGGTAAAGCCTTCCCGATCCGATCAACCACAAGACCTTATCAACATCATATGGAAGTACCCCAATTTCTTTCGCTGAATGCACTAGGAACTTAAAGATTTTATAATCCGAAGCATTTTGATCCACGAAGCCAAAATATGAAAGAGTCTCACGGATGTGTACATCCGGCTTAACAAAATCCGGAGAAACATTCTCTTTACAAAAATCACATGCTAGCGCAAAGCCAAAACCTTCAATCTCCTGTGACAAAATCAAAGGCAGAGCAAAAAGCGACTCATTTCTCCCAGAACGAGTGAAGCTGATAACGAATTCATGATAAGACTCATAGCTATCAAAATCTGACAAAAACTCTGATATTGAATAAATAGATCTGGCGAAAGCAGGCCATAAACTTCGTTTCTCCGTCCTAATATCTAAACCAACAAAACCCTTAAGACGTTCTAAAACTTCACTTGAGTCTGCAAATTTTTTTGTAATTCTTTTTGGATCGAAGTCATAAAGCGTACTCGATAAGTTTGAGACATCACCTATGACATTTCTCATCATACTCCTATTTGCAGCATGGACACACATCTGCCTACAGACTTCGGAAAGAGTCGATGGATTCTGTTTTTTATACATATAATCTTTTAAAATACTTGAGCTCATACCATCCACTGACTCGAGATAATCCACAGCGCAATGGTAAAATTCCTTGAAATCCACAAACCCTCCTCGCAGCTCAGAGTCGATGACAAGTTACTCAGGATCAATGCATGAAACTAGTTCAAAACAAGTTTTTTTGAATTAGTTTTTTTTCGGCAACACCTAGACTTTTATCCTCACGAATTTTTCAAATCCACATTTCTATCTACAGGAACTTTCTCGCAGCCTTCTCAATCTCAAGCATCTCTTTGGATTTCAACCTCATCCCAGGAAGAAATGCGCATGCATTCAAGCATATTTTGACATTCAAATCGATAAAGAGAAACCTTTTCAACTTCCTTGCTCGTGGCTTAGGAGCACAAATTCCACGAAACCTTGAAACAGAAGTATACTCAATTTTCAGAGACCAACTGTTCTCACCAGCAAGTAAAAATTTCTCAAGCTTTGAGGAGTTTTTTTGCATGTATACTTTGAAAACGCATGGATTTAACTGCACCCAAGCTCGCCTGTTCTTACCTCGATGGCCTTGACAGGACATTTCAGTCAAAAGACCTTTCGAATTTAGAATCTTAACAAGTTCTTCTATACCCGGTTCGATACTAACGGCAGGTACATCCGGTGCAAGCTTATCAAAAAGATTAATCACGAAAGAATCCTCCTAACGCTTACACGAAACGCTACTTAGCTAATTCTTTGATCAAGACTATAATTCACAAAAAGTATCTAAAGAGATTATTAGCAATAGCCTACCAGCGATATCCCATGCCGACCCAGAGGCGCGGGCCGGAAGAGGTGCGGTCCCAGGTGAGGTCGGTGTCGGCCTGGGAGAGCTTCTCGGTGCGCGTGTAGAAGTCCAGGATGGCGCGCGCGCCGAAGCCGCGGTTGGTGTAGAACTTGTAACCGGCGCCCAGTGCGTAGGACATCGTCGAGCCCTGCGCCTCCTGCGTGGCGCCGCCCGGCGCCTCGACGCCCGGCTCGTAGCTGCTGGAGAGCGAACCCATGCCGATGGAGAAGCTCAGGAAGGGAATGAAGTGGTTGACCATCGACGGCAGCGACCACGGGTGCCAGTTGAGGCCGGCGCCGAACTCGGTGGAGGCCTCGGCCTGCTTCGAGCCCTGGAAGGCGGAGGTGGCGCGGTTCTGGACGTTGACGAAGGCGAAGGGGGAGAAGCGCGCCCACCAGCGCTTCTCGTCGGTGACGTAGTACTCGAGGTTGAGCGCCAGCTGCGTGCGCGCGTCGGAGCCGCTGAAGCTCTGGGCGCCGTTGGCGGCGTTGTTCGAGCTCTTACTGCCGAGGCTCGAGAGGCTCAGCGCCGTCCAGAGCTCGAGGTTCCTCTCGCGGATGTTGCCCGGGCCCTGGAGCGCCAGGAGCTCGGCGCGGTCGGCCTCGCTCAGAACGCGGGTGCCCTCGGCGAGGTCGTTGGCGCCTTCGGCCAGCGGGATGCCGAGCTTCGTCGCATCGTCGACGGCGACGCTGGTGGGCGTGTCGTCCTGGATGATGGTGCGCGACTCGTCCTGCGTGAGTTTCACCGGCGGAGAGATCTTCAGCGACATGACGGCGTCGTTGACCACGAGGTCGGCGTTCACCAGCCGGTACACCGACCACACCGAGCGCGAGGGAGACACCTTCACCACCACACCGCGGGCGACGACGCCGGCCGAGACGTAGAACTTCGCGTGGTCTCCTTCGGCGAGGCCATCCTCGGTGCCGCGGTTGATGAGCATGGTCTTGCGCGTCTCGGAGAGCTTGAGGACCCGCAGCGTGAGCTTCTCGTCGACCTCGAGGGCGAGGGCCTTGCCGGAGAGCGCGAGGAGGGCCAGGGATCCGAGGAGAAGCTGCTTCATACCATCACCTTAGAAAAGTTTACTCATGCCGAGGAAGAGCCGGCCATCGAGGAGCTCCGTGCGCGACGGGAGCTTGCCGCCGGGAGTGTTCGAGGATGACTGCTCGAGGAGCAGCTTCTCGTAGCTCACGCCGGCCCTGAGGCCATAGCCACTTTTTAGATTATACTTCACTCCGCCACTCAGGACGGGAAAAGAAATAAACGAGTAGTTCGCTCGCTCTCTGAGCGTCGGGATCTCCATGTCCAGGTAGCCGGTGCGGAAGCCCAGCGAGACGAAGGGGATGTTGGTGGAGACGGCGAAGGGCGAGGGCGCGAGGTGCCAGGTGGCGCCGAGGTAGAGACTCTTCTCCGACGTCTGGGCGTTGTTCTGGCCCACGGAGAGCCCATCGACGACGCTGCGAAGGCCGACGTTCACCGAGAGGCGCTGGAGCGACGGGTCGCGCGCCAGCAGGAACCAGTCGAAGATTCCCTCGAGGCCCCACTTCGTGCGCCGGGCGTTCTCGGCGTCGGCGCGGTTCTCGTTGTCGAGGCCGTTGATGCCGAAGGCGAGGGCCGCCTGGTAGCTGTAGCTCAGGTAGGTGAGGTTGCGCCGTCGCTCGACCTCGTAGACCTCGCCGGTCTGACTCAGGAGCTGCTTGAGCTCTTCGTCGGAGTAGTCGGCGGACCAGCCCTCCCCTTTCTGCAGCTTCTCCTGCGCCAGCTCGATGCTCTTCTGCTTGCGCCGCGCCTCCGCTTCGCGGAAGGACTCGGCTTCGCTGACCACCGAGGAGCGCAGCCCTTCCTCGCTGCCCTCGCGGTTCAAGTGCGCGGCGTAGAAGCTGCCGTAGTTGAAGCTCGGGTCGTTGACGCGCTCGAGGTAGTTCACCACCATCTTCTCGAAGGTCTCGAGGCGCTTCCTCTGGGCGAAGTCGAGCTCCTGCGGCGAGCGCCAGAGCTCGCGGGCGAACTTGAACTCGCCCTGCTTGCCCACGCTCACCCAGCGGTCGACGTCCACCAGCACGCCGTCCTTGTCCCAGGCCTCGGCGAGCTCGTGGAGCTTGCGCACGGCCGGGTACTCCTGCGCCTTCTGCGCCAGCAGGTCGCGGTCGCCCTGGCGCCGCTGCTCCAGCGTCTCGGCGAGCTTCGCGTCCTCTTCCACCACGCGCAGGCGATCGTTCTCCAGGCGCCGGCGGCCCTCGAGCAGGATGCCTTCGGTGGTGAGGATGTAGCTGTCGCGCATGATGAGCTGCGAGGTATCGGTGATGCTGTAGAGGTACCACAGGGATTTGTTAGGGCCGGCGGAGATCACTCGCCCTTTGGCGACGGGGACCATGCGCATCCCCTGGCCCTCGGCGATCTCGACTTTTTTCAGCACCACCCCGTGGTCACCGACGCGGATTTTCGCGAAGTCACCGACGTTGAAGATGACTGTTTTAGAACTCCGGGACTTGGAGAGAAGACGCGCCGGTGCGATGCCACCGCTTTGCGCCCAAGAGCTCAGCGAGAACGCAGCGCCCAATAAAATCGTGATGAACCACATCCTTGTGTCCCTCTTTTATTAAGGGTGACACAGGTTTAGGGCCTTGAAAAGACGTCTGACGCACTCACGCCAACAAAAGGGTAAGTTCTTGAAACCTCATCTCAAGAAAGGTACACTCGGGCAGCTAATATTTCATCAAGGATCCCCTATGAGACGCAAAAGAGAACGCATCACTTACGACTACGAATGTTCCCTCACTGGTGAGAGATACGTCCGCACGGAAAAAGCGCGCGAGCCGAAAGAACTTTTGAGCGTCAAGGGCTGGTACGAGATGAACCCCGAGCTGGACGATCGTCCGGCAGTGATTAAGAAAAAACTTGGTCTTCTGAAAGAAGAAACTCAGTCTTAGTTTTCCACCTTCCATCAGCTAAGGAGATCGAACCATGGACGTTCGCCCTGTCATCATTATCGGTACCGGCCCGGCCGGTCTCACCGCTGCCGTCTACACCGCTCGCGCCACCATGAAGCCGCTGGTGATCGAAGGCCACGAGCCCGGCGGACAACTTACCCTGACCACCGAAGTGGAAAACTTCCCCGGCTTCGCCGAAGGCGTCATGGGCCCGGAGCTCATGGCGAACATGAAGAAGCAGGCCGCGCGCTTCGGCGCCGAGTTCCTCTCCACCATGGTTACGGACGTCGACCTTTCAAAGCGCCCCTTCAAGGTCACCACCGAGAAGGGCGACGTGTTCCACGCCCAGACCATCATCATCTCCACCGGCGCCAGCGCGAAGTTCATGGGCCTGCCGAAAGAAAAAGAGCTCACCGGCCGCGGCGTCTCGACCTGCGCGACCTGCGACGGCTTCTTCTACCGCAACAAGATCGTCCACGTGGTCGGCGGCGGCGACACCGCCATGGAAGACGCCACCTTCCTCACGAAGTTCGCCGAGAAAGTCTACGTCGTCCACCGCCGCGACAGTCTGCGCGCCTCGAAGCCCATGCAGGACCGCGCCTTCAAGAACCCGAAGATCGAGTTCGTGTGGGACTCGGAGGTCGTCGAGATCCTCAACGACAACTCCGGGGTCACCGGCATCAAGGTCAAGAACCTCAAGACCAACGCCGTCACCGAGCGCAAGACCGACGGCCTCTTCTACGCCATCGGCCATACGCCCAACACGAAGTTCCTCAAGGGCCAGGTGCACACCGACGAGCACGGCTTCATCAAGACCCACGACGGCCCGGAGACCAACGTCCCCGGCGTCTTCGCCTGCGGCGACGTACAGGACTCCTACTACCGCCAGGCCATCACCGCGGCGGGCTCCGGCTGCCAGGCCGCCATCAAGGCCGAGCGCTGGCTCGAGTCAGAGGGCGGGCACTAGTCGATCTTCGATGCCGCCTCGACGATGACCTCGAGGCGGTTTCGTTTCTCCGTCGAAGACTTGCGCACGGTGCTCAGGCCCACGCTGACGTCTCTGGCGTGAAGGTCCGCGGTGTAGGCCAGCAGCGGCTCACTGCTCTGGAGCATGTCGTCCACGTCGTCCCACATGCCGAGGCCCGTCTTCTCAGCCCAGAAGTTAGCGAAGGTCGCGTACTCTAGAACCTTCGCCTTCGCCTTCCCCCAGAACCAGCCCTTTTGAACGGCGCTGCGGTAGCTGCGCCCATAGGCCCAGTTGCGGAAGATCGAGAACTGGAAGAGCGGAGACGCCGAAAGACCCCGGTGGCCACTCGTCACGGCCGCGTTCTGTTCGCGGATGAAGCTGACGGACGCGCCGCTGTTGCAGGCCCCGATGTACACCATGCGCAGCTGGTGCTCTTTCTTGCCCTCGAGCCAACTGCGGTTCACGTACTGATCGCCCTCGTGCACCCAGCTCACGTAGTCCACCACGGGGGCGGACCTGAGAGCGTTCTGCCACTTTTCCTTTTGGTAGTCGCTCGAGTCCGAGCCGTCGCTCAGGATCCAGTTCACTTTGTAGTAGCGCGCGTAGGCCCAGGGCGCGATGTAGGCGGCCGCGCCGTAGTTCACGATGTTGTCGAGCGCGTTCTCCACTCCGCCCACCATCCAGAACATGTCGTCCACCGCACCGTTGATCTCGAAGACCAGCGCGCGCTGACTCATTTTCACTTTCTGGTAGGACGAGAGGAACTCCCCCTTCTCTTCGTCGAAGCTGCGCTTGTCGGAGCCGTTCTTGTTGATCAGCTGGGCCGTGGCGATGAGCTTCGTGTCTTCTTCGTTGTAGAGGCTCACGTTGATGCGGTCGAACTCTTTCTCCACGTCCCGCGCCACCACCAGATTCACCGGCTGGCCCGAGAAAGCCGCAGAGATCGCCAGGGGGGCGTTCGAGTAGAGGAACTCGTCGCGGCTCGGAATGTTGAAGCGGAACTTCACCGCGTCCTGCGGGTCGCGCGGATAGTCGCGGCCCGGGAACACCAGCGTCGCCCGTGTGCTCGACAACTCGATGCGCGCCTTGTGGGCCCCGGCCTCGATGCGGCGGAACTTCCCGAATTGATCCTTCAACATGAAGACCGTACCGTCGTCACTGGGGATCACGTGGAGTTCGGTGCGCGAGTCGTAGCAGGCCGCGAGACTCAGGAGAGCACAAAGCGCAAAGATTTGAGAGAAGCGGTTCATAGATACTCCGATCTTAGTTCACGCGGCCTTTGATGTAGGCCAGCTGTTCATCCGTCAATAAGTGATTGGCATCGATGAGCTTCATCACCGAGTTCTCCACGCAGTCGCGCGCGTGGGCACAGAGCTCCACCACGCGCGCGATGTCCGCGTCCGAGAGGCTCGAGGCGCTGGCCATCGCGAGGAGCTCACTGGCGAGCGGCGCAGGAACTTCCTGCCGGCGCAGCTCTGCCTCGCGCTCCTCGACCCACCGAGGGCGATAGACCTTCAGCGGAGCGATGTCCTTTCGCGTGCGCCGGTCGGCGGTGAGGTCGAACTCCTGCAGCTGCTCGATGGCGGCGTGGAAACTCTTGAGCTCCGGCGCCAACTCGGTGGGCACGCTGCGAGCATTTTTCATCGGCAGCGCGGCCAGCAGTTGCTCCACGAGGGCCTTGTCATCGAGGCCCAGCTCACGCACCTTTTGACTCAGGGCCAGCAGCGCCTGGCGGTACTGCGCGATGAGCTTCCGGCGCTCGCTCGCTTGGACTGGCGTCAGGGCCTTGGCCCTGAGTGGCATCGCCGAGGTAGACCGCGGGCGGGCCACGGCAGCGGCCTGCGCCTTAGCGCTGCGCACGGATCTCTGCTGTGGCCCGGAGGATGCCGAGCGCTCTCGCAGGAGCAGCACACCCATCAGTCCCAGGGCCAGGAGGGAGAACAAAACTTTCTTCATCCCTCCATGATGCCCCGGAGTTGGCCTCGCTCAGGCCCAGGGCGAAGAACTTATATGTCAAAACTTTAGACGGCCCGAGGGACAGCTATTTTTTAAGGGATTCCAGCGCCTTCTGCAGCACGAGGTAGTTCTCGTGGACGCGCTTTTCCAGCCGCTTCTTGGTCTTCGGATCGAAGCCCGCGAGGTTGAAGCTATCGGGGTGCAGCTTCTGCGCCATCTTCTTAAACGCTTTCTTGCATTCCTCCGCGGTGGCGTCCTTCCCCACCCCGAGGAGCCGGCGGTAAAAATCCTGGGGGTCCTCCTGGGGCCGGGCCTTGAGCTCGTGCTCGAAGATCCGCTGCATGAGCGCGCGCCGCTCTTTCTCGGCGGGGTCGGTGGTCTCTTCGATCTGTAGTGGAGCGGTGCCCGCTTTCTTCGCGGCGCTCTTCGAACCGCTCTTCGGCGGCAGCTGTGGCGACCCACCGAGCTGCGCGCGCAGGTTCACCTCTTCCCGGAGCACCATGCGCTCCAGATCCTTTTCCTTCTTCGTGCCACGCGAGATGAGAAACTCGTCCATCCACACGAACGCGAAGCGCGCGACCACTCCGCCGACCAGCACCAGGGCGAGGCTTGCGACTCCGTAGATGACGAGCTGCTGCTTGTCCAGGCTAGCCTCCGTGGATATGGCCGCGGTTCACTTCACGGACGAGAACCTTGCCGTCGTCGAGGTCGAAGAGCACGCGCACGTCACCGTTGAGGCGCACCGAGTGCGCGTTCTTGCCGAACTGGGGAAGACGCTCCATGTGCCAGCTCCCCGGATTCCGGTAGAAGGCCTGCACCCCCTCGGGCCCCTGGATCGTTTCCAGAAATAGGTTGTAGCGCCGCTTGAGGGCCGGCTGCAGGCGCTCGATCTCGAGCTGCGCACGCTTGTGGTGCGCGAGCTCACGGATCGAACTGCGCGGTGCCTGCGCGGCCGCGCTCACACTCGGAGCGGAGCCGAAGCTCGGATTGTGCTTGCGCGCCAGCGCCAGCACTTGCTGCTGGTCTACCACGCCGCGTGCGGCGAGCGCGCCGTACTCGTCCCAGAAGGCGGCGTTTTGCATCAGTGCCTTGTCTCCCATCGCCTCGGCGAGGTAGCACTTCGACGCCAGCGCCGGAGCGCTCGCGAGGAGTGCCAAACACCAGGCGAGCAAGGGCCTCAGCATGTTAGAGCGGACACTGTAAAAGTTCACGGGCGAGTCCTCGCGATTTATCCGGGGGAAGTCGACGCGTGAGCAAGTTCAGCTCACTCAGCCGCTCCACCGCTGCTTTGAATTTCAACGTCAGCCCTGGTACCGCGCGGGCCAGCGCCGCGGGCCCGAGCACCAGCGCCTGGCCCGCGGCCCCCAGCACCTGGCCCGCCATCCCACACACCACTTCCGCCTTCACCGCCGGCGAGAAGTGCCGCATGCGCTCCAAGAGTCCTGCCACCTCCGAGCGCAGGTTCACGATCACCTGTCCGAAAGCTGCCATCCCCTGCTTGAACTCCCGCCAAAGGGCGAGCGGCTCGGTGGCCACACGGCGGTAGAAATCCAGGGTGTTCTTCAAATTCTCCGCCAGCCCGTGCGCCGCCGTCGCCAGACAGCTTCCGATCTGCGCGCTCATCTGCTGCACGCTCAAGGACGTGGCGAACTCCTCGAGCGGCCCGTGCAGGAGCTGCACGGACTGGCAGTACTCACTAGCGTGGGCGCGGGGAAATACCCAGTCGAAGTTGACGGTGCGTGCTTCTTTCCACGGCGCCACCAAGGCACCCAGCTCATCCGCGCTCATCCCCGTCGCCACGACGAGTGCCCACAGGCCATGAATCTTTCCATGCCACACCACCACGCCCTCGCGCTCGACATTGATCAAGCCGGCATCTTTGAGACCTTCAGGCCTTAACCCAAACTTCAGCGCCACCATCTTCTGTAATCCTGCCGAATGGTAGAGCTGATCGAAGGGCAAGCCGAGGCGACGAAAATTCGTGCCCGGATATGAGCTCAGAGCAAAACCAGTCAGCCGCTCGCTCACCAGGAGTGCTTCGTAGCTCGCGAAATCGAGCAGCTCCTCATCAGCAAACTCGTAGCGCTCGATGGCCTGCACGAGGCCCGACGAGCAGCACAGCAGAAGTAAAAAAATCCCCACGAGTTTCATCATGAATCCATCGGACACCTCGGGCCAAAGCTTTAAAAATCTGCCACTTGCGGAGCGTGCCCCGATCCCAACCCACAGAAAGCAGGAAGCGCGCCTGGGAAGAAAACCTGACGGCAACGCTTTCCCCTTTGACG
>DAIPJL010000288.1:0-1467 GCA_036770305.1 Bacteriovoracaceae bacterium | reverse complement strand
CTCTTGAAGGGCGAGGTGGGCGAGGACACTCAGAGCGATCCGCTGAGCTTCGTGTTCCAGGAGCCGGCCTCGAGCGCGCCCTGGCAGCGGGTCCAGCACAAGCGCTACCAGCGCCTGCTGGAGGACGCCCAGCGCCTCGAGAGCTCGTGCCGCGTGGTGGGCGAGGCGCGCTACGGCTCGCCCCAGGCCGAGGTGATCGCCCGGCGCTCCGTGGTGGCGACGCTCCAGTACCTCGGGATCGACTACACGGTGAAGGCGCTGGGGCGCTACGCCCGCGAGCTGCAGATGCCGCAGGACGAGTACACCAAGCTCGCCGAGAACCTCGTGAAAAGCAGTTGCTCGCCGAACCTCAGCGTCTACGGCGTCAAGCTCGTGCAGCAGAACCTCAAGGCGGCCTGGCAGAGCTCGGAGTTTCCGCTGCCGAGTCTCCCGGGCTGGCCCTACAGCGCCGAGGCGCTGGTCACCAAGGTGAACTCCGTGGACGCCAAGGAACGCGAGTTCCATCACACCATCGAGCTCTTCCGCGCCTTCTGCTCCTGGGGCGGCGACACGCAGAACTACCGGCTCCTCGTGCCGGTGCTCAAGCATCCGGTGCTCATGAGTTGGCTCTACCGGCACCTGCAGAATCAGAGCTGGCGCTGGGACGAAAAGCAGGAGGCGCTGACGCTCGTCGAAGGCAGCGGAGCGGTGCAGGTCAACTGCCAGGATTACCTCTGCCGCCGCTCGACAGGCGGCGAGTTCCGCGAGCGCTTTCCGCTCACGGTGGGCTCCACCGGTCTGGGCACCGATCTCGAGCGGCTCTACTGCCACCACTTCAAGCGCCAGGAGCTTTCGCCCAAGGGCCTGCCGCCGTCTGTCGCGGGCTGGGTGCGGGCGCTTAACCCGGAGAACGAGCACTGGCTCACGGGCCAGTTCCAGGCCCTCGTCACCGGCGTGGCGGACCTCACGGTGGCGCTGGGCAAGTGGCCCGAGCTCAAGGACGATCTGCGCGCGGGCATCGACGAGCGCTGGGGCCGCTGGGCGCAGCAGCTCATCCAGCGCTTCTCGCGCGACCTTCTCTTCGAAGAGTCGCTGGAGATCAAAGTCCGGCCCCGCCGTGATCCGACGCTCATCCGCGACCGGCTCTTTGGCGTGGAGCTCGCCGTCACCATGGGCGAGCTCGACCGCATCATCCAGGACGACGACAAGCTGAGCATGAAGCTGCACCTCAAGCTCTCGCGCAACTGGCTGCGCTGGGTGCGCTCGAGCTACACCGATGCCGCGCGCACGTCTTCTCCCGAGAAGCGCGAAGCCTTCGTGGCCGAGGTCGCCGCGCGGCTGAGGCCCCTGGTGGAGGAGAAGCAGAAGTACTTCCCGACGCCGTTGATTAAAACGGGCCTGGAGGACATCCTCGCCGCCGAGCTCATCGAGCAGCTGCTGCTCTACCAGGGCCCGCTTTTCGACGAGCTGACGGACAAGATGCTGGAA
>DAIPJL010000103.1:0-10277 GCA_036770305.1 Bacteriovoracaceae bacterium | reverse complement strand
ACGGCGGCCTGCGTGTACCCCGACGAGCGGCACTTCTTCCTCGTGGGGAAAAAAATCGGCACCAGCTCGCCGGATTATTGGTGGGCCAACCAATTCGACAACCCGAATAACTGGGGCGCGCACTACGAATCGACGGCGCCGGAGATCTGGCAGCAGATGGAAGGGAAGATCGACTACCTGGTGTGCGCCGGTGGCTCCACGGGCACCATCGCGGGAGTCTCGAAGTACTTTAAAGAAAAATCTCCGGGCACGAAGGTTCACCTCGTCGATCCCCACGGCTCTGCTCTTTGTCAGCACTTCCGCACGGGACGCTGGGACATCGAGGGCACCTACACCATGGCGGAAGGCGTAGGGATCACCAGGCCCACGGCCAACTGGGAGATGGCGAAGGTCGACGACGCCTTCATGCTAGGTGATCAGAGCATCACCACGCTGGCCTACTGGCTGCGCGCCAAGGAAGGCATCGTCATGGGCATGTCGTCGATGCTCAATCTGGCAGGAACGCTGCGAGCGGCGCTCAAGGCGCCCAAGGGATCGCGTCTTGTGACCTTCATGTGCGACGGCGGTGAGCGAGCGACCAGCAAAATGTATAATCCGGCCTTCCTCGCAGAGAAGAAGCTCGATGCCACGGTGGTCTCTGACCAAGAGTTGTTAAGCTATTTCACGTCGCTCTAGCTGAGGCCTTCGTGCCACAATGAGGGCATGAAGAAAGCACTGAAAATGACCCTCCGTTGCCGCGTCACGTCCTCCCCGGAAGTGATGTGGCAGTCTCACACGCAGGAATTATTCCTCGCATTAAAACCACCCCTGGTGCCCCTCAAGCTCCTGCGCTTCGACGGGTGCAAGACCGGTGATGAGGTGCACCTTCAGGTTTCTGGACAGTTATGGGTGAGCGTCATCACCGAGGCGTTTAAAACACCCCAGGAGTGTCGCTTCGTCGACGAAGGAAAGGTGCTGCCTTTCCCGCTGCGCTACTGGCGGCACGCGCATATCATGCGACAAGAGGAAAGTGGCCCGGTTATGATAGACGCCATCGAGTTCAGCAGCGGCCGTCGTTGGCTGGATTTCATCCTCTGGCCCTTGCTGTGGCCGAGTTTTAAGTGGCGACACCCGATCTACCGTCGCCTGTGGGGGAAGCCGTGATGCGCGTTCTGTTCCTTGTGCTCCTGATGTGCGCTTTACCGACGTGGGCCTCGGCACCGAAGACCATCGTCTTCATCGGTGATTCCTTGACCGAAGGCTATGGCCTGGAGCCCGAGGAGGCCTACCCTGCGCAGCTCGAAAAAATGCTCCACGCCCAAGGCAAAAAAGACTACAAGATTCTGAACGGCGGCATCTCCGGTTCGACCACCGCCAACGCCGCTCAGCGGGTGAGGTGGTATCTCAAATCGAAGCCCCACCTCCTCGTGCTGGTCTTAGGCGCCAACGATGGACTGCGGGGTCTGCCGGTCAGTCAGAGCCGGGCCAACATCGTGGCGGCGCTGAAGCTAGCGCAAGAAAGTGGCGTGAAGATTCTTCTCGGTGAAATGAAGTTGCCCCGCAACTACGGTGAAGCTTACCGCAAAGAGTTCGAAGCGATGTACGGCGACATCGCGAAGTCGCAGAATGTCCCGCTCTTGCTCTTTTTGCTCGAGGGCGTCGGCGGCGTCCCGAAGCTGAACCAGCCCGACGGCATCCACCCCACCGCCGAGGGGCAGAAGAAGATCGCCGAGAACATGCTCAAAGCCCTGGGGCCTCACCTATGAGTTTAGTCGCACGCAACCTCGCCAAGTCACATCACCAGGTGGAAAGAAAGATCGAGATCCTCAAAGGCCTCAGTCTTGAAGTGGCGGAGGGCGAGAGCGTCGCCATCGTCGGCAAGTCCGGCTCGGGCAAGAGCACGCTGCTCTCGCTGCTCGCGGGCCTTTCGCCGGTGGACGAGGGACAGATCCTGCTCTCGGGCCACGAGCTCACGGGGATGAGCGAAACGGAACTGGCGCGCCTGCGCGCCCGGCACATGGGGATCATCTTTCAGCAGTTCCAGCTCGTCTCGACGCTGACGGCCCTGGAGAACATCATGCTCCCGGCCGAGATCCTGAGGTTGCCGGACGCCTTCGAGCGCGCGCAACAACTCCTGGAGCGCGTGGGCCTCTCCGAGCGCCGGCACCACTTCCCGCAGCAGCTCTCCGGTGGTGAGCAGCAGCGCGTGGCCATCGCCCGTGCGCTCTGCGCGTCGCCGAGTGTCCTCCTGGCCGACGAGCCCACCGGCAACCTCGACACCGAGACGGCGAAGGCGGTGACTCCCATGCTCTTCGATCTGGCGAAGGAAAATAAAACAGCACTTATTCTCGTGACTCACGATCCGGAACTCGCGCAACGTTGTTCGCGAGTGCTGCGCCTCGAGGGCGGGAAGCTGCACGCATGAAGCTTGTTCCCTGGGTGCTGCGCGAGTGGCGTCACTTCAAAAGCTCACATGTCCTTCTGCTCGTCACGATGGTATTGGGCCTCTCCGGCGTGCTGGTCATCGAGCGCTTGAAGGAGGCCTTCCTGAGTTCGATCCGTCACCAGGAGCGCGAGCTCCTGTCCTCGGACCTCGCGCTGCGCGCCCGGCGGGCGTTGAGTGACGCCGAAGTGGAGCAGTTTCGCCAGGCCTTCGCGGACGTCCTGGTGGATCACCAGCGGGTCATTGACCTGAGCTCCATGCTCTACGCTCCCGAGCGAGCGCTCTCGCGCCTGGTGGAGGTGCGGGTGGTACCCGTGGGCTTTCCCTTTTACGGGCAGCTGGTCGGCGAAACCGGGCCAGTGCAGCTCACGGGGGAGCACGAACTCTTCACGCAGCACTGTCTCTACCTTCACGAAGAAGTGGCGCGCTTGATGAGCATCGAGGTCGGGGAGAAGCTCAAGCTCGGTGCCGCCGAATTTCGTTACTGCGGCAAGGTCGTGCTGGACTCCACGCAGGGCTTCCGCGGCTTCGCCCTCGCCCCGCGCATCTACCTCGGCGCGAGCAACCTCGCGCG
The DNA here is from genome assembly GCA_036770305.1 of Bacteriovoracaceae bacterium. GTDB lineage: Bacteria > Bdellovibrionota > Bacteriovoracia > Bacteriovoracales > Bacteriovoracaceae > UBA6144. Next base: position 7,281 of record DAIPJL010000103.1, on the reverse strand, counting down.
CACCGAACTCTTGGGCTTCGGGGCCATCGCTGCCCACGCCGAGCACCTCAAGCTGCGGGCGATTTCTCCCGGCGAGGTCGAGGCGCGGGTGAAGTCGCTCACCCTGCTTTTCAACGACCCGGCGCTGAAGATCAACCGGCCGCAGGACACCAGCGAGCAGACCGCTCGCGCCGGTTCGCTCTTCGCCGACTACCTCCAGCTGGCGTCGCTGGTGGCCCTGATCCTCGCCGTGGTGGGCGGTTTCTACCTCTTCCGGACTCTCGTGCACCGGCGCCTTCGCGACGTCGCCGTCCTGCGCTCGCTGGGGATCTCGAGCGCCACCGGTCGGCTCCTCCTGCTCGCTCCCTTGCTGGCGACCTTCCTCATGAGTGTGCCGCTTGCGCTGGCGTTTTCCTCTCTGCTCTTTCCGCTCATCACGCGGGTCCTCGAGCAGCTCGTCAACACCGTGCTGCCGGCGTCCGGTCTTCCCTGGAGCACGCTCTCGTTCCTGCCCCTGGTGTTGCTCCTGATCGTGGGAGCGTTGCTGGGGCCGATCGAAGAGGCGGTGCGGGCGCCGGTCATGGGACTGCTGCAGGAGCAGAGTCAGGTCGGGCGCGTGCCGAAGCGCGTGCGCCTGCTCCTCGGGCTGCTCACGCTCACCTCACTGCTCGCGCTCTCTTCATGGGCGGCCCATTCGTTTAAGGTCGGCGCGCTCTTCGTCCTGGGCCTGGTGTTCGCGGTCGCGCTGCTGACCTTCGTGCTCTTCGTGATCTCGCGCCTGGGCGAGTGGGTCTACCGGCATCAGACCCACCTTGCGCGACCTATCGGATTGCTGGGGGGCCTGGTCATTCGCCGGCTCCTGCGCCGGCCTGCGATCACGCTCATCACGGTGATCGCGCTGGGCCTGGGCGCGGTGCTGGTTTCGCTCTTGGGGCACCTGGAGGTTTCGCTCTCCCAAGAGTTCACCATGGGGCAGGCGGATCGGCCGGAGCTCTTTCTCTTCGACGTGCAAGACGAGCAGGTCGAACCACTGCGCGAGTTCCTGGTGCAGAAGGGTGTGAAGATCGATGCCATTTCTCCGATGGTGCGTGCCAAGCTCGAGTCGGTGAACGGCAAGGCCTTCCGCCAGCAGAGCTCGCGCGGCCTTTTCCAGACGCGCGAGGAGGAGAACGCCGAGCGTTTCCGCGCGCGCATGATGAACCTCAGCTGGGCGTCGGAGCTCAACAGCTCGGAACGCTTGGAAGCTGGAAAGCTCTTTCGAGAGGTTCAGCTCCCGGAAGGCATCGCCCCGCTTTCGCTGGAGATTCGCTTCGCCCAGCGGCTGGGGCTTCGGCCGGGAGATCGGATCACCTTCGACATCCTCGGAGTGCCCTTGACAGGCGAAGTGGTGAACATCCGGAGCGTGAAGTGGACGAGCTTCAGGCCCAACTTCTTCATCGTCGTTGCGCCGGGCTTCATCGAGGACGCACCCAAGAGCTGGCTCGCGGGAGTCGGCGGCATGGGAGCGGAAGGCCGCGCGAAGCTCCAGAACGAGCTCGCCCAGAATTTTGCTAATGTCTCGGCGATCGACGTGACTCAGCTCACCGAGCGCTTGCTGGAACTCTTCTCGCGCCTCAAGGGCGCTCTCGAGTTAATGGCGCTCTTCGCCTTCATCGTCGGAGTGGTCGTGGTCACAGCGATGGCGCAGGACCAGGTCATCCGGCGCGGGCCGGAGGTCATGCTGGAGAAAACCCTGGGCCTCTCGCCGCTGCAGGTGACCGGCATGGTGCTGGGAGAGTTTCTCCTGCTTTCGGTGTTCTCCTTCCTGGTGGGCGCCTTCGCCGGGGGCCTCATCGCGGCGCTCATTAGCACCCTCGTTTTTGACGGAAACTGGACTCTCGAACTAGGTCTTATTTTTGGCCTCACGGGGGCCGGGCTTCTTTTAGTTCTGCTCCCTTTGCTGCTACTGGCCAGACGTATTTTTGCTCTCAAGCCTAGTGGACTGCTACAAGGGGCCTAAGCTAAAATCTAGACCTCGAAAGGACTTTCATGTTCGGTCTCGACCTTAGTCCAGATGGGCTCCTTAGCTTCTTCTCGCAGTACGCCTATCAGCCGGGCGTGGTGTACAGCTTCATCATCATCTTCATGACCATGAGCTCTTTCGGTTTTCCTGTGCCGGAGGAAGTCGTCTTGATCAGTTCGGGTCTCGTCGCCTACCTCGCGAGTCACCCGGACCTTTATCCGCCCCCGGTCCCCGGCGCTCAGGGCGTGAACGTCTACACGCTGATGGCCGTGTGTCTGGGAGCGGTGTTCTTCTCGGACTTCCTCGTCTATTCCTTGGGGCATTTCCTCGGGAAAAAACTCCTGCGCTTCAAGTGGTTCCGCCGGCAGATGGAAGGGGAGACCTACGCCATCGTCCAGCGCTGGTTCAAGAAGTACGGCGCCTGGTGCTCCGGCATCTTCCGCTTCACGCCGGGCCTGCGCTTCCCGGGCCACCTCTCCTGCGGCATGCTGGGAGTCCCGGTGTGGAAGTTCATGCTCATCGACGGCAGCGCCGCGCTCTTCTCGGTTCCCATCCAGGTCTGGCTCACCGCTCGCTACGGCGAAGAAATCCTCAAAGTGATGAAAGAGGTCAAGCTCGTGCTCTTCGGCGTGCTCCTGCTCACGCTCGTCGTCTGGGGCGTCAAGCGCTACCTCAAAGCGCGCCGGCCTAAGGCGTCGGCAGGTTGAATGTACTTCGCCCTCAAAACTCTCATCTCCGCCCTTATCATCGCCGGCGTGACTCAGCTCTCGGAGAAGACGCCGGTGGGCGCCGCGCTCCTGAAGTCGCTGCCCTTCACCTCCTTCCTCGTCTTTTTCTTCATGAAGTACGAGGGCCGTAGTGACCAGGAGATCATGGCGATGTCCTGGGACATCCTCTGGCTCGTCATCCCCTCGCTCTTGCTCTTCCTCGTGCTGCCGCTCCTGCTGGCGCGCGGCTTCGGCTTTGGCGTCTCGCTCACCGTCGCCACCGTCGTCATGTGCCTCGGCTACCTCGTCACCTTGCGGCTGATGGCCTAGGCCTTGGTCGTCGTCGCGAGGAAGTCTTCCGCCGCGGCGAAGATGCGCTCGCGGCGCGCGGGGTCCATCTTGTCGAGGGTGCCGAGGGCGGCGCCCATGCGCATGTTCTTGGCGAAGAAGTCGCGGTGCTTGCCCATGAAGCGCCAGTAGAGGCCATCCATCACGTCGCACCACGGGCCCTCGGGGTAGTGGGACATCTTGCGGATGTAGTTCGAGCCGCAGACGTAGGGCTTGGTGGCGAAGATGCCGCCGTCGGCGAACTGGGCCATGCCGAAGACGTTCGGGCCCATGACCCAGTCGGCGGAGTCGACGAACATCTCCATGAACCAGCGGTACACCTCCTGCGGGTGGATCTCGCTGAGAAGCATCAGGTTCGAGAGCACCATGAGGCGCTCGATGTGGTGGCAGTAGCCGAGGCGCTGCGCTTTCCGGATGCTGTCGTCGAGCACCGGGATGCCGGTGGTGCCCTCGTACCAGGCGCGGGTGAGCTTGCGCTGGTGGTGGAAGAAGTTCGAGCGCTGCTGGGTCTCGTCGAAGTTGTCGTAGATGCCACGGATGAACTCGCGCCAGCCGATCACCTGGCGCACGAAGCCCTCCAGCGAGTTGAGCGGGGCGGTTTTCTCGACGAGCTTCGGCACCTGCGCCATGAGCACGGCCGGGGGCAGGAAGCCGATGTTCATGTAGGGCGAGAGGACGGAGTGAAAGAGGAAGTCGCTGTTGGGATCGAGGGCGTCTTCGTAGTCGCCGAAGAGCGCGAGGCGGTGCTGGAAAAAATCTCCGGCGAGTTTCTTGGCGTCGGCGCGGGTGACCGCCGGCCAGAAGTTCTTCGTGTCGCCCGGATGATCGGGGAAGAGGCGCTCGACGAGCGCCGCGACGTCCGTGACGTGGCCGCTGGGGGAGAGCCTCGGCACCGGCGGCGGCGTGGTGCCCTTGGGCAGGCGCTTGCGGTTGTCGGCGTCGAAGCTGTACTTGCCGCCGATAGGTTTGCCTTTCTCGTCCATCAGGAGCTTCGAGTGGCGTCGGCGCTCTTCGTAGAAGGTCTTCATGAAGGGTTTCTTCACGCGCGCTAGGTGCGTTTTGAACTCTGGCCGCGAGGTGAGGAACTTCGGCGACGGAAGTTCCGTGAGCGCGACCTGGAGCTTCGCGCACAGGGCCCGCAGGCGCTCGGCGAAGAAGCGGTCGTCCACCTCGTAGCACGTGAGGGCGCTGGCCCGCTGCGCTTTGAGCCAGATCTCCAGGCGCTCGAGGAAGGGGAGCTCGGCGGCGGGGTCGTCGAGCTGGGAGTAGTCGATGGAGAGGCCCCGGGCCTGTTCTTCGTCGCGGAAGTGGCGCATGCTGGCGAGGAAGAAGACGAGCTTGTGCTTGTGGTAGCGGAAGTGCGTGCACAGTTCGCGGTCTTCCGCCATGAAGGTCGGGCCCGTGAACCGGGCGAAGGCTTCCGAGGGAAAGAGCTGGTCGCCGAGGATCAGGTGGACGTGGGCCATGAGCTTCCTTAGAGGAAGAGGCCCGCCGCTTCTTCGAGTTTCAGAGGGAGACCTTTCCGGTAAACGTTGAGATCATCCCACGAGAGACGGAGCACCTTCTCGAGTTTTCGGGGGCCGTCTAGCGGGTGTTCAGGGTGGCCCCAGCTGACCTGCGCGCTCACCTGGAGTTTCCCGCGATCGGCGGAGAGCTCTTCCAGTTGGATGATCAGGCGCGAGACGATGGCGGGTTTTTCGGCGCGCGGAATGGCCTTGGCCAATTCTTTGACCTGCTGCTTGATCTCCGGGTGAGAAGTCTTCAGGGCCTCGCCCATGTTCTCTTCCCGGGCCTCGGCGAAGAGCAGGTTCCCGCGGGAGAGGATCTGCGGACTGTTCAGATAGCGGTGCGCGACGCTCTCGAGAGTCTGCGTCGCAAACTTGATCAGGGCGTCCTGGCCCTGGAAGCTTTGACGAAGCTTCTCCTGCCACTGTTTAATTTCCTCACTCATGTCGAAGCCTCGCTGGATAAGTCCACGTCCGGATTTCTATGTTGCCGAAGATTTCTTCCCGCGGGAAGTCGCGCAGGGTTATTTGCGTCAGATTCTGGAGCTCGGGGCCGACCCCGTGCGCGGCTTCCACCATCCACTGCTGAAGCCGAATCGCTTTCACTCCGAGCCGCGCTACCCGGTGGACCGCTACATGTGCCTCGGCCTCTACTGGGACCCGCGGGACTACCGCTACCACGAAGTCATCCCCACGAGCGGGCAGGTGCCGCATGGGCTCCCCGGCGAGTGGAGCGAACTCTACGCCCGACTGCTCGAGGAGCTCTTCCCGAGCGAGCGCGGGGTGGTGCCCGAGACGGCGTTAGTGAACTACTACCGCGATGGCCGGCGCATGGGCCAGCACGTGGACAAGGAAGAAGAAGACCACGTGGCACCGGTGCTGGGCGTGAGCTTCGGCGCGGCCACGCGCTTCTACTTCCTAGGCCCGCGCGGCGAGAAACAGAGTCTCCTGCTTCCGGGGAATAGCGTCTACGTCTTCGGTCACCGGGCACGGCTCATGCCCCATAGCGTGGGACAGCCGCTCCTGAAGAACTTCTCCAGTGAAGCGCACGGCCTGCTGCTCCCGGGTGAGCGGCTGAGCGTGACGCTCAGGAGAGTGCGGGGCGAGAGAAAGCTTCGCGCACCTTGAGGAGCATCTTGTGGAAGATCTCGCGGGAGGCCTTCGGCCCACGCTGCGGAAGCCGATCGAAGCGCTGGATGAGGTCGGTTTCGATGGTGCGGCTGCGCTCCACCACCGCCTGGATGCTACCCTCGAGGAGCTCTGGCCGCGGGAAAGTTCTGTGCGCCTTGAAGTGCTCGAAGTGGGCGCGGGCCTCGGGGACCTGGGCGAGGTAGTGGGCCGTCACGTAGTTCAGCTGGCCATTGACGAGATCCGCGCCGAAGGGTTTGCCGGAGTGCGGATTGAAGTCGTTCACGTCGTCGAGCATCTGGAAGAAGATTCCAACGTCGTCGCCCATCTCGCGGCACAGCTTGAGGTCGGCCTCCGCGAGCTCGGCCAGCCGGGCCGGTGCGAGCATGCTCCACCACATCAGCGAGCCGGTCTTCTTGCGTGCGACGCTGTCGAGCTCCTGCCAGCTGACCTCCGCCGAGCGCTTGAGCCGCGCCTGCAGCCACTCACCGTCGGCCAATTCTTTGATCGCTTGGGTGAGGTCGAGGATGACCTCGCTGGGGGTGCAGCGGACGAGGTCGTGGATCACCGTGGCGAGCAAAAAGTCACCGGCGAGGATGGCCTCGGTGGAGGAGAAGCGGTGGTTGAGGGTTTCGATCCCGCGGCGCTCGCTCGCCTCGTCGATCACGTCGTCGTGGACCAGGGAAGCCGTGTGAGTCATCTCGACGGCGCGCGCGAGGGGAGCGAGCTGGTCGTGCGGCAGGCCGAAGTGCTCGCCGAAGAGGAAAACGAGGGCGGGCCTGAAGCGCTTGCCGGAGTGATCGAAGAGGGTCTGGAGGGCCTCGGCGATGCCGGACTCCACGGCAGGGTCCTGGGCCTTGAAGTCGAGCCGGTCGATGGCGTCCGAAATGTGCGAGCCGAGTTTCAGTGTGCCCAAGGCCATGGAGAGCTTCCTTTCGTGGCCAGTGTAGGCCAGCTGCGTCGAAATGAACAGGGCCGCCTAGACTTTGGTGAGTGCCGGGAGGTCAACAAATATGGGAAAATGAAGGCTTAACTCGGAGGTTCTTATGAGAATTTTGGCCCTGCTTTCTTTTCTGACCCTAGCGACGAGCGCCTTCGGCCAGACGGTCTACGACATCAAGGAAAAAGACATCGAAGGCAAGGAGCTCGCCCTGAGCAGCTTCAAGGGAAAGGTCCTCCTCATCGTGAACATCGCCAGTCAGTGCGGGTTCACCGGCCAGCTGGAGGACATGCAGAAGCTACACGCCAAGTACCAGGACAAGGGCCTCGTCGTGCTGGGGGTGCCCTCCAACGAGTTCGGCGGCCAGACGCCCGAGGATGACCAGGGCATGAAAGAATTCTGCCAGAAGAAGTACAGCGTGAACTTCCCCCTGCTCTCCAAGGGGAAGGTCAACGGCGAGGGGCGCCGGCCTCTCTATAGATTCCTGATCTCGCAGAAGAGCGGTGACATCAGCTGGAACTTCGCCAAGTTCCTGGTCGGCAAAGACGGCAAGGTCATCGAGCGCTGGGGGTCGATGACGGGCCCGCTCTCGGGTGACGTCACCAAGGCCATCGAAAGGGCGCTCTAGCCACCATGCGCGACCTCGCCGTCGTCGGAAGTGGCATCGGGGGC
>DAIPJL010000102.1:0-10349 GCA_036770305.1 Bacteriovoracaceae bacterium | reverse complement strand
ATCCGGCGCCGTTTTTCTTACCTTTTACGCCGAAATGAAAGCCGGTCTTCTTTTCAAGTCTCTCGCGCAACTGATCAAAGCGCTCGGACATGAATTCCTTCCCTTCTTTTGCCGCTTTCGGTGCCTTGCGGGATGCCTTTATGAGCTCCTCAAGCTCCCGCACCGAGAGCTGCTTAGTCGCAGCCTCGTTGGCCATGCGCTTAGCCGTCTCATCATCACCTACGGAAACGAGGACCTTGGCGTGACCGAAGCTAAGCTGTTCCTTGTTGAGCAGGAGGATGACGTCCTTGGGCAGCTTGAGAATGCGCAGGAAGTTCGCGACGGTCGAACGTTCCTTGCCAACTTTTTTGGCAACCTCTTCTTGCGTCAGGCCGAACTCATTCATGAGCTGGAAATAGGCCAGGCCCTCTTCGATGCAGTTGAGGTCTGAACGTTGAACGTTTTCAATGATCGACATCACCATGTTGTTCTTCTTAGTGCTGTTTTTCACCAAGACTGGGACTCGATCTAGTCCCGCGAGCTTCGAAGCACGCAGACGACGCTCGCCTGCCACCAGTTCGAAGCTCCCGTCCTCAAGTTGAGTCACGAGAAGTGGCTGAATGACGCCGTTTTCCTTGATGCTTTCGGCGAGCTCAAGGAGCTCCTTCTCTTTAAAGATTTTGCGCGGCTGGCCACGGTTCGGGATCACTTTCTCAAGTGGAACCATCATGGGCTGGTGCTCGACGACTGTTTTAGTCTGGACAGGGAGCTGCTGATCTTGTGACCTCGCAACCTCGGGCAAGCCTGCCCCCATAGGACCACCACCCAAGAGTGCGGCCATACCTTTACCAAGTTGAGGCTTCTGCTTCTGTGTCATGGGGTGTCTCCTAAGGGTTAATTTCGTAGTCGTCGAAGGAAGGAATGCGCGGCGGCTGAGAGGGAAGCTGTGGCTTCGTCTCCAGTTTGCTCGTCGCCGGGGCAAAGTCCTTCTTACCCTCGGTTTTCAAAATGACTTCTTTCGCCAGCGACAGATAGGCTTCACTCCCCTTCGAGGCGATGTCGTAGAGAAGAATCGGCTTGCCGTGCGACGGGCACTCGGAGAGCTTCACGTTGCGCGGGATGATCGTCTTCATGATGTCGTTCTTGAAGTGGTTCATCAGGTCCTGCGCGACAAGCTTCGAAAGGTTATTGCGCGAGTCGTACATGGTGAGCAGGATGCCCTCGAGCTCGAGCTTAGGGTTCAGGCTCGCGCGGATTAAGCGAACAGTATTCAAGAGCTGTGACAGGCCCTCCATCGCCAGAAACTCCGTCTGCATCGGCACCAGAAAGGAGTCGGCTGCGTTGAGGGCGTTCACCGCTAGAATGTTCAGCGAGGGTGCGCAGTCGATGATGATGTAGTCGTATTTGCTCATGACGGGCTCGAGCGCTGTCTTGAGCTTGCTTTCGCGAGCGAAAGCGCTCACGAGCTCAATCTCTGCACCGATCAGATTGTTGTCCGAGGGACAGATATCGAGCCCAGGCAACTCCGATTTGTAGAGACAGTTCTCGATCGACTCCTCGCCGATAAGGGCGTGGTAGATATTGAGGTTGGCGAACTTATCTTTTTCGAGGCCAAGGCCAATGCTGGCGTTGCCCTGGGGATCCAGATCGATCAGAAGCGTGCGACGCTCTGCGGCGGCGAGTGAAGCGCTCAGGTTTATGGCCGTGGTGGTTTTTCCGACGCCACCTTTTTGGTTGGCGATCGCAATAATTTTAGCCATTTAAGCCTCCGATGGAATCGTTCCTGGGGTTTAATTTTTAAAGAAGATCACTAAGTTTGACAACCGTTTTGACTGTTCCACGTGGAACATTTTTTGGGGCAAAACCCACCAATCTTCGCTCATCTGTACCAGGAACACTAAGGAGCTCATTGCAGATTTGCCACCAACCAGACGAGAGTTCATGCTCAAAAATGAGCTGCTCTTTGGCCATATAGGAAGGGCCTTTGTAGAAGAAGACCTTTATGTCTTTGGTTGAAAAACGCAGGCTCGGCAGATAGTCCATCACAGTCCCGACCGCCTTAAAGGTTATGACTGAAGGACGATCAATAAGCACATCTTCTGCTCTGTGATGGAAAGCCTTGGCGTTCGCCAGACCAAGCTCATGAGCAATACCATTTACCGCCTCGACCTTCTTGCCTCGAGACTCTAAGCCGATCGCCCTAATCTCCTGGCAGTGCTTCGCCAGAGGGAGTAGAGGGAATCCCCCGCCGAATCCTATATCAACCAGCACTCGAGTCTTATCAAGGGAAGCGCGGAAGAGTTCAGACTGCTCATAGGGCAGGATCGAGTCTAAGATCTGCTTCTCGTAGAACTCCTGGTCGTCTAGGATCCGGGTAAGATTGAGGCCGGAATAGCGTGTCTTGAGAAGATTGAGGTAGGAGAGAGAGAAATTCTGCATCAAAGCGCCTTCGAAGCAACAACCGCCAGGGTTGCGGGCCGAATTCCTTCGATGCGCTTAAGCTGGCCGAAGGTCTCAGGACGGATCTTTTCAATCCGCTGCCGGCATTCAAATGAGACGTTCTGCGACTGGACGATTTCCTGCCATTTGATTTGAGTCTTATCCATCTTCTTAATGCGATCGAATTGTTCATCGTAACGCTGGATATAGCCTGCGTATTTCTTTTCAATCGCGACAGCGCGGATAACATCCGGATCAAAACTCAAGTCATAAGCTGAAATCACCTCTTGAAGTGCCTCAACAGGATTTAGCCATGCTTGCTTTAACAATTCTGAAAGCGTCATTGAGCGCAAAAGTAATTCCGCCGGGCTTTTTGAAAATTTCTTTAGCAAATCAGCGCCCTCGGGGAACATGAACTCATCACAGAGGGCGGAGAGGATTTGTGACTGCTCAAAAAATCTGTCTAGGTGATGATCTATCGCGCTTTTGAGCAGCAAGTACTGTCTATAGGGTCTCATTCGGAGCAAAACATTGTCCTCACGTATGAAAAGGCGGTTCTCAGAGCGTGCGGTGAAGAGCCTGTAGGGTTCATCGCGTGTATTGGCCACCAAGTCTTCGATCATCACACCTATATAAGAGTCGTGTCGAGAGAGATGAAGCGTTGGCCTCCCCAAAATAGAGAGTGCTGCATTGGCACCCGCAACCCAACCCTGGCCTGCTGCCTCTTCGTATCCAGAGGTGCCATTCAGCTGTCCGGCGAAATAGAGACCAGGTATGGACTTATACTCCAGAGAGAGGCTGAGCTGAGTAGTATCCACAACGTCATACTCTACTGCATAGCCAGGAATGATGATTTCAGCGTTTTCGAGCCCCTCAATTGTCCTGATGAATGCCTCTTGGACCTCAGCAGGCAGACTAGAGCTTATACCCGAAGGGTAAACGGTATCTAATTCTAGGCCCTCGGGCTCAACGAAGACATGATGTGAGTTACGATCTGGATAACGGAATGCCTTGTCTTCAATTGAAGGACAATATCGCGCCCCCACTCCCTGGATCTGCCCATTGTACATGGGGGAAAGTTCTTTATTCTGGCGAATGATTGAGAGTGTTCTCTCATTCGTGTGGGTCAGATAGCAGCTGACCTGCGGAACAAAGCGCTTGTAGGGTTCATGCAGGCAATGAAAGTTGCGAGTCAGGGGATCAGATGGCTGCTCAATCATCTTGGATCTATCAATTGAGTTCTTGTGCAACCTAGAAGGTGTACCTGTCTTAAAGCGCTGGGGGCGAGTTCGGATGCCTGAAAAAATATCAATTAAAGAGTCTGAGGACTCTACCCCTACTCGACCACCGGCCTGCTGATTCTGCCCTTGGTGGAGTTTACCATTGAGAAAGGTGCCAACCGTAACCACCGCCTTCTTAGTCCAGTAGACGCCCTCAGATGTGGTGAGCTTAAAGCCATCCTCGTGAGCGACCAAGGATTTGAGCTTTTCACGAATCACTTTGATATTAGTGACCCCTGCAACGACTTTCTCGGCTTCAGCGCTATAAAGGTCCTTATCAATCTGGACCCTGCTTGACTGAACCGCGAGACCCTTCGAATCGTTAAGGGTTCGGTACTGAATCCCCGCCTTATCAGCAAGAATCCCCATCAGGCCCCCGAGGGCGTCGAGCTCTCGAACAACCTGGCCCTTGCCCACTCCGCCCACAGAAGGGTTGCATGGAGCCGAACCAAGACCAACACCTGGCAATGTTATGAGGCCGACGCTTAAATCGAATTGTGATGCAACCCAAGCCGCTTCAAGACCCGCATGACCGCCGCCCACAACAATGAGATCGAATTTTGACATTGTTCCACGTGGAACATCTCACTTACCGATGCAAAAATTTGCGAAGAGATGGTCCAATACCTCGTCCGGCGAAATTATGCCCAAAAGCTCCTGGTGGCAATGGGCCAAGGCATTTAATTCGTGTGACAAAATACCAATATCCGACTCATTCAGAAGGGTATGTGCATAACCCGTAGCAATTCTGTAAATACTTGAAATTACTTCCTTGTGACGATCCAGTAGGAGTGGATTGCTTGAGGTAAGCTGTAAATATTTTTTATTAATGGCGTCATAGAGCGCCGGTAAGTCATTATAACAACAGTGGTTGTCGAAAGACTGCCCCCATAGGACCAAGAGTTCCTGTGAACTACGGGAAATAGCTTCCGAAGCGCCTGGCAAATCATTGTGGGTCCAAAAGATTCCATCAAAGCCAAGGGTTGTGAATTCAGAAAAATTCGCCCCTATGGGGGCAAAGGGGTTCACCACCAAAAGGCGGAAGAAAGCCTTGTTGAGGCGAGCGAGAGAAAAGCCAATTCCCTCCTCCTCTACCTCATCTGAAGCATTACGAATGCCCGCTGTATCGAGGAGGCGATAGTTCACTCCATGAAGAAGAACATCCTCCGCAATATAGTCCCGAGTGGTTCCGGGCAATGAAGAGACGATCGCTCGTCTTTCTCCCAGGATTGAATTGAAGAGAGTGGACTTGCCGGCGTTAGGCAGGCCCGCGAGGACGATCTCGGGACGCAGAAGACGTGACGACTGAGGTGAAATCCGACGAAAAAGAGAATCGAGCTCACCGAAGTAGCTACTCCAGGTAGCGTGGAGCTGCGACTTCGCCTCCGACTCACCAACGTCGTCGTGAAAATCCAATAGAAGTTCGAGTGAAACCTTGTGACGAAGGAAGGTTTCGTAGAGACGTAGATAGGACTGATGGAGTTCACCGTGCAAAAGATCCAAGCCCTGGGTCAGCGCGAGCGGAGTGGCTGCGTTGAGGAAGAGGTCGAGGCCCTCGGCCTGGGCGAGAGTGATTTTTTTATTCTGTAAGGCACGCCGAGTGAACTCACCGGGCCGTGCCGGACGCACAGAAGGAAGCTCGCAGAAGAGGTCGATGATGCGATTGATGTTCAGAAGGTTTCCGTGCACGTAGAGCTCAAGCACATTTTCACCGGTGAAACTCGCGGGGCCCTCGAAGTAGCAAAGGCAGACGTCGTCTAGAACAGTGTCCCTTGAGAGGAGGTCGGAGCGGTACATGTGCCGCGCCTTGAGGGGCGCGAGCGAACGAGAAAACAGGGGCTGGAAATCAGAGAGTCGCCCAAACCCCGAGAGACGGATCACTGCGAGCGCACTGTTGGCGTGGGTGCCAGTGGCGCAAGCAATGATCGTCATCGAGTCAGAACTCATACGACCTGGGGTTTGTTCCCGGTGATCTTAAAGACCAAGAGCTGTTGGCCAATGCCCATGAGTGTCGACACGAAAATATAGAGCGACAGGCCTGAAGGAAGATCCTTCATGATGAAGCCGAAGATGATTGGCATGAACATGAAAACTTTCTTCTGTACGGGATCCGTGACCGTTGTGGGAGTCAGCTTTTGCTGAAGAAACATTGCCCCCGCCATGAGAAGCGGAAGAACGAAATACGGATCCTTGTTCGAGAGGTCGTTGATCCAGCCGATGAAAGGGGCGTCGACCAGCTCGACCGCAGAGTAGAGAACCTTGTAGAAGGCAAAGAAAACTGGGAGCTGCAGAATCATGGGCAAACAGCCGCCAAGGGGGTTCGCACCGGAGCGCTTGAAGAGGTCCATGCTCTCCTTCTGCAGGCGCATCGGATCGTCTTTGAACTTTTCACGAATTTTCGTCAACTCGGGCTGGATGAGCTGCATCTTTTTCATGCTCACGAAGCTCTTGTACTGCAGGGGGAAGGTAAGCAGGCGCACGAGGAAGGTAATGAAAATGATCGCCATGCCGTAGTTGGGCAGAACGCTATAAAAGAACTGGAGGCCCTTAAGAATCAGCTCGGCGAAGAAGCCCCAGAAACCGAAGTCGACGGCGTGCTTGAGATGGCGACCGAGTGAAGAAAGGTAGTTGTATTCCTTCTTCACGAAAATCAGATCGAAACCGAGCTCGCTCACAGGGGTGTTCGAGTAGAGCTGGAAGCGGTTGTCCTTTAGGGTCCGCAGAGCCAGCGCCGCAGGCGTCTCGAAGCTCAGGGCGAAGAGGTGATAGTTGAAATCGATGCCCGCCCAGCTGACCGTGGCGTCTTTGATCTCTTCGCTCCCAACACTCCAGTGCCGAAGCGAGTCGTCGTAGAAAGAGAACTGTCGCTCCTGACCATTTTCGAGTTTCTTTGCCTCCGTCTGGAAGTTGTAGCGGTACTTGAACGGAGTCTCCGCCATGACTTTCACGCTGAGCATGTTGTTCTCAGTGAGAGCGAAAACCGCGCGGATCCCGAGAACAGGGTCCTCGCCTTGCCACGACCGCTCGTCACCGCCCGTTTTAACCAGGTTCACAGGGGAAAACTTCTGGCCGCCAGGAGCTACTTCGAGAAAAAAAGGAGCCTGTGATCCGACGATCTCGGCGAAGTCGAAACGGGCCTGTTCCGTTCTCATGTTACTAAGAGCAATCGAGGTTAAACCCTCGATACTAAAGCCGCTGTTTGCCAGAGCAAAACCCTCGGACTTCGCTGGTCCTATAGGACCAGTCGTCGAAAGAGGTGCAGTCTCAGGAATAGAGACGCTCGTCGGAGAAGTCGCTGTCTCAGCAGTAGGGTTCACCTGCGGTGAGAAGAAGTACTGCCAGCCGAAAAGAATCGCGCCGGAGAGAACGATGGCAATGAGAGCGTTTTTTTGATCGGAGCCCATATCTAATTCTGTCCTTCTTTCGATGGAATCGGATCGAAGCCTCCGGGATTCCATGGGTGACAACGGGAAATTCGCCTTAGGGTGTACCACAGCGCCCGAAGAAGTGAAAACTCCTGAAAGCACTCATGCGCATAGGAAGAGCAGGTCGGATGAAAACGACAGTTTTGCCCGAGCACTGGAGAAACAAAGAACTGATACGCACGAATGAGGGCTCGTGCCAGAGCATTCACTTCAGCCGCTCCATGAGTTCTTTGAAACGAAGGCGCAGACTCTCTTCGGTGTCGATCTTCTGTGCCGCAACGATAAGAATATCTTTTGAGAGCAGGTGCCGCTTGGGATGATGACGAAACTCTTCTTTAAGAATGCGCTTGATGCGGTTGCGCTGAACAGCACTACCCTGCTTCTTCGAGATGCTGAGACCAAGACGAAGAAAGCTCGCACCTACACGAGAAGGCTTTGAGTAACAAATGAGTGGCAACGCAGAGTTCTTGCTACTGCGGTCACGAAGATACTCGAAATCTTTTTTTGAAAGAATGCGACAGGTCTTAGGAAAAGCTAAAGACCTGTCGTGAGATATCACTTAGTTCCGGTCGCAACTGTCAAACGCTTACGACCCTTGGCGCGGCGACGATTGATAACATCGCGACCACCTTTGGTAGACATACGCTTCAGGAATCCGTGGTCACGGAGACGCTTAGTTTTCTTGGGCTGCCAGGTTCTGATACGTTTCATGCAAGTCCTTCCAGGAACGAAAAATAAAAAGGTTTCTATGGGTACCGGAAAAGCAAAAACCGGTCAATAATTTTTGTGTCTTCTGACTCTCTGCGAGTCCGAAATGTTTACGGGTTTAGTTGAAAATCGGCCAGCAGAATGTTACCTAATCGCTCCACAAATTTTTGCCCCCAAGATTCATGACCCAAAAGTTTCTGTTTGATCAATTCTTGAAATGGGAAGAGGACGCTGATTCAGCGGCCCTAAAAGATAAAAGCAGTCAGCAAACACAGAAACTTAGCCATCGACCCGCTGCGCAGGCCCCTTCCGCCTCCTTAGATAACATCGAAGAACTTCGCCTATTGGGGCACGAAATCAAAGAATCTCTGCGCCAGATGATCGATGCTGGTCACTATAGCACCTATTTCGCAGACACCTTCACGGTATCGGGTTTAAGTACGTCGGCGATCGAATTTACCATCACGACGAACTTCATCCGTAATGTCATCGAGAGCCACCACCTTCCGGCGATCAAAGCAGCGGTCCGAGAGATTCTCGGGCGAGACCTCGACATAAGCCTCAAGACCTTCAACCCACGCACGGCAAGCCTCTCGTCTAACGACGAGAACATCCTCCGGTCGGCACGCGCACAGGAGCAAAAGAAATCCTCCGCGCGCGAGAATACTTTCACGATTCCGGAGCTCACGCCGACCGTGAAGGACCAGCTTCAAACCGTAGCTAGCCGCTCCCTGGAGACTGGTGCGAGGCCCGCTCATGGCGTGATCGATCACACGAAGAAGTTCGCCAACTTCGTCGTCGGCTCCTCAAACAACATGGCCCATGCATCAGCGCTGGCGGTGGCGCGAGACCCGGGCGTGACCTACCCGAACCTCTACATCTTCGGCGGCTCGGGGCTGGGAAAGACCCACCTCATCCACGCGATCGCGAACCACATCATCGAGCACAAGCCACACCTCAAGGTGTGTATCGTTCCCTTCAACAACCTGATGAACGAGTACATCGAGGCGACGATCAGCAACACCTCGTTGAACTTTAAAAAGCGCTACACCCAGGACGTCGACGTGTTGATCATCGACGACATCCACGAACTGGCGGGCAAGGGCACCACGCAGGAACAGATCTTCCACATCTTTAATGATCTCAGCAGTCGTCGCAAGCAGCTGATCTTCACCTCTGACAAGCCTCCGCGGGAGATCGCCGGCATCGACGAGCGCATCCGCACTCGACTCTCGACCTGCCTTTTCGCCGAGATCCATCAGCCGGATCTCGAAACGCGCATCGCCATCCTCCGCACGAAAGCTCAGGAAAAAGACTTCTTCATTAGCGACGACATCGTGAATCTCATCGCCAAGTGTATCAAGTCGAGCGTCCGTGAACTCGAAAGCTCACTTGTGCAACTCATGGGCTACCACAATATCATGAAGGTCGACATCGACCTGCAGATGGCCAAGGAATACCTCAAGCTCGATGAGCAGATCGAGAGCCACAAACTCATCACCCCCGAGTCGATCACCAAGAACGTCGCCAAGTACTTCAAGATTCCGATGGGCGACATCATGGGGAAGTCAAAGACCAAAGATATTGTCCTGGCCCGCCAGGTCGCAATGTATCTCATCCACCAGCACCTCCGAAAAACTCTTCTCGAGATCGCCATGATCTTCGGAAAGAAAGACCACACCACACCCATGTACAGCATCGAAGTGGTAAAGAAGCGGCTTAAAAGCGACGCACTCTTTGCGCAGCAACTGCTCGACATCGAAAACCAACTCTAAGTCCTAGGCATTTCCACAAATCCACGTTTTTTGACTGGGGAGAGATTGGTCTTCACACGAATTCCCCAGAATTCCACAGTGGAAATGAGGAATGCTGAATAGTCATTTCCCAAACAACGCCTTGCTCCTAGATGTTTTAAGTTGATCCCTGGGGAAAGGCTGAGGAAAAGCTGGGGAAACTATTGAAATATGTGGAGAGAATGGAAAATATACGAAGAGGAAAAAGCAGTCCTGAAGACGAGTGTGGATGAATGAGGACAAGAGCGCTGCATGAGGCTCATCATTTCTTATAGTTAGAGATTTCCACCAAATCCACAGCCTATCATTATCATCTATTTTAATTAACTGTATTAGAGACCGGGTCAGTTGAGAGGCACCTTCCCTTGATAAACCACTGAACCAAGTGGTTTATTAGTCCCTCCTTGGAGAGCTTTGTATGAAATTTTCTATCCACGCCCCGGTACTCAGAGACGCCATTGGAAAACTACTGACAGTGGTCGATCGTAAGAATTCCAGACCAATCCTTACCAACTGTTTAGTGAAAGCAGAGAATGGAAAGCTCGAACTGGTTGCGACGGATCTCGAGGTGTCGGCCAAACTCATTCTAGATGCAAAGATCCAGGGCGAAGGCAGCATCTGCATCAACACAAAAAATATCGCGGATATCCTCAGGGAGCTCCCCAACGATGAGGTAAACCTCGAGATCGAAGGTGGAAACCTTCTAAATTTATCCTGCAAGAAGA
>DAIPJL010000101.1:0-10353 GCA_036770305.1 Bacteriovoracaceae bacterium | reverse complement strand
CGCCACGCGCGCGCGCCTCGCTCAAAAGCTTTCGGATGCTTGCGAGGTTCACCTGCGGATCGAGCACCGAACAGAGTTGAATGGCACAGACTTTCATGGAACCTTCCTCCTCACGACGATGGCCGATGATAGCGCGGGGAGGGCCAAAAGCATGGCCTAAATCCCGAAAAAAGGTGAGAGTAAGTGCATGAAGTTCCTCTCAAACTTTCTGAAAATCGCTCTCGCCGCAGGGCTCCTCTACTGGCTCGTGAGCAGCGGGAAGCTCAACTGGGAGCTACTCAGCGAGATGCGCCGCTACCCCCACCGGCTGCTGATGGCCTTCGGGTTTTTCTTCGTCAACGTCGCGCTCATCACCTGGCGCTGGCGCTACCTCCTGAGCGCGCGCTCGACGCAGGTCCCAGGCCTCGGCCGGCTCTCGCTGGTGACGTGGATCGGACAGTTCTTCTCCGTCGTCCTCCCCGGGAGCGTGACGGGAGACTTTGTGAAAGTGTACTACGTCCGCCGCTTCGACAAGTCCCTCTCGGTGGCCTACCTGCTCTTCTCCTGCCTCGTCGACCGGGTCATGGGTCTGACGGGCCTCATCATCATGATGGGCGCGTTCTCGCTAGCGAACTACGGCCAGCTCGTCGAGCTGGCGCCGGCGCTCAAGCCCCTCCTGCATTTTAACTTCGGCCTCCTCGCGGCGACGGCAACGGGCCTGGTTTTCTTTTTCTTGCTGCCCGGCCTGGTCGAGCGATCGCTCGGCGTGCTCCCGCGGGTGTTCGGCGAGAGGACACTCCTCCAGCGCCTGAGCCTCCTGTGGCAAGACCTGCGTCAGGCGCGCAAGAAGATGGGCATGGCGATCCTCATCAGCGTCTGCGTGCAGCTCATCGCCGTCGTCGTCTTTCACCTGCTGGTCGGGCCGCAGTACCAGACGGATCTCTCGCTGGGCCTGGTGCTCAGTTTCATTCCCCTGGGCTTCATGGCCATCGCTCTCCCCATCGCCCCCGGAGGCCTCGGCGTCGGTCACGCCGCCTTCCAGACACTCTTCGCCTTCGCCGGCGAAGACAACGGCGCAAACTTCTTCAACATGTACTTCGTGGTGATGATGAGCTTCAACCTGCTCGGGGGGATCCCCTGGCTGCTCACGCGCGAGACGAAGGCCAGCGCCCCCGCCTAGCTGAAGACGAAGATCTTCGTCGGCTCGATGTGCTGGTAGTGCATCGACTTGGTCTTGAGCGACTCGAGGCTCAGGAGGAAACGCAGCTCCTCCTCGAAAGAGTTGAGCTTGCGGATCTTCTTCGACTGCTTCTTGAGCACCGAGCGCACGCTCTGCGGGAGGGTGCACACGCCGTGCAGGAGGTAAGCCTCGCCCTTGTAGCGGATCACGCGGCCGATGAAGAGGTCGTCCTCGACGAGGCCGATGGACGAATGGCCCTTGGCGAGGCTGATCTTTTCGTCGTGGAGGATGTCGTTGAGGACGATCTGCCGGCGGAAGCTGACCTTGCTGAACTCGAGGAGCGAGTGGTTCACGTTGAGCAGGGCCTGCGAGAGGTCCTCGTCGAGCTGCTCGCGGCGGATGTAGTCCTCGACGAGCTTCTTCCCGTCGTCGTCCTTCCACTGGAAGAGGTACCACTCGTTGAAGCAGTGCATGCGGCTTTCGAACTCGTCTTTGTCCTCGTCGAGCTTCCCGGTGAGAGACACGTAGGTCTCCTTGGCGGTCTTCAGCCGTTCGAAGTACTCGCCCTGCGTGTAGCGCGCGAGCATCTTCTCGATGTGCGAATCGATGAGTTCAAGCATGGAGATTATTCTACTCGTCCACCTTGAGGACTGCCAAGAACGCTTCTTGGGGAATCTCCACATTCCCGACCATTTTCATCCGCTTCTTGCCCTCTTTCTGCTTCTCGAGGAGCTTGCGCTTCCGGCTGATGTCGCCGCCGTAGCACTTCGCGAGGACGTTCTTCCGCAGGGCCTTCACCGTCTCGCGCGCGATGATCTTCGCGCCGATCGCGGCCTGCACGGCGATGTCGAACTGCTGGCGGTCGATGAGCTTCATGAGCTTGTGCGTGAGGTCCCGGCCACGGTTGAACGAGTTGTCCCGGTGGGTGATGATCGAGAGCGCGTCGACCTTGTCACCGTTCAGCAGCACGTCGAGCTTCACGAGGTCGGCCTCGAGGTACTCGTGGAGCTCGTAGTCCATCGACGCGTAGCCCTTGGAGAGCGACTTGAGCTGGTCGTAGAAGTCGTACATCATCTCCGAGAGCGGCAGGATGTAGACGAGCTGGACGCGGTCCTCGGTGATGTAGTTGATCGCCTGCTGCGTGCCCCGGCGGTCTTCGCAGAGCTTGATGATCTTGCCGACGTAGTCGTTCGGCAGGTGGATCGAGAGCTTCACCGTGGGCTCTTTGATGCAGTCGATGAGCGTGACGTCCGGGAGCTTCGAGGGGTTCTCGATGATCACGACCTCGCCCTTCGTCGTGTGCACCTCGTAGGCGCAGGACGGGGCCGTGGAGATGAGCGCCAGGTTGAACTCGCGCTCGAGGCGCTCCTGGATGATGTCCATGTGCAGAAGGCCCAGGAAGCCGCAGCGGAAGCCGAAGCCCAGGGCCTGCGAGGACTCGGGCTCGTAGGTGAAGGAGCTGTCGTTGAGGGCGAGCTTCTCGAGCGCGTCCTTGAGGATCTCGTACTCCTCGGAGACCACCGGGAAGATCCCGCAGAAGACCATCGGCTTCACTTCCTTGTAGCCCTTCAGGAGCGGCGTCGAATCCTTCTGCGCCGAGTGGACGATGGTGTCGCCGACCTTCACGTCGCGGATGGTTTTGATGCCACAGATGATCATGCCGACCTCGCCGGCGCCGAGCTCGTCGACCTCGGTGTAGAAGGGCGTGCTGACCGCGAGCTTGATGACCTCGTGGTCCATGTGGCTGTTCTTGAAGTGGATCTTGTCCTTGAGCTTGATGGTGCCTTCCATGACACGCGCGAGGACGACGACGCCGCGGTACGAATCGAACCACGAGTCGAAGATCAGCGCCTGCAGCGGGTTCGCGCTCGAGCCCTTCGGCGGCGGCACGCGCTTGACGATCTCCTCCAGCAGCTGGTCGACGCCAAGGCCCGACTTGCCGGACACCCGCGGTGCGTCCTCCGCCAGGATGCCGATGACGTCTTCGATCTCTTTGGTGACTTTCTCCGGGTCCGCGTGCGGCAGGTCGATCTTGTTGATCACCGGGATGATCTCGAGGTTGTTCTCGATGGCCATGTAGACGTTCGCGAGGGTCTGCGCCTCGATGCCCTGAGACGCGTCGACGACCAGCAGCGCCGCCTCGCAGGAGGCGAGGGAGCGGGAGACCTCGTAGGTGAAGTCGACGTGCCCGGGAGTGTCGATGAGGTTGAACCAGTAGTCCTTCCCGTCCTTGGCGCGGTAGCGCAGGCGCACGGTCTGCGCCTTGATGGTGATGCCGCGCTCCTTCTCGAGGTCCATGTTGTCGAGCAGGCGGTCGGTCTTCTCCCGCTGGGTGATGGCGTTGGTCATCTCGATCAGGCGGTCGGCGAGCGTCGACTTACCGTGGTCGATGTGGGCAATGATGGAGAAGTTTCGAAGGTACTGGGGGTCGAGTGCCATGGCCTATCCTGATCGCGCAGAGGTGAGCGACCAGAATAGCCTAAGCGGGGCGTTAGTTAAACACCTCTTGCGAGATGATCATCATGTAGTAATCGGAATTGTTGTCCTTGGCGCGGATGGGGATGACGTTGGCGTAGCCGTGGTAGGGCTCGTCTAGGTCTTGGTAAACATACTCATTTGTCTCCGGGTCCAGCACTTTCTTGCGGCGGGGCACCGTAATTTCAGCATTTTCGATCTTGGAGCGACGCTTAATCGCCACGTCGAAGGTCTCGGCGATGGACTCCGGGAAACTCACGTCGGTGAGCTCCTTGTTGATGACGTCGTCGGACTGCATGTCGAGCAGGCTGTACATGCTGTTGTTCATGTACACCAGGGCTCCCTTGGCGTTGGCCACGAGGACGTTCTTTTTCACCATGTTCGCCAGCAGGTCGAACTTGCGGTGCTCGACGCTGATCCGGTCCGCGCGCAGGTCCTCGAAGCGCTTGATCGAGGAGATCATCTTGTTGATCTCGCCGGCCAGCTCGCCGATCTCGTCGTTCTGGTTGTAGTAGATGTTCACGTCGAAGTTCCCCTCGCGCAGCTCGCGGACGGCGTCGCGGATCTTCTTGAAAGGCATGGCGATCTTCCCGGGGATCACCAGCGCCAGGAGGATGGTCCCGAGGAAGGTGATGATGAGCGTGATGAGCATGTTCCGGCGCGTCTCGCCGATGATGGCCTTCACCTGCTTGTCGCGCTGCTCGTTCTGGTAGTACTGGATGTCCTGGAAGTCCGAGAAGGCCTCGAGGATCTTGTCGGTGAGCTCGGAGATCGTCGCGAGGCCGGCGTTGTCGCGGTAGAAGAGCGCGCTCTTGCGGATGATCGTCTGCAGCGACTCGACGTAGCCGAGCATCTTCGAGATGATCTTCTTCGCCTCGACCTCCGAGTAGTAGCTGTCGAGGCGCTGGAGCTGCGTCGAGAAGCCCTCGCAGAGCACCTGGAGCCGGCGCAGGTCGTCCTCGTTCGACTTCGTCGTGAGGATCTTCTTCTGGAGCTTGAGGATCGACACCGTCGAGATGCGCACCTCGTCGGAGAGCAGGCTGATCTTGTTCGTGTTGTCGGTGATCACGCTGATCTGGTTGTTCAGCGAGTCGAGGAAGAAGAACATCGTGAAGCCCATCACGAGAACCACGAGGGTGGCGATGACGAAGCTGGCCTGGATGCGGGTCTTGAGAGAGATGTTCATGCTTAGTTCTCCTCGAGCTCGTGGAAGAGCTTGTCGAGATTCTTATCGTTGCCGACGATCACCACGATGTCGTCTTCTTCGATGACGTCCATCGGCAGCGGAGCGTCGTTGATGACCACCTTGAAGGCCGCCTTCCCGTCCTCGTCGATCGTCGGCACGCGCTTCTGGAGGGCGACGATGTTCAGCGAGTAGAGCTGGCGGATCTGGCTCTCGACGAGCGTCTTCCCGTGGAAGCGCTTGCCGAGCTTGAGCTCGACGATGGAGTAGCCGGCCGAGAAGTTGAAGCGCTGGAGCACGTAGGGCGCGGCGATCTTCGAGGCGATGATCTCTCCCATCTCCTCCTCGACCTTGACGATCTCGGAGGCTCCGACCTCCTTGAGGACGTGCTCGTGGAGCGGGTTCGTCGCCCGCGCGATGATGCGGCCGACGCCGAGCTTGCGCAGCGAGGCCACTGCCATGATCGACATCTGCACGTTGTCGCCGATCGCCACCACCGCCGTGTCGACGTCCGTGATGTTCAAGGCGCGCATGGCCTTCTCCTGGGTCACGTCGATGCACACGGCGTGGGTCGTGCGGTCCTTGATCTTCTCGACGAGCTCGGGGTTCGAGTCGATGGCGAGCACCTCCGCGCCGCGCTCGAAGAGCCGGGCCGCGGTTTTTGCGCCGAAGGTTCCGAGGCCAATGACTGCGATAAACATAATCCACCTTATCCGATTGGGATTTTACTTTCCGGGTACCTTACACTCGCCGATGCGACGGCGTTCTGTCCAACGGCGAGGACCAGGGTCAGCGGGCCGACGCGGCCGATGAACATGAGCAGCGAGATCATGAGCTTGCCCAGCGTCGTGAGCTGCGCCGTGATCCCGAGCGACAGGCCGACGGTGCCGAAGGCCGAGACCGTCTCGAACATGACGCTCAGGAAGTCCTTTCCCGTCTCGAGGCGCATCATGATGAGGAGCGCGACGCTCACGGTGATGAGCGAGATGATGACGATGGCGATGGAGCGCACGACGATGACGTTCGGCAGCGTGCGCTCGAACATCTCCACGCGCTTGTTGTTCGTGAGCGTCGCCTTCACCGACTGGACGAGGATCGCGAAGGTCGTCGTCTTGATGCCGCCGCCGGTCGACCCCGGCGAGGCGCCGACGAACATGAGCAGGAGCATGAGGTAGATCGAGTGCGGGTGCAGGTCCGCGAGGGCGACGGTGTTGAAGCCCGCGGTGCGCGTCGTGACGCTCTGGAAGAAGGCGACCTGGAGCTTCTGCGAGAAGGTGTACTCCGCGAAGGCGTGGAGGAACTCGCCGAAGAAAAGGTAGGTGGTGCCGAAGGCCAGGAGCAGCAGGTTCGTGACGATGACGATCTTGCTGTGGAGGGTGAAGTTGGTGAACCGGCGCCGCTGCCGGAGGGCCTGCAGGATCTCCTGGATCACGAGGAAGCCCAGGCCTCCGATAACGACGAGGGCCGCGACGGTCCCGTGGATCATCGGGCTGAAGCGGAAGTCCTCGAGGCTGTTGTTGAAGAGCGAGAGGCCCGCGTTGCAGAAGGCGGAGATCGAGTGGTAGAAGCCGTAGTAGAGCGCCTGGCCGATTTCGAAGTCCTCCAGGTAGAACCCGACCGTGAGCACGATGGCGCCGATGAACTCGATGACGAGCGTGAAGCGCACGATGTCGATGATCAGCTTGAGGAGCTCGGCGGAGCTCGACGAGTCGAGCACGTCCTGCATCATCACCTGCTCGCGCACCCCGAGGGAGCGGCCCATGAAGAGCGCGATCGACGACGAGAGCGTCATGATCCCGAGGCCCCCGATCTGCAGGAGCGTGAGGATGACGAGCTGGCCGAAGATCGAGTAGTCGTCGATGAGCGAGTTCGTCGCGAGCCCCGTCACGCAGGTGGCGGAGGTGGCCATGAAGAGGGCGTCGATGAAGCCGATGACCTTGCCGCTGGCCGCGGAGATGGGCAGCACGAGGAGCAGGGTCCCGATGACGATGATCATCCCGAAGGACAAGATCACCAGCTGGGCGGGGGTGAGCTTCGTGTCGTAGATCCAGCCCAGGCCCTTGCCGGTGAAGCGGCGCCGGTCTTCCTGCGCCCCGGGCTCGTTGAGAGAGATCAGCGTCGAGAAGATGTGGACGACGGAGAGCCAGTAGGTGAACTCGGCGTCGCCGAAGGTCATCAGCATCGGGACGAAGATGATGAGACTGAAGACGTACTTGCGCAGGAAGTCTTCGACGCCGGCGCTGCGCCGGAAGTGGGTCACCATCGTGAGGAAGACGAGCACGGGGGCGAGCCAGACCGCCCACTGCGCGAGGTAGGTCGGCGGGATCTGCTGGAGGACCAGCGGAAACTTCCGGGCCTTGGCGAGGCTGAAGAGCAGCACGAAGGCGCCGTTGCCGATCAGCTCGATGAAGTATGGAAGTCGTCCCCAGATCTGCATAGGATTTCATTGTAATTCCAGACGGTAGGGATTCCCACCGGAACAATCGTCCCTTCCCTGACCGGCGCGGTCGGGTACCTGCTCCGGCGCGCACACAATTTGAGCGAAGACTTTGCCAAGCAAGTCCGGTGTGACTAAAATTTAGCAATGAAGCAAACACCACTCATCCTCGTCATCGCTACCCTCCTCGCCACGGCCTGCGCGAGCCGGGATCCGAAGTCACCGCCCGCCAGCAAGCAGGCCGACATCCACTACACGCACGGAACCCACGAGCTGATGGCCAAGAACTACACGCAGGCCATCACGCACCTGCTCAAGGCCGTGGAGTTCGCCCCCGAGAACCCCGAGATCCACAACAACCTCGGCATGGCGTACTACTTCAAGAACGAACGCGAGATGGCGCTCCAGCACATCCGCCGGGCCCTCGAGCTCGATCCGAAGAACACCGACGCGCGCCTGAACCTCGCCTCGCTCCAGTTCGAGCGCGGCGACCTCAAGAGCGCCGAGAAGCTCTACCTCGAGGCCCTCAAGGACCTGACCTACGAAAAGCACGCGCGGACCTACTTCAACCTCGCGCTCATCGAACAGCGCCGCGGTGACCAGGCCAAGAGCCTCGCCTACTTCCGGCGCTCGGTGAAAGAGGACACGGACTACTGCCCGTCGTGGCTGGCGATGGGCCAGATCGAGTACAACGCTCGCCGCTACGCGGACGCGGCCAAGCACTTCCGACAGGCGCGCATGGGCGTCTGCGCGAACGACCCGGCGCCGCTCTACTGGCAGGGCGCCACCGACATGAAGCTCGGAGACTTCTTTAACGCCCGGACGAAGTTCGAGGACCTCCTCGGGAAGTTCGGTGACTCGAGCTACGCGCCGATGGCCCGGGAGCGCATGTCGGAGATCAGTCTCCTCGAGCTCCGCAAAGACCAGAGCGCGCAGGCGCCGGCGGCGAGCGGAGACTTCTGAGGTAACCTATGAGCGACACCCCTGCACAGCCCGCGGTCACGAACATCGGTAGCTTCCTCCGCGAGCAGCGCGAGCTGAGCAAGCTTTCTCTCGAGAAGGTGTCGCAGAAGACGAAGATCAACCTCAATATCCTGCGGGCCCTCGAGGCCAATGACTTCAGCAAGCTGCCGAGCGCCGCGTACGTCAAAGGCTTCGTCCTGAGCTACGCCCGCGTGCTGGGCCTCGACCACAACGAAGTGATCCACAAGCTCGAGTACACCTACCTCTCTCTCAAGGGAAAACCCTTCCCCGCGCTCAACCACACGCGCCAGCTCGGCGAGAGCGCTCCCGCCACCGGCGCGTCGACCACGACGCCCGAGGAGGTGCTCGACTGGGAGCGCAGGCTCGCCGAGCGCAAGCGCTTCGTCGTCCCGGCGCTGATCTTCGGCGGCATCGTGCTGGTCTTCGTGGGGCTCTACAAGGTGGTCACTCGGACCGTCGAGAGCGAAGCCGGCTCGAAGCCCGAGCAGAGCTACGGAGACACCTTCGCCCCGAGCTCGGAGATCACCAAGCCCCCCGTGGTCGTCGCGGCGCCGGACGCCGACGAGAAGCCCAAGGCCGAGGAGCCGAAGGTGGAAGAGGCGAAGGCCGAAGAAGCGAAGCCCGGTGTCGCGGAGCCGGCTCCCCCGCCGGTGACCACGCAGACGCCGGCGCGGCCTGAGATCCGCCGGAACTTCCCTCCGCGCGACTTCCGGCCCATCAAGACGCGTCTCTTCAGCTACGTCGAAGGGGCCAGCGAGAACACCGACGAGAAAGTCCTTCCGGCGCGGATCCGCAGCTCGCTCAACGGGGAGCTGGAGAACGTGTACATCGTGGCCACCGAGGGCAACACGTGGCTGAGCTACCAGATCGACAGGTCGCCGATCGAGAGCGTGATCCTCGAGAAGGGCAAAGACCTCTTCCTGCAGGGGAAAGAGGTGCTGATGTTCCTCGGCAACGTTCGCGTGACGAAAGTCTTCCACCAGAACCGCCTCATCGACACGCCGACTCCGACGGGCTTCAAGAGCCTCATCTTCCCGGAGAGCCGCAACAGCGCCCACGTGCTGCCGCTCTTTCCGAAGGCCAACGACGACATCCTGTACTCCGCCGAAGAGTACCAGAAGCGCATGAAGCTCGAGGAAGAGCAGCTCAGCAAACGGCGCGAGTGAGACGGAGCTACTGCCAGTTGAGCTTGCGGTAGAAGTGGGCCCCAATGGCGAGGAGAAGCAGGTCCGGGAGGAGCATCGCCAGCGGCACCGCGATCACTTCCTTGCGGGCGGCACCCACGAGGCCAAAAAAGAGCGCGTAGTACGCGATGAGGCTCAGCAGCCCGAGCAGCGCACCGTTGCGGCCCTTGCCCCGGCTCTCCTTGACGCCAAGGCTAAAGCCGAGGAAACACAGGAGTAGGCAGAGCACTGGCGTGTTCCGCCGGTTCCACAGCTCGTAGCGTGCGTTGAAAATGTCCTTCGGCTTGAAGCCGTACTTCTTGCGGGCGTCCGCGGGGGCCATCGCCAGCACCTCCTGGAGCTCGGCCTCGCTGAGCATCGTCTCCTTCGGGCTGATGCGGTCGGAGAAGCGGTTCTGGGAGATCGGCAGCGAATACGACTGGAAGAGAATCTTCTCCACCTCGCTGCCGTCGCCCTTGAGGGTCGTGATGCTCCCGTCGAAGAGGTTGAGGGTCAGCTTCTCGATGAGCGTCTTCAGGTCCCGTTCGTAGAGGAGCTCGCCGCTGCGTGCGAGGATCATGCGCTCTCCCGACTTCTCGCTCATGTGCAAGAAGACCCGCTCGAGCTGGCGGCCGTCGGGCGAGATCTTCACCGGGAAGAGCGTGATCTTGGGGATCGAGGTGAAGAACTGCCCTGAGCGCAGCGAGGCGATCAGGCCGCTCGAGGTCAGGAAGTTGAGCTGCCGCTTGAAGTCGCGGTTGGTGTAGGGAAGCACCGACTGGCCAAGATGGTAGGTGCTGGTGGCCACCACGCCCGCGACCAGCAGGAAGGGCAGGAAGAGCCGGCCGCGCGAGAACCCGGCGGCGCGCATGGCGATGTACTCCGAGTCCGTGCTGAGCTTGTTCATGCAGAAGAGCATCGAGAAGAACACCGCGAGGGGCAGGGCCAGCGG
>DAIPJL010000100.1:0-10454 GCA_036770305.1 Bacteriovoracaceae bacterium | reverse complement strand
GGATCACGAGCGTGACGAGGGCCCAGGTCTCCTGGTTGACGTAGATGGCGTCGTAGCGCTGCCGGCAGAGCGTGCGCCACAGCACCCATGGGTGGAAGAAGAAGAAGGAGCCGTTGCCCTGCACGTAGGCCGGGCAGGGGACGATGCGCCGGAAGTGGCCATCGGTCTGCGGATTGTACTGATAGGGGATGTGCTTTTTTAGATTCGAGCTCCAGGTCTTGGGCAAGAGCGCGTCGACGGTGCTCCCGGTGAGGCGCGCGTAGACGTTCCAGAACTTCCGGTTGGCGTCGATGACGAGGGGATGGCCGATGACTAATAATTGCATGTGTTTCTCTCTTCTCTGAGTATAATGTTAGGAGCGCTTTAATAAACGAGGAAATTGCGTGAAGCTCGCTCTTTATGTCCACGACCTGCGCCTGGAGATCGGCCACAGTAACTCGCTGATCGAGTTGGTCCGGCATCTCCCAGCCGAGTTCCTGCGGCACTTCAGCGAGCTCGAGGTGGTGGCCTACACCTGTGACGACCTCGAGAAACTCTTCCCGCATTTCCCGGGGAAAAAATCTTTCCACCGCGTGCCGCGCTTTCTGATCCGGCCCTTCCTCGTCAAGTCGCTCTTCTACCAGCTCTACACTTTCCTGCGCCACCGTCTGTCTTCGGCCCAGGCGCTGCGCATCGGCATCGGGGTGAGCTGCCTCGACGTCGACGCCGTGAGCGTCCAGTTCATACACCACCAGTGGACGACGCCGGGCCTGGCGCAGGAGCGGCCGGGCCTGCGCAAGCTCTACAAGCGCCTGCTCTTCTGGTACTACGAGCGCTGCGAGGACTTCCTCTTCCGCAGACGCGGAGTCAGAGTCTTTTCACCGGCGAAGTTCCTGAGCGATTTTCTCGCCCTTCGCTATCCGGGCCTTGAGCAGCGGACCATCTACTCGGGCGTGAACCTCGCGCGCTTCTCTCCTCCGAAGACGTCCCGCACGGACATTTTGGCAGACCTCGGCGCGCGCTACCCCGAGCTCGCGGCGCTGGATCCCGCAAGGCCCATTGCACTTTTCGTGGGTGCCTACGAGCGCAAGGGCCTCGACCGGGCCATCGAGCTGGTCGGCCAGCAACCGGGCCTGCAGTTCGTGGTCATCGGCCGGCCCTCCTTCGCGAAGACGCCGCACTTTCCCCGCGGGATGAGCATCGTCCGCGTGGGCTTCACGCGCGAGGTGGAGCGCTTCTACGCCCTGGCCGACGTCTTCGTGTTCCCGACGCTCTACGAGCCCTTTGGTCTCGTGCTTTTCGAGGCGATGGCGACGGGCCTGGTCATCGTCACGCGCCGTGAGCAGGTGGGAGCGAGCGAGCTGCTGGCGGAGCTGCCGGAGGTGTACTTCTGTGACCGCGCGGATTTCGTCATGCCGTCGATCAGCTGCCGAGGCATCGATGCGCGACAGGCCCTCACGGCCAAGCGCTTGAGTATGCTCGCCGGAGTCAGCTGGCAGGAGAGTGGAAGAGCGCTGGCCGACTTCCTCGCTCCGCTAACCCGGAAGATCTCACCTTAAAAAAGTTTTAAGATTTGCTTAAGAGTTTTGCGCTAGAATTTTAGCTATGCTTTCTCTGCAAAAACTCATCACCTTCTTCGAGCACAGTTTCCGGCTCTTCAACCAAACGAAGTTCTTCGTCTTCTGCGCGGCCCTCTTCGCGTGTTCCTGGCTGAGCTACTACTTGCTCCTGCGGCTCAAGCGGCGCGGCGGGGACCGGCTGCCGGCCTTCGTGCGCAAGTACCTCATGCTGCACTCGCTGAAGTCGAGCTCGAACGCGCTGCAGATCGGTGGCATCCCCTTCGCGTTCTGGTGCCTGGTCTCGCTGCTGATCCTCTTTCGCTTTTTCCCCTACCTGGCCAGCGCCAGTCAGTCGGTGATCCTCTTCCACTCCATGGTCGCGTGGGTGGGGATCCTGCTCTACGGCTACCTCGACGATCGCTACGAGATTCGCCCGATCGTGAAGCTGAGCTTCCAGTTCTCTCTCGTCGCCGTCTTCTCCCTCGGGTGCGCGAACTTCATGCACCCGGAGAACTCGGCGCAGGCCCTGGTGTTCATGACCTTCCTGGGCCTGGGCCTCATCAACGGCGCGAACCTCATCGACGGCATCGACACGCTCTCTTACAAAATCGCCGCCGTCACCTACCTCGCCTTCGTCATCCTGGCGGCGCCGATCCAGAACCTGGTGGCGCTCTTCCTCGCCAGTGCGGGCTTCTTCACCCTCACCGGTTTCTACTTCTTCAACCGCTTCCCCTCGCGGGTGCACCTCGGTGAGATCGGCGGAAGCTGCATCGGCCTGTCATACTTCATCCTCGCGACGGTCACCTATGAGGGCTACCGCACCTACAATCCGATCCACTCGGCGCTGGCGAAGGCCCTCATCCCCTGCGTGATGCCGGGGATGGAACTGGCGGTGAGTTTCCTGCGGCGCCTGCTCAACGGCAAGTCGCCCTTCAAAGGCGACCGGCTGCACCTGCACCACATCCTCAGTGACGGCCATGGCCTGCGGGTCACCACGGCGGCGTCGCTGGAGGCCTTCGTGCTGTTCTTCTCCCTGGGCTTCGCCTTCTACCTCGCCGACCTAAGCAACGCTCTCTTGGGCCTCGCCGCGCACGTGCTGGTGCTGCTGGCCTTCTACTTCGGCGTCGGCTGGCGCTACTGGTTCCTGGGCCGGCTGAAGGTCAATTTCTTTCAGGGCCTCTTGGTCAAAAAAGAAGTCAAGCTCATCGCCTCCGATGGCCTGGGCGACTTCGAGATCACCATCAACAAAAAAAACAAGCGCTAGGCCCCCCGGCGTGCGGCGAGGTAGGTCCGCAGGCCCAGGCAGAGGCCTCGCAGCGACAGGCGCATGCTGTGCAGGGGAGCGAGGCGGCGCTCGCGGAGAAGGTAGAGAGCGGTGCGCGCGAGGCCTTTGATGTTGTTGTGGCCAATGAGCACGGAGTAGAGCAGGAAAACCATCGCCCGGTGGGGCGGCAGATTCTTGAGCAGCACGTAGGTCATGTTGTGCGCGGTGCTGACCTCCACGTGATCCGGCAGAAAGTGCGAGTGGTCGCTGTCGTGCTGGACCACCAGGCCGGGGTCGAAGAAGAGGCGTGCGCCTTTGCGCTTGAGGCGCAGGCAGAGGTCGAGCTCCCAGAAAACGCCGTTGCCTTCTTCGGGCCGGCGGCCCTGGAGGCGCTCGTCGAGGAGTTCCAGCAGCGTGCGGCGGAAGATCATGTTCACGCCCTTGAGCACGTCGACCTCGCGCAGGCCTTCGGAGCGGTGGTGGTGGTGGCCTATGACCTTGCCGTACCAGGTGAGGCGGCCCACGACCTCGACGAAGACCTCGTGGTAGGTCCAGGGCTGCGCCACGATGAAGTCGGGCCCGCCGAGGGCACTCGCCTCGGGGCGAGCGGCGAAGAACTCTGCAATGCGCTGGCACCACTCCGGCGGCGCGACCGAGTCGTCGTCGTGGAAGGCCACCAGCTCGATGGAGGAGTCCGGTAGCAGGCGCCGGAGCGCTTCGTTCTCGGCGTGCACCACGCCGCTTTGGTGCACCTCCACCAGTTCGTGCGCTAGCCTGGTCGTGGTGCGCCAGTGCTCGAGCAGCGCCACGCTGGCCTGGTCTTCGGCGCGGTAGGTGACGAGCACTCGCGCCGGCGGCGCCGTCTGCGCTTCCAGGCCCTGGAGGGCGCGGGCGAGCTTCTGCGGCCGCTTCCAGGTGGGAATGATGACGGCGATCTTCATGGCCGGGCCTCGCTCTGGCGGAATTGGTGCACGCCCTGGCCCAGGAGCTCGGCGATGCGCTCGAGCGCCGTCGCACAGACGGAGGAATCCGGCACGCAGGGGCGTTGGTTGCGCAGCAGCTCGTCGCGCTCGAGTGAGAAGTCGAAGCGATCGGCCCGGGTGTGAAGCGTGTAGTGCGTCTGCTCGAAGTCATATATGGTGAGCACCGGGCCCGCGTCGTAGAGTTCCTGGCCGGCGAGCACTTGGCCGCTCTTGCCCAGGAGAGTCAGGATGGCGTGCTTGAGTGCCACGTGACTCGTGGGATGCGAAAAGGACTTCGGCTCAAGCGTTGGATGCCAGAGGTAGAGAGGCACGTGGTAGGGGGCCTGGTCGATCACTGCGCCGAGCTCCTGACCTTCGCGCCGACCGTGGTCTCCAGTGACGACGACGAGAGTGTCCGCGAGGAGTTTTTCTTCCGCTAGCCACTCGAAGAGCTCGCGCAGAAGCAGGTCTTGGTAGCGGAAACTATTTTCGAAGGGGTCCGCCAGCACTCCCGCATGGGCCCTCGGCGCCCAGTAGGGGTGGTGGCTGTTGATGGGAATCATGAGAGCAGCGAAGGGAGCGCCCTGTGCGCCGACCACGAACTCTTTGAGAGACATGAGCAGGGCACGGTCGTCGACGCCGAGGCCAAACTCCTCGAGCGAGAAGCGCCGTAGATCGGCGCGGTCCTCGACGTGCTGAAACCCCTGCGCACCGAGGAAGGGACCCATGTGATCGTAGCGTCGATCGCCGCTGTAGGCCGCCCAGGTCTTGACGCCCTGGAGCTGCAGCTCCTGCGCCCAGCTGCCGCAGGGATGCGTCGGTCGCACGCGGATGTCGATCACGGGCCCGGGGTAGGGGTAGAGTCCGCACACGAGCGAGAAGAGTGCTTTGCTAGAGAAGGGCCAAGGGGCGTAGTGCTGCTCGAAGCGCTGCGCCCGCTGACTGTGCTCGGCGAGCCAGGGCATCACGCGCTCGAAGCGCGCGCGCTCCAGTGTCAGCCGAGCGTCGAAGGTCTCGACGAGCACGACGATGAGATTTTTAGCGGGACCGGAAGAGGGCAGAAGTTGCTGGGCTCTCGCGCGACCTAACTTGGGCAGGAGCTTCGAGGCGGAAAGACGCTCCTCGAGGGCCTCACCGCCGGTGAGCGACAGGAGGAAGCTTTGGCCCGGAACCTGCGCCACCTTGCCGAGCACCAGACGCGCTCCCCAGCAGCACGCCAGCAGAAGGCCGAAGACGAGCAGCAGGTGGTGGCGACGTGGCCTGAGGCGAGCGTGCGAAGAGACCACGAGTGCAACGATGGTCGCGAAGAAGAGAGAGCCGAGCAGCAGAGCGCTGCGCAGGTTCGACTGGTCGGCGATGGAGGTCTTGAGTTCGAAGAGTCCGCCGATCTGCGAAAGCAAACCGAGGCTCAGCGGGAGCCCAACCTTAACTTGAAAAAAAACCGGAAAGACGAGGAGGACGGTGAGTACGAAGAGCCACAGCACGTGGCGGGGCTTGGGCAAGCTCGCGAGCACGAGGTACGCGAGGCCCAGTAGACTGAGGTCCAGCGCCGCGAGGGCCGGGAGGCCGAGAGCGAGTGGCGCCGGCAAGGAGAGCTTGCTCACTTGCTGGAAGCGGGTGAAGAGCACCACTGCCCCCACCACCCAGAGCGATGCGCTCATGCTGGTGGCGTTGTGGCGCAGGCGAGAAAAAATGGCGCCCAGGACCGCTGCGCTCTTCATTGGTGTTTCATCTTTTAAGGATTCCTTTATACAATGGTACAAGCAGTTGGTTGATTTTCAATCGACGAAAAAGGTCGGACACCTTGCCCCAGGCCAGACTCATCATCGCCATCGATTCCCCGGAGGAAGCGCTCGGCTACCTCGCGCAGCGCGAACGCATCGGTGACGTCGAGATGCTGGCCCCGCCGCAGGTGGCGAGCTTCATGAATCTGCTCTGGCCCGGGCTGCGCTTCCACGCCTTCGACCAGGAGAGTTTTTTTGCGCAAGCCAGCGAGCTCTCCGAAAGCGCCATGGAGGCGCTGCTCATCCGTCAGCTCGGCGCCCTCGCCAAGCGCGACTGGGACGAGGTCATCGTCCTCGGTGCGGGCCCGCTGGCCCCGATTCTCACGCGCTACCTCAGTGCCCAGCGCTGGCCCGGGGTGCGCCTCAACCCGATCTCCGGGGACCACGAGTTCGGCTCCCTCGCCGCGGCGCTGGCGAGCGCCACGCCGGCGGAGGAAGGGCCTCTCCACCTCAGCGAGTTGCTGCAGCTGTGGGCCGGCGCGCCGAACCTTCCCCTGCGGCCGCCGGAGACGGAACTCTCGGCGCGCCTGCGGGCGCTCAAGGGGACGCGCGAGCTGGTACTGGTGGACCTGTGCAACCTCGTGCGCGACAACATCCCCGAGCAGCTCTTCCTCATCGACCTCTACGTCGCGCTAGCGGGGTCGGCGCAGTTCTGCCCACTCCTGCTGGTCGACGAGGGCCGCGACCATAGCTTCCTCGTGTCTCGGCTGCGGGAGAAGATCGGCGACGAGTTCCACTTCATCAGCGCCAGAGAGGAAAGCCTCGCGCAGCTGGTCGGCGCGGTGGACGTCGTCCTCAGCGATGCTCCGCTCACGCTGACCCTCGCCGCGCTCTTCGAGCGCTGGAGCGTCGCCGTGCTGCCGGACACGGCGCGGGCCTTCTGGCTGCGCTCGTGGGTGGAAGGCTCCTGGGTGGTCACTGCCCCACCGCAGGAGCGGCCTTCGCTCGCCGGCCTGCTGGGGCTCTTGGCGGGCGCGGAGAGTGAGAAGTTCAAAGAGCTGGAGGCCTACCAGTGCAAGAGCGGCGAACTGGTGGCGCCGGGAAGCTACTCGGCGAGCTACGCCGCCTGGTGGTGTCAGCGCGCGCTGGTGCATAAGCTCCTCGGCCGGCCAGCGCCGCCGGCCCCGCGCAAGGGCCAGCTCATCGCAAACTACCTGCGCGCCGAGCGCCAGGCCTCGAAAGAAACTTTCTTAGTGTTACTCGACGAGTACAAACGCACGCAGCGCTGGGACCACCTGTGGGCCTCGCGCGCTCTGCAGGAGAGACCCCTGCTGGCGCTGGCCCTCGCGCCGCTGCGGCTCGAGCTCACCGAGGCCATCCCGTCGAAGGATTGGCCGAAGCACCTGAAGCAGTCACTCGCGGAGTTCTTCGACTTCCTCGATCAGCTCGAGGCCGCCAACTAGAGCGAGCGCCATTCGGCGTCGAGCTCGCGGGCGACGACGCCCCAGCTATACTTCGCGAGCACCTCCCGATGGCCGGCGTGACCTAGGAGCCGGCGCTCCTCGGCGGAGAGCTTCTGCCAGGCCCGCAGCTGGGCCACGAACTCCCGCGTGTCTTCGGCGCGCAGGATCCCGCCCTGAAGGTCTAGTCCCTCGACCCCCAGGGAGGTGGTCAGCACGGGCCGCGTGTACATCAAGGACTCGAGGATCTTGCCGCGCGTGCCGGAGCCGGACTTGAGCGGAACCACGAGGAGCGCAGAGTTCTGGTACACCGGCGCGAGCTCCAGTGGGGTGTCGAGGAAGCGCACGCGCTCGCGGGCGAGGCGCGATCGCACTCCGGGGAGCGCGCCCGAACCGGCGACGGTGAGGCGGAACTCCGCGCCGAGCTGCGGGTAGATCTCGTCGAGGAACCAGTAGAGGCCTTCGATGTTGGGGGCGTAGTTGAGCGAGCCGAGGAAGAGAAGCTCCGTCGGGGCCGGCGGGGTGCCCTCGTCGCGCGCGATGGCCTTGGTGCCGTTGCGAGTGTAGGCCAGCCTGGCCTCTTGGTAGAGGGCCTGGTAGCGCTGCTGATCCAGCGCCGAGTAGGCCCAGGCCCGGTCGACGCGCCGGAAGAGTTCTCTCTCGAAGCGGCGCAGGTTAAAGCGGTAGAGGCGGGTGAAGAGGCCGCGGCCAAGGGCGAGCGGAAAGGGGCGCGTCTTGAGCAGTAGTTCGCTTTCGACGTTGTGGGCGGTGACCGTGAGCTTGGCCTTCGACCCCTCCGGCAGGTAGGCACCCATGCGCAGCTCTTCGGCGTGCACCACGTCCGGGCGCCAGCTTTCGCAGAGCTCGCGCACGCGCCGAGCGAGCGTGAGCGACACGGGCCACTGGTGGTAGCTGTAGCACAGCCGCATCAGCACGCGCTTCAAAGGCCCGGGCCGCTCGAAGAGGAAGAACTCGATCTCGTCGTTCGAGAGGGATAGATCCGCCGGGTCGCGCGTCAGGGAGAGCAGGCGCACCTCGTGGCCCAGGGCGCGCAGCTCGGGCCAGAGGTAGTGGTTGCGGATGCGCGTACCGTTGATCGGCGGCGACGGGTTGTCCGAGCAAAGAACTAGGATTTTCAACGAGAGCTCATCCGAAAAAAATTAAAAGTGTCTTAAAAATCTGTGCCACAATAATTGTGGCAACGACCTCAGAAAAAGGCGAGTGAAATGAGAAAACGGATTCTGGTCACCGGCGGCGCGGGCTTCCTCGGCTCCCATCTCTGTGAGCGCCTGCTCAACGAAGGCAACGACGTCATCTGCCTGGACAACTTCTTCACCGGGCAGAAGGACAACATCGCGCACCTGATGAGCAACCCCTACTTCGAGCTGGTCCGCCACGACGTGACCTTTCCCTACTACGTCGAGGTCGATCAGATCTACAACCTCGCCTGTCCCGCGTCTCCGGTGCACTACCAGTTCGATCCGGTGCAAACCACCAAGACCAGCGTCCACGGTGCCATCAACATGCTGGGCCTCGCCAAGCGCACCAAGGCGCGCATCTTCCAGGCCTCGACCAGTGAGGTCTACGGCAACCCGACGGTGCACCCGCAGGTGGAGGGCTACTGGGGCAACGTCAATCCCATTGGCATCCGCAGCTGCTACGACGAGGGCAAGCGCTGCGCCGAGACCCTCTTCTTCGACTACCACCGTCAGCACGGCGTCGACATCAAGGTCGGGAGGATCTTTAACACCTTTGGGCCGAAGATGCAGCCGCAGGACGGCCGCGTGGTGAGCAACTTCATCATGCAGGCGCTGGCCGGCAAGGACATCACGATCTACGGCGACGGCTCGCAGACGCGCTCGTTCTGCTACGTCGACGACCTCATCGAAGTGATCATCCGCCTGATGAATTCGGAGAAAGGCTTCACCGGCCCGGTGAACATCGGCAACCCCGAGGAGTACACCATCAAGCAGCTCGCCGAGTGGGTGGTGCGCCTGACGGGCTCGAGCTCGAAGATCATCTACAAGCCGCTGCCGCAGGACGATCCCCTGCAGAGAAGGCCGGACATCTCGCTGGCCAAGGAGAAGCTCGGCTGGTCGCCGCGCTACCCGGTCCAGCAGGGCCTGGAGAATACCATTGCCTACTTCAAGCAGCGCTACTTCTAAACTGCCCCAGTTGACTGGTGTTGGATGGAGGAGAATTTTTCTCCTCCACCTCCAGTTTCTTCCAGACGGATACACTCGATACTCCAGGATTTAGCAACATAGCTCACGCATCGTGTGGCGAAGGCCTTGCTTCTTCTCGGGCATGAACCCCGCCTGCCAGCACCCTGCAAAAGTTTGCCCTGGAAAAGTCATCCGCGACGGGTACTTTCGCCGCGCCGAGGACGCGAAGTTCGTGCAGCGCTACCGCTGCACACTCTGCGGACACCGCTTCTCTGCGGCGACGCTACATCCGACCTACCGCCAGAAGAAGCGGCGCCTTAACGCGCCGATCGCGCGGCTGCTGGCCTCGACCATCACTCTGCGCCGGTGCGCGCTGGTGCTGGGGATCAATCGCAAAACGGTGGATCGAAAACTCAAGTTCCTCGGGGAGCGGTGCCGACGCAAGAATGAGCGTGTCCGGGCGCAGCTGTGCCGCGGCGTCACCGAGGTCCAGCTCGACGACCTCATCACCAAGGAGAACTCGAAGCTCAAGCCGCTGAGCGTGAGTTTGCTGGTGGATGGCACGAGTCGTCGCATCCTCGGGGCGGAGGTGTCACGGATTCCGGCGTTCGGGCATCTCGCCAAGCTCGCGGTGAAGAAGTATGGCCATCGACCGGACGAGCACGCCGAGGGGCTCGAGCGCCTCTTTGCGAAGGTTGCGCCGCTCCTGCCGCCGAGGGTGCTCGTCAAGAGCGACGAGCATCAGCGCTATCCGCCGGCGATCCGACGCCACCTTCCGCGCGCGCAGCACGCGACCTTCAAAAGCGAGCGCGCCACGGTGGCGGGGCAGGGGGAGATGAAAAAGGGCGGCTTCGATCCGCTCTTCGTCGCCAACCACACCTGCGCGATGCTGCGGGCGAACCTGAGTCGTCTGATCCGGCGCACATGGGTTACGACGAAGAAGGTCGAGCGCCTTTCCGATCACCTGGAGATCTTTATCTGGTACGCCAACCATCACCTGCTGAAGCTTCCGCCAACACCAATATAAGGGTGCAGTTCACGCTACTTCTAGCTACTGGGGCAGGAAGAGGTCGTACTTGTTCGACAGGTACTCTTCGATCTTCTGCACCTCGGCCGCGCTCGGGACGGCGTTGAAGCGGAAGAACTCGGCGAGCTCGCCATTCATCTTGCAGTAGTCGTGGCGCGTGTTCTGGGTACTGCTCCAGGAGTAGGCCCGCACCTGGGCCTGGCCGGGTGTCCAGGCGTTGGTCTGCGTCGCCGTGCTCGCCGTCCAGTCGCTGCCGACGAACTGTGCTCCGTTCACCCCGGTGGCGGTGGTGCCGTTGTTGGCCGTGCTAGAGA
>DAIPJL010000004.1:0-49229 GCA_036770305.1 Bacteriovoracaceae bacterium | reverse complement strand
TAGGCGACGCGCTCCTCGGCGCTCAGTTCCGTCTCGGGCAGGTGCCGGGAAGCGGGATCGGCTTCTTCTTGCTTCCTCAGGGCAACGTCGTCGCGCGTGACCAGATGGCGATCGAGGTAGAGCTTGCGACCGACGTTGTCCCACAAGAACTCGGGCCTTGCCCCCGCGCCGGCGCGCGGCCCGTAGCCGTAGATGCGCTCCGGAAGAAAGCTGTCGCGGCAGGTGTTCTCGAGAATCATCGGCCACTCACCAAGGCCTTCGGCGCGCACGACCACCAGGGCGCCTTCCAGCGGAAGCTCCGGGTCTCCGAAGTCCTGGCGGGTCACCCACTTCACGTGGCGTCCGTCGAATTTTTTTGCGAGGCTCAACCGCACGGGCGCATCCCCCAGCTTCACGCTCAGGAACTGAGACACCCCCGCGTCGCCGCGCGCCCAGCACTCGAGGTAGCTCGGCCGGCAGCGCAGGAACTCCGGAGCAAGCTGCTCCGACTTCGGCAGCTCAGCGCACTTCCAGCTTTGTGAGCCGAACTTGCCCTCGACGTCGCCCTCCTGCCAGCGCTCGATCAGCTGCGGGATGCCCGAGAGAATCGCTTCTCGCAGCGCCTGCGACTGCTGCTCATCTGCGCCCGTGAACGTCGCGGGCCGCCACTTCGAAAGCCAATAGGCGAAAAAGGCCAGCACCATTCCCGCGACGAGGAAGAGAGCGAACTTTGTTATACTAGGGGGGAGGGATGGGCCCTTGGTTGTCACGGGATAAGGCTATATGAAATGGATCGAAGAAGTAAACAAAGAGCACGGCCGCGCCACATGGATTCGTTCTTTCGATGAGTACATGAGAAGCTTCGAGCAGCACCCGGAGCGCGAGGTGCGGACGTGCAACATGTACCTCAAAGACATGTTCGACCACTTCGGCCGTGCTCCGCGTGGCGGCTTCAACCTTTTCGCGACGGAGCACCCCGACGCTCCACCGGTCTCGGGCCAGGCGCACGTCCAGCAGCGTCTCTACCTCGCGCTCCAGAACTTCATCGAAGAAGGCTTCAACAACAAGTTCCTCCTCCTCGTGGGGCCGAACGGCTCATCGAAGTCGAGCCTCATCAAGAAGATCATGCTCGCCGCCGAGGACTACTCGAGCACCGACGCCGGGGCGCTCTGGACCTTCAGCTGGATCTTTCCGATCGACACTTTCGTGAAGGGCAGCCTTGGGCTCTCGAACACGCCCGGCGAACGCCACCTCACGAGCTACGCCTACCTCGAAGACAAGGACATCAGCGCGATCCTCGCCTCCGAACTCAAGGACCACCCGCTGCTCCTCATCCCGCAGAAGGCACGCCAGACCCTCATCACCAGCGCCCTCAAGAACCATCCAGAGCGTCTGAAGGCCGCCCAGAAGACCTACCTCTGGAACGGCGATCTCTCGCAGCGCAACCGCCTCATCTTCGATGCGCTCCTGAAGAACCACAAGGGCAACTTCGACGAGGTCTTCAAGTACATCCGCGTCGAGCGCCTCTTCATCAACCGCCGCTACTCATCGGGCGCGACGACCATCGAGCCGCAGCTCCACGTCGACGCGCACATGCAGCAGATCACCATGGACCGCCGGCTCGCCTCGCTGCCGCCGTCGCTGCAATCGCTCAACCTCTTCAGCATGAACGGCGAAGTGGTGCACGC
Organism: Bacteriovoracaceae bacterium; assembly: GCA_036770305.1. Taxonomy (GTDB): domain Bacteria; phylum Bdellovibrionota; class Bacteriovoracia; order Bacteriovoracales; family Bacteriovoracaceae; genus UBA6144. Next base: position 47,562 of record DAIPJL010000004.1, on the reverse strand, counting down.
GAACCGCGGCATCCTCGAGTTCTCCGACCTCCTGAAGCGTCCGCTGGACACCTTCAAGTACCTCCTCATGACCATGGAGTCGAAGACCATCAACATCGGCGGCATCCTCACCGAGCTGGACATCTTCTTCATCGGGAGCTCGAACGAGATCCACTTCTCGGCCTTCAAGCAGCACCCCGACTTCAACAGCTTCAAGGGCCGCTTCACCTTCGTGCGAGTGCCCTACCTCATGAGCTACGCCGACGAACAGCAGATCTACCGCGAGCAGGTGAAGAACATCTCCGGGAAGGGCCGCTTCGAACCCCACGCCCTCGAGGCGCTGTGCCTCTGGGCCGTCATGAGCCGCATGCGCGCTCCCTCGGCGCGCAACTACGGCGAAGAGCGCCTCGGCAAGATCGCCGAAGACCTCTCGCCGCTGGAGAAGTCCCTGCTCTACGCCTACGACGAAACCCCCGAGCACCTCGACAGCGAGGCGCGCCAGCTCCTCAAGATGCACGTCGAGGACGTCGCCCGCGAGTACGACAACGACGGCATGTACGAAGGGAAGTTCGGCATTTCGCCGCGCGAGGTGAAGGGCATCATCTACGAGCTCGCCGACAAGCACGCCTACGTCACCTTCGTCGAGGTCCTCGAGATCCTCAAGGAGCTCGCGGAGAAGAAGCAGGACTACGACTTCCTCAACATCACGCCCCAGGGCGACTACCACAACCCGCAGGCGCACATCACCCTCATCGAAGGCCACGAGCTCCAGCAGCTGGACCAGGAAGTGCGCGAAGCCCTGGGCCTCGTCGACGAGCGCAGCTACGAGGACTACCTCGCGCGCTACGTGGTGCAGATCAACGCCATGATCAAGGGCGAGAAGGTGAAGAACACGGTGACCGGTAAGTTCGAAGCGCCGGATGCCTACTTCGTCAAAGAATTCGAGGCGAACGTCGGCCTCTCCGAAGCCCCCGAACGTTTCCGCTCGAACCTCATCGCACGCCTCGGCGCCTACGCCCTCGACAACCCGGGCCGCCCCATCAGCTACGCCGACGTCTTCGACGATATCGTGCGCCAGCTCCAAGAAAGCTTCCGCAAGGAACAGGCCAAGCAGATCGGCCGCGTCGGCAAGGGCCTCGTCCTCTACCTCGAAGAGCAGCGCAGTGGCCGGGAGTCCACCTCCCTAACCTCCGAGAACCGCCAGCTGATCCGCAACATCCTCGAAGGCATGGCACGCTCCTACGGCTACTCGCGGGAAGGCGCCATCACACTCCTTCAATATCTCCTCAAGAAGCGCTATGATGCGCAGGCATGAACCCAGAGATCAAAAAGAGCTTTCGCGCTGACCGCTTCCTCGTCGAGTACCCGGTGGCCCCGGCCGACGAGGGCCTGCGCCTCGACGCCTTCGTGCAGAAGTTCATGCCGACGCTCTCGCGCGAGTTCATCAAAAAGAAAATCACCAAGGGAGAAGTCGTGATCCTCGGACGCACGCCCCCCCACCGTCCCTCGACGAAGGTCCACGCCGGCGAAACCGTCACCAGCGTCACCTACAACGAAGCCGTGCTCGAAGACGAAGAGTGGCAGGGCAAACCCCACGACCTGAGCGAAGCCCCCGTGGTCGTCTACGAGGACGACGCCATCATCGCCTGCCACAAGCCTCCCTTCATGACCACGCACCCCGCGGGCCGCCACCTCTTCTACGTCGCCACCACCTACTTCTCCACCCTCCACGATCGGCCGATCCACTCGATCCATCGCCTCGACCGCGAGACCTCGGGCCTTCTGCTCCTCGGGAAAACCTCCGAAGCGTCCAAGCTCGTGGGCACCTTCTTCGAAACCGACCGCGTAAAAAAATGCTATTTCCTCATCGCGCACAAAAATTCTTCCGCAACCCCCTTCCCCTTCAGCGCCCGCGAGCGCCTCGGCGAGCGCCCCGGCGTCCCCCGCGGCATGCACATGTGCCACCCGGAGGCCTCGACCGAAGGGAAAGAAGCGCAGACCGATTTCGAACTTCTCCTCGAGAAAGACAACTACGTGTTGGCCCTCGCCTTCCCGAAGACGGGCCGGCAACACCAGATCCGCCTCCACGCCGCCGAACACGGTTACCCGCTCGTCGGCGACAAGCTATACAACGGCGACCCGACCATCTTCATGCGCTTCAAGGACAAGCTCGCCACGCCCGACGACCACGACAAGATGCAGATCCCGCGCCACGCGCTCCACGCTCTCGCGCTGAAGCTCCCCTACCCGGACGAGGCGAAGCTCAGCACCTACCGCGCTCCGCTCGCGCTCGACCTCAAGACCTGGATCGCCGACCACCTGCGACTCGACGTCGAACGCATCGAGCACCTCATCGACGAGCGCATCAGGCGCTGGTCTTCGGCAAACTCCTAAGATAGTTCAGCACGCCCTTCGGCCCGTCGTTCTCCGCGCCCGTCAGGATCACGCGCGGCTTGTGCGTCAGGCGGTGCAGGCAGTGCCGGATGTTCGCCACGCCGATGGAATTCTCGAAGAGCTCGAACATGCTCTGGTCATTTGGCGCGTCCCCGAAGAAGAGCGTCTGTCCCATCGGAACCTCGGGCCGCATCAGTTCAAGATAGGCCTTCACGCCGAGAAACTTCGACACTTCTCCACACCAAAAATTGATATGCACATTTGACTTCGAATAATTCACCTTGCGCGTTTGTAAGAACTGCAGAACTTCACCGATCTCCTCGTCCTGCATGTACTCGAACTCGATCGCTCGATCCGTCTTGCGCCCGAAGGAATCCACCGAGAGCGGACACTTCGGGAAGAGCCGGGTAAGTTCCTCCGTCACGCTCTCGAGCTCGCGCACCTCGTGTTCGCTGATGAGCAGGTGCTCGTCGATGTCGTTGCGCTTGTTCCGGCGCAGGATCACCCCGCCGCCCTCCATGATCGCCGTGTTGAGCTGCGGGAAGTGGGTCAGGAAAAAATGGCCCCAGGAGAGCGAGCGGCCTGAGACGATGACCAGCTCCGAGCCCACCGTCCGCAGGTGCGCGAGGATGTCGAAGAACTCGGGCGTGAGCGCGCGGTTATCCTCGGTGAGGGTGCCGTCGAAGTCGGAGAAAACTATTTTGTGATTCATCTAGAGATCCGTTGCCACGCCGATCATCAGCGCGTTCGGGGTATTCTGAAACCCGAGTTCGAGTTCGACCGACGCGACATAGCGCCGTCCTTCATGTTTCATCTGGGAGTTTAGTCCAAGCCCCAGCGCCGAGGCGAACACAAATTCATTACTCGTGTTCTCGATCGCCAGCATCGCTCGCGGGTGCGCGAAGCCGTCAAACTCCACGCCCTCGAGCGCAAACCCCTGTGAGAGAATCGGCCCCGCACCGACTGCGTTCCGGCGCACTAGCTCCGCATCCCGCGCCGACTCCGCAAAGGCCCGCAGCGCGAGCTTCGGAAAATTCATCTCTTCCTTCACCAGAGTTTGGCGCACGCCCAGCTGCGCCCGTGCCCCGCGCTCGCCGGTGGCGTTGCCGATGGCGGCGTCCAACAAAGTATCGCCACTGCCGAAGCCCATGCGCACTTGCCCACCGGTTCCGGCGTTGCGGTTTAAGTAGCCACCGGCCTCCATCCCCACCCGCCAACCTTCCAGGGCCGCCACCGAGGTGCCGAGCTGCTGTGCCCACACCTCACCAACCACTAGGCACCCAAGAAGCATTATCCAGGCGAAATTCCTCATAGCTCTATTATCAGGTGTCCCTGGATTCGGGTCAAATCAGGCCTTTTCCCTTGACCTGCCGCATCGCACCACGATAAAAATAAGCCTCATTTTCTGTGGTGGCCGTAGTTCAGTTGGTAGAGCGCCAGATTGTGATTCTGGTTGTCGTGGGTTCGAGCCCCATCGGTCACCCCATTTAATTTTTTAAAGCCCGCTGATGCGGGCTTTTTTATTAAACCTAATCGAGAAATCCATGTATGGCTTCCGACGAGACCCCGTACTCATCTGGTCTATCATGCTTGCGCTGAATCTTGGCGTCATTGCCTGGAAGGTGGTTCTAGATAAGAAACGCAAAGAGCCCTACGACTACGTCCTGATCGGCACAAGCGTACTCATCGCAATACTTTCTCTTTTCCTTATTTGGTATTTCCTTTAGGTATTGATTATCGCGAGGTGCGGATGAAGCAATATCTTGTGATTTTTAAATGCCGGGACGGAGGTGTGCGCCACAAAGAGTGGAACTCTTATGCCTTGGAAGAAAAAAATCAACGGATGGTAGATGGGAAGAAGAAACTCGACGATTGGTTCAAGAAGCACCAACACTTGGTCGTCTCTCATCCGGTTGAACTTGCCACACAATCGCTTTGGATTGAATCGGCAGGCGTGACCGAGATGGAGAGCCTGATGGGAAGCTTTCTCGTGATCCAAGCGAAGTCATTGGAACAGGCGGCCACCATTTTTACTGATCATCCGCATTTCTCATGTTTCCCTGGAGACGGTATTCAGATCACCGAATGCCGACCTAGCGCAGGCGCACTTTCATCCCTTTAAGGTCCCCTCTGAATTTCACGCCGAGGTCTTCGCAGGTGACGGAGTAGATGACGATGTCCTGCCACTTGCCATTGAGAAAGAGGGCGCGTTTTTTGAGGCCTTCTTTGCGCAGGCCAAGGGAACGGGCGAGGAAGATGGAGCGTTTGTTTTTGGGGTCGATGCCGGCTTCGACGCGGTGGAGTTTCAGCTCGGTGAAGGCGAGCTTCAGCGTGGCCTGGACCATCTCTTTGCCGTAGCCCTGCTTCCAGTGCGGGTTAAAGACGCGGTAGCCGAGGTAGGCGTTCTGGAAGACGGCGCGCGAGACGTCCATCAGCGCGACTGTGCCGATGATCTCTCCGGTGGTCCTATGGAAGACCGCCAAGTCGTAAAAGCTGTCGGCGAGGCGCTTCTCTTTCTGCGACTTCAGCACTTTCTTAAAATCTACCAGCGTCAACTCTTCTGGCTTCTTCGGGCCGATGTCCCACTCGTTGAGAGGACTCAGCATCTGCGAGTAGGCCTGTCGCCAAGCTTGGAAATCGTTGAGCACGTAGGGGCGGATGAGGAGACGATTCGTTGTGATCTGGGGATTCATTCGAGCACTTCCATCGCAGGCAATCGTACATGAGAAATCAAATACCTGGCTAGCCTAGATCAAGCCTGACTTTTTTATGTCCTTGCAGAGGTCCGCTGGCCCAGAGTTGTTCTGCCACCTTCAGAAATCTCGCTATACTAAAAGCATCATCTACGAAGGACCGCGCATAACCGAAGACCAGTACCGCACGCTGCTGCTTGAGATCTCCATGCTGAAGGAGCGCCTGCTCCGGCTCGAGGCGCGCGCGCCGGGGATTGCGGGAGATGAAACGCCCCCGCCCTTCGTGTCCTACGCCGAGCAGTTTTCGCTGCCGACGACGGAGACGCCGAAGAAGCCAAGCAACGCCCTCGGGTACCTCGGGGCTGCCTGCGTGGTCTTCGCCATGGTCCTGCTGATCAAGTTCACCATCGACAGCGGCTGGCTCACGCCGATCCGTCAGATGGTCTTCGCCACGCTCTTCGGTGCCACGCTCGCGCTCTCGCCCCTGCTGAGCAAACTCGAAGACCGCGCGTACGCCGCGATCATCCCCGCCGTCGGCATCGTCACGCTGAATCTTGTGGTCTACGGCTGCGTCTTCTACCACCAGCATTTCACGCCGCAGTACGGTCTGGGCCTCGTGTCCGTGGTCGGCGCGCTCGCGCTGTGGATGCTGCGGGCCTTCAAGGAGGAGACCTTTGGGTTCCTAGCGGTCGCCGGAACCTTCGTCGGCGCAATCGCTCTGCGCAGTGGCTTCAGCTCGCTCGCGGTGGTCGCTGTGTACCTCATCGCCTGGCACGTCATCTTTTCGCTCACGGCGATCGGCCTGCGGATTCGTAGCGTACTCGCCTTCAGCTGCTTTATCGCGCTCCTGACGGTGGCGCTCTTGTCGCTGAAGGGCGGGCAGGACTTAATCTGGCCTGTGGTCAAACTGCAGATCGGCGTCGCCGCGCTGACGGCCATCGCCCTCGCCGCTTACTCCATCGTCCACCAGACGGCGCTCACCGCACGAGAGACGCAGCAGTTCTTCCCGGTGTTTCTGTTCTTCTACTGCCACGTGTTCTACCTCCTCGACATGGTGAACCCGCACTACGCCACGGGATTCGCCGTCGCCTTCGCGCTGAGCGTGCTCGCGCTGCTGCTCTTCACGAAGACGCGGCTCGACGGAGCGCCGACGCCGAGCACGCCGATCATCTACACCTTTGTCACTGTCGTGCTCTGCCACTCACTCTTCTTCGTGTCGATGAACGACCTCGCTCGCTACACGACGGTAGCGCTGCTCCTGCTCGCGGCCCGGACCTTCTCGACGGAGCTCGCGGCGCCGCAGTACCGTGGGATGAAGATCATCCTAGGCTTGGTCGTCGCCTACGGACTCTTGGATATGGCCCTCTCTCCAGGCCAGATGAGCTTCTGGGTGCTCACGTTCTTCGGCTTCTTCTACGGTGCCATGGCGCTCTCGCTGCTGGGATCAGGCGACACCGATAGTTCTTACTCCAAAGAACTCCTGCTCTTGGCTGCGCACTCGCAGATGCTACTCGCGATCCACCGCCTCGAGGCAGTCATCGGCGCCTCCGGAGTCCCCCCGCTGTGGACCGCCTACGCCTTCTTCGTGCTCTACCTCGGGGTGAAGCGACAGGATGCGACCATCGGAAAATCATCATTCCCCGTGATCGTCTTCGCCATCGCGTACTTTCTCCTGCGCACCTTCGGCCAGCTCGGGCAGACGCAGCGGATCTCGAGCCTGTTAGTGATGGGGACCTTGATCTACGCGAGCGGCTACCTCTACCGAAAGATCAGGCCTCCTGGGGTGGAGTCCGGAGCGCACTAGCTACTTCGCCAGCTCATCAATGAGGTACCAGAGCTTGGTCAGAACTTCGTTGCGGGCGCGAAAGCTCGCGTGGGTGTCCTGTGGTTTTTCGTCGGCGATGTGCTGGGCAAAGATGAGCCGGCGTGCGTCCTTTTCAATCCAGCCAACGAACCAGCCTTGCTGCAGGCTATTCGCCCCGCGTCCGTTACCGGTTTTGCCGTAGAGGCCCCAACCGCCGGCGAGCTCTTGGAGAAAGAGGATGTCCTTGGTGTGCTTGAGCGCGGCGGTGGAAACCGTGAGTTTGCCATCGAGCATGCGCTGGAGGAAGTCAAGCTGCTGGTGTGGCGTGATGAGCAGCGAACTGCTGAGCCAAGAATTCGTCAGGCCGTTGGTCATTCCGCTGTCGCCGCTGATGTCCATGTTTCCGTAGCTGAATCGCTCGACGTAGCTTTTAAATTTCTCGATACCAAGCTTCGTGGTGAGCACTTGCGAAAACCACACGCAGCTGTCGCGCATCCATTCTTTTGGCGTATGGGCACTTCGACACACGTTGGGCCCAGCCAAGTAGCCGCTTTTGAAGGGCCATGTTGGTGATGAAGCAGTGCTCAGGATTTTAGCATCGAAGCCCATGAGGCCGAGAGGAATCTTGAAGGTGGAGTTGGGTGGATAGGCCTTGTCGCAGCGACCCTGCGATTTTAGGACCTTACCGCGTTCACTGACGATGAAGCACTCTTGTGCTTGCACGTGTGATACGAACAGGAATACTAGGACTATTCTTTTGATGTGAAGCTCCTCTTCTGCACTCTCAATCTTGCGAGCGAGAGTGATTCGTGTCAATCTTGTTTCTCGATTCGGAATTGCAATGCGAGATGGTATGTTTTGTCGCAGCTGGGTACTTCTTAGTCTTGGCCTTATCGGACCAGCGGGTGCTTCCGAAGCATCGAAGTATCGTCAAGAATGTGCGCACACGTCCCGCGAGTTTAAGCAAAATCTTCCGTCAACTTTCGTGAGCGTCTGGTGCGCCGATGACAAGCGCTATGACTTCGGCGGCATGGGCGCCGACGTCATTCACGCCATGGCAGTTGCCGCCTTCTACGAGAAGCGCATGGATCGCCGAATGGCTGCCATGAACATGCTGGAAAGATACGATTGTAAGACTCGCGAAGACTGCAAAGAATTCTTTCGGCTCCTCGATTGGGGCATTAAGTCCGGACACCCTCGGCGCTACAGCCGGGAGCTTGCCAATCGAGCGGAGAAGCTGCGCGAGGTGGTTTCGCAAAGACTTCGAAGCATCTAGCCCTCCCTTGCATAGACCTCAACAGCGAAGAGGTTGGGATCCTCAAAACACAGATACGCCCCAGTTCGCTTAAGAATCTTTATCGCTTTCATTTCTAGATTAGCCTGCAGCTTGTCTAGCTCGTCCATGGAGCCACCCATGAAAGCAAGATGATTAAGCCCGTTACCCTGTCGATTATTTTCTAGCTGCAGAAACTCACTCAACACTTGAACAAAAACCAAGTACGTACCATTCCTGTGTTTCCAAGAAATGCCGCTCTCCCATTTTTGGTATTCAACGTAACCCAGTTCTGAAAGAAACCATCCCCAAAACTCGCTCGTTCGCTGAAGGTCATTCACGTAGTATTCCGCGTGATGAATTTGTCCAAATTCCATTCCTATCCCCTCACGCGCTTAAGTCCTGAGACTCCGACGTCCCACGCCATCCCTAGGATCGACGTGTAGACGCTGAGATTAGGTTTCGGGGCGAGCCCCTTGCCCATGCGATGGAGCTGGCGCGTGTACCAGATGATCTCCAGAGGGAAAGCCTTGTCCAGAGCTTTCACTCCGGAGGTGAGGGGCCTGACGGGACTGCTCACCTGGTGGCCCTGCAAGAGGTCGCTGGAGAACGCGGGGTCGATGGCGAGGGAGCGCGCGAGGCCGATCACGTCGCACGCACCGCTCTTGAGCGCGTCTTGCATGCCCCCGGCCGTGCGGAAACCACCGGTGAGCATGAGGGGGACGCTCGTGATTCTGCGGATGTCTTCGCAGAAGTCGAGGAAGTAGGCTTCGCGGAGCTTCGTCGACTCCTTGCGCGGCCCGAGCATCATGGCCGGTGCCTCGTAGGTTCCTCCGGAGATCTCGATGAGATCGATCCCGCGCTGCGCGAGAGTCTGGATGACCCGCATGGCATCTTCTTTGCTGAAGCCCCCATTCTGAAAGTCCGAAGAGTTCAACTTAATGGAGACCGGAAAGCGAGGCCCCACCTGTTCGCGGATTGCATCGTAGACGCGCAGGGGAAATCGCATGCGGTTCTCGAGAGTGCCGCCCCACTCGTCGGTGCGCTGGTTGTGCAAGGGCGAGAGAAACTGGCTCACCAGATAGCCGTGAGCGCCGTGGATCTGCACACCACTAAAGCCTGCCTCTTTGGCGAGCTTCGCCGCGTAGCCGAAGCGCTCGATGATCTTTTCGATCTCCGGGCCCGTGAGCGCACGCGGCGGATTGAACATCCTGTCGAGTGGTGGCCTGAGGCGAATCGCTGACGGCGCCACGGGCTCTCGGCTGAGAAACTTCGGCGACTGCTTGCCGGGATGGTTGAGCTGCATCCACAGCTGCGCACCACTCTGTGTGCCGGCTCGCGCCCACTCCCGGAAGCGTGCGAGGTCACTCTCGCCGTCTAGCACGACATTGTTGGCTTCGCCGAGCGCAGTCCTATCCACCATCACGTTGCCCGTGATGAGCAGGCCCGTTCCTCCGTCAGCCCAGGTCTCGTAGAGCCGCACGAACTTCTCGTCTGGACGGTGATCCGGAGCCGCCATGTTCTCGCTCATCGCTGACTTCGCGAGACGATTCTTGAGCGTCACATGGCAGGGCAGGATGAGTTCCTCTGTGAGCTGACTTTTCATTCCTGCACTCCTACGCAACTGGTAAGGTAAGTTCGAAGGTCGTGTGGGCCCGGTCCGCGAGCAACCGGATCTCACCTTTCGAGGCCCGGAGGATGTCTCGCACGATGCCAAGTCCCAGGCCAGTGCCGCCGCGGCCGGCCTTCGTCGTGAAGAGAAGGTCGAAGATCTTCGCCGCCACCTCTGCCGGAATCCCCTCTCCGCAGTCGGCGACGTGGAGGACCACCCTCTCCGGCGTCCGCGCGATGAGCGTCACCTCGATCCAGCGCTCCTGGCGAGACTGGATGACGTCGAGGCTATTGATGAAGAGGTTGAGGAAAACCTGCACCAGCTGGCCCCGCCGGAGCGTGACCTGGAGGTCTCCCGGGACACTGATACGGTAACTGACTTCGACTCGCTGGTAGCGCTGATCTTGAGTCGCGAAGGTGCGAGCCGCTTCGACGGACTCGAGGAGGTTCGTGCGCTCGACCTGGGGTGGTGGCTTGACGCCCATGAGGTTGTTCCGCAGGCTGAGGAATAAATCTTTCAACCGGTCACTTCCTCGGTGCAGCGATTCGAGCTCCCGCTTGAGGTCCGCGTTTCCGCTGGCGAGCTTGTCCTCCGCGATCATGAGAGCGCTGTCGATGATCGCCACGGGGTTCATGGCGTCGTGCAGGATCTTGATCGTGAGCTCTCCGGTGGTCGCCAGCCGCTGGAGCTTCTGCGACTCCTGCCGGTGGCGCATGAGTTCGGTGATCTCCGTCTGGAACGAGAAGATGCTCTCGAGCCGGTCGTTGATCCGAAGGGGCACGAGGACCTCGAACACGAAGTAGCTCTCACCGCTCAGGGTCGCCTTCTCCACCTCTCCGCGCCAGGTCTTTCCGGCGGCGAGCAGCATGAGCTGCTCGTCTCGCACTCGGCTCAGGAAAGCGCAGGCGCTCTCGAGGCTCGCGCCGAGGCGTTGGAGGAGCTTTCCGTTCGCGTAGAAGGGTCTTCCGCCGGCGTCGTAGCGCACCACCATGGTCGACTCGTCGAGCGCCGCCTGGTAGGCGTCAAGCATGCGCATGTACTCACCGACCTTCGTCTCGAGCTCCGCGAACTCGATGTTGTTCTGCTCGCGCAGCGAAGGAAGGTTGCGGTACATCAGCGCGAAGGGTGCGCGCAGTCCGACCTGGATGATTCCCTTGTAGAGGAAGAAGACCGAGACAACCTTGAGCAGATGCCCGGAGATGTTAAGCCAGTCGTAGAGGGAGGCGTAGAAGCAGAAGAAGAGTTCGCTGAGGATCGCCGAGCCGAGCGCGAGCATGACATAACCCCGGGCCTCGTTACTCAGGTGATCCCGGGCGCCATGGATGAGCCAGATGCCGAGCGCGAAGGCGCCGACGAGAATGAACTCGTAGACGATCTTGAAGGCCGTGAGTCCGGAGCCCGGGACGTAGCACACCGGGAAGTAACCACCGAAGACGAGGACCAGCGCCAGCGCCAGCAGTCCGACGTAGCCGAGACACGGGTAGAGCACCGGAGAAGACGTGCGCATGAAGAGCACCGGGAAGACGAAACTCGCCGCCTGGAGGGTGCGCGCGGAAAGCCAGAACTGGATTTCCGGGTACTGCACCTCGAGGTCCTTGAAGATCCCCGTGCCGTGGTAGCTGAACATGTGAAAGGCATCGAGCAAAGCAGCGGCTCCGAGACCGGCGGCGACGCCGATCAGCAGCGAGTTTTCGGTGTGCCGACGGACGTTGATCGCGAGGAAGAAGACTGCGAAGGAAATGACGATGGAGAAGAGCTCGGCGAAGGAATGGAAGATGAGAAAGGAGTTTCCGCCGACCGAGGCGAGGACGACCAAGAAAAGTAGCAACACGGCGGTGTCGGCCCCGCGGAGCGTGCTAGCGAATTTTACGGGTGAGATCATGTTAAGAGGATTCTAATAGACCTCGGATCGCAATACCATGACCGAGCTCAGGCCCTGCGATCTCGGCCGACAGACTCAGTCGGTCTTTGCGGACCTCAGCCGCAGTCGGATCGGCCCGCGGAAGTCGCTCGGGTCAACCGCGACACCCTTCTGTGTGATTTCGACAAGGCCCGCGTGGGCCAACAGACGCGCACTCCGGCGCACGAGCTCCATGAGCCGGGCATCCTGCTTCTGCTCTCCCACCAGAACCTCGCTCGGGCAGATGGTTTTTCCGGCGCCGCGCTCGGCCAAGAGTGCGAGGATCTCCGGCCGGTAGTCGAAGCGCAGCTTATTGCGCCGGCACTCGTCGCTGCAGTACTTCACCGCCTCCCAGTTCTTCTCCCAGCGCCTGCGGAACTCCATTCTCCGGCCACAGCTTTCGCAGATCTTCTCCATGCGAAGACTCTAGCACGAGATGAAAAAAACTCTCCTCACTCCGGCTTGGACAGAAACTTTAATTTGTTTAATCCCGCGTTAAAATTTTACAACGGCCCCTAAGCCGCTGTTTCTGACGCGTTTTCGAAAGCTCTTTTTTTTCACCGGCCCTCAAGTAATTTTTATCTCACTCCCCGTTCAAATTTCCGCGCCGGCGACGAAAAGTATTCACCTCTCGCGTCGCGGGAGACAACAAGACACAGAGTACGGAAGCTCGTCTTACTTCTCAAGGTTGAGAGTGGAACCACCAAGGACCGGGTGGGGTGAACACCAAGGAGGAAGAATGGGCTTTCGTATCAATACTAACGTGTCTTCTATCGCCGCTCAGCGCAGCCTAGGAGTCAACACCCGCGAGACGGAGAGCAACCTCTCCAAGCTCTCGTCGGGCTCGCGCATCACCAAGGCCGCCGACGACGCCGCGGGCCTAGCGATCTCCGAGAAGATGAAGGCCAACATCCGCTCGATGCGCCAGGCGGACCGCAACACGAACGACGGTATCTCGATGATCCAGACCGCCGAAGGTGGCCTGAACGAAGTCTCCTCCATCCTCACGCGCATGCGGGAGCTCGCTATCCAGACGGCGTCGGACACGGTCGGAGATTCCGAACGGTCTATGACCCAGATGGAATACCAGAACCTCCAGCAGGAGCTCGACCGCATCTCACAGGTGACCGAGTTCAACGGCCACAAGCTCCTCGACGGTAACGGAAAGAAGTATGAGTTCCAGATCGGCGTCAACAATGACGAGTTCCAGGACCGCATCGGCTACGACTCGGCGACGGTGAACGCGCGCATCGACACCCTCGGCGTCGATGGCCTGGCCGTGACCTCGAAGGAATCGTCGCAGCAGTCCCTCGCGGCCGTCGACAGCGCCATCGAGAAGGTCTCGGGCTTCCGCGCCTACCTCGGTGCGATCCAGAACCGCCTCACCTCGACGAGTAACAACTTGCAGGTGAACGTGGAAAACCTGAGCCAGGCGAACTCGCGCATCCGCGACGTCGACTACGCCGACGCCACCGCCACGCAGATGAAGAACAGCATCCTGAACTCCGCTGGCACCGCGGTCCTCGCCCAGGCCAACTCGAGCGGCCAGAACGCCCTCAAGCTCATCGGCTAACTCTCCGGGGCCCCGCTCGGGGCCCCGTCTTTCTCTGGTAAGTGAGTTCCGAGGACGAGCGTGACGATCTTGTCACCGTCCTCGTGGTGGAACTCCCGGGCGGTCTCCGCCACCCGCGCCTTCAGGCGTTCGTTCATGGCGGCGAAGTCCGTACTCTTGAGCGCGAAACTGTAGGCGAGCGAGAGGTGGTTCCGCGAGAAGAAATCTTTCTCGGTGAGCGCGAGGTGTCGCCGGAGCGCCGATCGATAGAAGGCCGGCAACCAGCTCTTTTCACTTCTGGCGATGGTTGTGAGGAAGAGCTTCGTTCCCTTCCAGCGCTCGCCGCTGAGCCTCGTGACGAACTTCTTGAGGGCGAGCTCTTTGAGCAAAAAGCTTATGCGCTCGCTGGGCCAGGGGAGCTTCTTTTGGATCTCAAGAACGGTGCTCCCGGAGACGTCGGAGAGGGCAGCGTAGAGCAGCGGGAAGTCCTCGTCGCTCACGGGGCGGTCGAAGTCCTCGCTCTGCTCGAGGCCGTCGATGAAAAAGTCTCTCAGCCGAGCGAGCTCCCCCGGCGTCGCCTTGTTCGCGAGCCCGCGCCAGTACGCGTCCAGTCCCGCCGGCAGGTCGAGCGCCTTCGACAGCCCCTCCGCCGCGCGTGACGAAAGGGTTTTCTTTTCTTGCACGATGGCGACGAGCAGACTCTTCGAAATCCCTGCTCTCGTCGAGAGGCGGGCGTAGGAGAGCCCGCGCTTGTGCTGCTTCATGCGAGCGAGGTAGAGCGCGAGGAACTGCGCCGGGGTCGTGGTGGCTGCGAGCTGATCCGCGAGCGTTCGATCCGTCACCCACCACGCCGCCATGGAGCTCCTAGTTCGACCCGCCGATGATGCCACCGACGTCTGCGACGGTGGAGGGTTCGCAGTAGAGGTCGACCTTCGATCCGGAACGCGTCACGAGCTCCGAGTGCTGCGGCTCGAGGCCCACGGTGAGCGTGTGTCCACGGAAGCGGCACATGTCGGTGACGATCATGATGTGCGCGAACTGGCAGTAGCGCTCCTGCTCGACCAGTAGCACGCCGACCTCACCGAGCCAGAGGTGCTGGGGAAGCCGGAGGTTCGCCAGCTCAAGCTGGCCTTCGATCGACTTCGCCGGGCAAACCCAGACGCGATCCGAATCGGCGGCCTTCGCGGTAGCGCTAAGAGTGAACGTAAGAGCGAGAAGAGAGATAATTTTTTTCATAGTTGCCTCAGGGTTAAGGTTGAGCCCTAGTCTTACCCTTGTGCTTAGTGCGATTTGTAGCAGGAAGAATCATATCGGTCACCTGGGTGACCGGTGGCCCTAAGCTTGGCACCGGGATTGATGTAAGAGTTATAGATCACAAAGGGATAGGCGCATGAAACCACTACTCATGGTGTTAGCAATTCTAGGCATTTCCAGTAGTTATGCTCAGGGAACGGGTTCGCTGCTGGTCCCCGAGCATCCCGCCGAAGTGACCGGACTACTGACGGCTGGCCAAAAGTTGAGCATCGGAGAAGTGCGCGAAGTGTGCCGCCAGCTCACGGACGACGACTTCACCGTCGCCGGACGCTACCCGGTCCCGAAGCGCTCGAAGGCGGTCAAGCGCCACGTGAAGAACCTCTGCGAAGACATGGATCTGCTCATCTGGCGCGACGACGCGCTGGCGGACGCGGACGTCGAAAAACTCTACGAGCTCAAGCTCCTCCAGCTCTCTCTGCTGCAGAAAGGAAAAGCGGACGCGATCGGCATGACCCTTAGGGGCAAGCTCTCGATGGGCCTCAACTCCCTGCTCACGCGCTTCAAGTTCAGCTACCCGAGAGCCCTGGGCGACGAGGCGAAGAACCTCCCTCTCGAGAAGTCCCTCGCCTCCTACTCGCTCAAGGAACTCTCCGAGCTCGACCCGAAGGATTCGCCCTTCTTCGAGGACAACCGCGCGAGCGAAGTCCACAAGCGCTTCGGCGACCTCGCGAAGTCCAAGCGCATCGACGCAGGCAAGCGCATGGTCGTGCTCTTCGACTCCGTGAGCGGCAGCGGGAGCGCGCCGAAGATCCGCGTGATCGACACCGAGAACAGCGAAGACGAGTGGTCCCTCAAGTGGGGCGACGAACTCCACAGCGACGTGGCCGGCTCGCGGCTCTTCGCGGCGCTGGGCTTCGACGTCGACCACCCCTACTACCGTGGCCCCGATGACATCTTCGTCGTCTTTCCGAGAGACGGTGGCACCACCTCCGCCGAACAGATGCTGGCCGAGGTGCGCAGGAACTTCAAGATCTCCGTTGACGACTTCGTCTCTCGCACGGGCGTGATCGGCGAAGCGGAAGCCAAGGAGTTTAAGAAGCTCGCGCCCTACAAGGGCCAGCGCTTCGTGACCTTCAAAGAGTGCGCCATCGAAGGCAGGCCCGACCGAGTCAAGCGCCTCGGTTCCATCGTCCCTTCGCAGCTGGCCAACGAGGACCGCCGCGAGCTGCGCGGGGCGCTGCTCGCCCACCTGTGGATCGACAACTGGGACGCGCGCGAAGAGAACACCTTCGTCACCATCCATAACACCGGCAAGCGCAACTACCTCACCCGCGGCGGCTTCAGCGACCTCGGGACTTCCTTCGGAGTCCGGCTCACCCTCGCCAAGGGCGACTTCCGCGTCGGCCTGCCGAACCAGTTCGGCTGGCACATCGTCCGCTCCTCCTCCCCGAGCGAGGTCTCGCTCTTCGGCGTCATGAACGCGCTCATCGCCCCCTACCGCAAGGCCACCTACGCGGACCTGCGCTGGATGGCCACCAAGATCGCTCGGATCGACAAGGTCGCACTCGAGAAGATCCTCGAGCACTCCGGCTGGCCAACGCCGATCCAGCAGATCTACTTCCACAAGCTCGCCTCCCGGCGCGCCGAGATCCTGCGCGCCTTCGAAGTCACCGATCCGCACCCGATCGACTTCGACCGGAACCTCACACTCACGCACAAGGGAGAGGTCGTCGTGAAAGACGGTCGCCTCGTGAAGGACATCGAATCGGAACTTCACCCTCTCGGCTACCGTAACACCCGGGGGCGGATTCGCAACTACGGGAGGTCCCTATGAGAACCATCTTCGCCTCACTGGCCCTCGCGCTCTCTTTCGCCGTCGCCCACGCTCAGACCGAAGAGCAGCGCAAGTACGTCTTCGCCGCCCTCACGGACACCGTGACGACGACCCTCGAAGGCAGCGGCCAGCTCGGCGGCCTCTCCATCCAGAAGCACTCCACCTTCGAGTACATGGACCTCTACCTCGACACGGACGAGCTCGACCTCGCCAAGCGCCAACTGAGTCTGCGCATCCGGCGCCGGGACTACGGCAACGGCACCATCGAGTACGGCATGCAGCTCAAGAGCGAGATGGCTGCCGTCGGTGACGTTCGCATGGAGATCGACGAAGACGAACTCGGGATCCAACGCATCTATTCGCGGGGCCGCGTGCTCCGCCTCGAAGCCGTGCTCGAAGACCTCTTCCTGCGCTTCCAGGAGGCGCTCAAAACCGGTTCGGCCGACGCCATCACCCAGCAACCGGAGGTGCAGGATAGCATCGAGATGCTGCGGGAGTGGCTGGCTTTCAAGGCGGACAGTCCGATCGCGCCGCTGCAGAAGCTTCGGCACCTGAAGCTGCCGCTCGCCAAGCGCCAGAGCCTCCGGCCACAGATCATCGGCCGCTCGCTGCGAAGCCGCTCGCACGTGTTCATCGATCGCCAGCACACGGACCCAGACCTCGCACAGTTCGCGGCGTCCCAGCGCGACTCGGCTGGCACACCGGAGCGGCTGCGGGGCCCGCGCTACGTCTGGACCATGGAGGCGTCCTTCGACCGGGCACTCTTCGTGAACCTCCTGGGCCCCGGCGTCCACGAGATCAGCGAGTTCGAAGTCGAAAACAAATACCTCCCGCACGCCCACGGCTCGCCTCTCTTGGCCCGCTTCGAAGATGGCCTCACCAGCACCCTCGGCGCCCAGGTGAACCTCGACTCGAAGTACCTACAGACCATGAAGGCCCTTGGCCGCGTCACACACTAGGAACCGACATGAGTATCTTTAGCTCTCGCGCCATCGCTCAAAGGAAAGACCGCTCGGCAGCACTCCTCCGGCCGCTCCTCGGTGAGCGCGACGCGCTGGTGGTGCACGCGGGCCACCCCATTCAGAAACCCGGTGGCCACGACCAGACCTACGACTTCCTTCCCCACCCGGACTACTTCTGGCTCACTGGTTCTCGACGCGAGGCGGGCGTCTCCGTCTTCACGCTCAGAGACGGCTGGGTCGATTTCGTGAAGCCCGTGAGTCGCGACGAGCTCGTCTGGGAAGGCGGCGCGGACGTGATCCCGGGGAAACCGATCGCCGAGCTCAGCGGATACCTCTCGAAGCTCGGCGCAGCTCGACTCTTCGCCATCGGCCAGGTGGGCCGTGAGGACCTCGCAGCGGCAGTGGACGACGAAACCCTGGCGCCGCTGCAGGAGGCCTTCAACCAGGCCCGCCGAGTGAAGGATGAGGAAGAGGTCGCCCTCATCGAGCGCCTCGCGGCGATGGCGAACGCCGGCTACGGCGTGCTCCGCGAGCTGATCAGGCCTGGCCTCTCCGAGCGCCAGCTGCAGATCGCCTACGAGTCCGCGGTGTTCAGCGCCGGCGCGGAGAAGATGCCCTACGGCTCCATCGTCGGCACCGGAACCAACAGCGCCGTCCTCCACGCCTCTCCCTCCTCGCGCATCGTGCAAGCGGGCGACATCGTCCTGGTGGACGCCGGCGCCGACGTGCAGGACTACTGCGTCGACATCACCCGCGTGTTTCCGGCCAACGGAAAGCGCACCGGCCAACAGGAGCTGATCTACCAGCTGGTGCTCAAGGCGCAGCTCGCTTCCATCGACCTCTGTCACCCGGGGGTCGACTGGCACGACGTCCACAAGGCCAGTGCGCGAGTCTTCGCGCAGGGGCTCGCGGACCTGAACATCATCACTACGGATCCCGCGGAGGCCCTCGAGGCCGGTGCGGTCAGCGTCTTCTTCCCCCACGGCGTGGGCCACATGGTGGGCCTGCGCGTGCGCGACGTCGGTGGCCGCTTCACCAAGACCGCTCGCACGGCCTTCGGAGTCCGCGTGCGCGTGGACATGCCGCTCGAGGAAGGCTTCTGCATGACCGTGGAACCCGGCCTCTACTTCATCCAGGCCCTCTTGGATGATCCCCAGACGCGCGAGAAGTTCGCCGGCCACATCAACTGGCAGGAGATCGAGAAGTGGCGCAGCTTCGGAGGCATCCGCTTGGAGGATGACATCCTCGTCACGAAGAGCGGCCCGCGCAACCTGACGGCGGTCGTCCCTAAGTAGTTCCGGGCAACGCGTGGATGCCACGCTCGACGGCGCGACAGGCGTCGGCGATCTCGTCTTCCGTTGCGGCCGGGCCAACCTTGAAAGGTGCGCCGTAGATCACCGTGACGGTCGAGAAGGGCTTCGGCAGCTTGAAGCGATCCCAAGAATTGAACTGCCAGTAGCTCGAGAGCTTCGCGGTGCAGGGGACGATCCACGCGCCGCTCTCCCGAGCGATCATCGCCACGCCGGGTTTACAGGTGTGCCGGGGACCTTTGGGCCCGTCGACGGTGATGCCGCCGCAGTGGCCCTTGGCGACGTACTCGATGTACATCTGGATCGCCGCGCGGCCTCCCTTGTCTTTGCCATTCTTCGACGACGAGCCACGAACCGGTACGAAGCCGTACCTTTCAATCAAGTAGGCCGCGAGGTCACCGTCTTTGCTCCGCGAAGCGAGAGCGAGGTACGGGTGGGTCCAGGCGTGGTAGCTCAGGACGGCGTAGAGCTGCTCGTGCCAGAGAGCGACGAGGTACGAGCCCTGGGGGTGAGCCGCCTTCGCGGCGAGGCGATGGTGCTCTCCTTCGACGCGGAAGCGAAGAGTCGAGCGCAGTGCCCAGGCGATGAGCCAGAAGATTCGTTTGAGGATTCCAATCAACATCTCCTAGAACCATACCGTGCGGCAAACATTAAGTCACACTTCATGTTGGCGCCGGCGACCAGTGGTACAATCTACATTTTAGGAGCACGCATGAAACACGTCCTCATCGCCGCAAGCCTCATCCTCATCGCCGCGGCCGCAGCCGCCGGAGAAATCGGCACCGTCGTTCTGGTCAAGGGCACCGTGACCCGAGCGGGAGCACCGGTATCGCCGAAGGCGCGCGTCTCGAGCGGTGACACCCTCGTGAGTTCCGCCGGGAGCTTCGTGCGAGTGAAGCTCGATACGCAGATCGCTCTCCAAACCGGGGAGAACTCGGAGCTCAAGATCTCCTACGACCAGAAGAAAGACCGCACCACGCTCGACGTGGTCCGCGGCGGCGTGCTCTCCCGCGTGCAGCCGCGCGCCGTGTTCCACGAACGCCTGCACATCAAGACCCCGCAGGCGACCATGGGCGTCCGGGGAACCACCCTCTACGCGGGGATCGCCTCCGCGGAAAAAACTTTCCTCTGTGTCTGCGAAGGGACCGTCGCCACGCGCTACGGAAACGAGGAGCGCACCTTCCGCACCAAGCGCCACGAGTCTCCCGTGGACATCTCCACCAGCATCAGCTCCGCAGAGAAAGTCCTCCCCCACGACGACGGTCAGATCGACGAACTGGCGAAGCTCCTCGCGAACTAGGCGAGGAGCTGGGCGCAGACGTCTTCGAGCGTCGCCGGGTCAAGGGCCTTGCGGTCGTTGATGTTAATCTGGCGGCCGACGACGGTCATGCCGATGTACGAGAGCTGCAGGCGGAGCATCACGAGGAGCTGGCCCCCGTCTCCGCCCGAGTGCGTGGCGATCGCGGCGCGCTTCTTGTTGAAGTGCGCGCGCCAATCCTTCGCCGAAGCACTGGCCCAGGCGATGAAGTTCGTGAGCGCCGGCGGGAGGCCACCGTTGTATTCGGGCGCGATGAACACGAAGGCGTCGGCGGCCAGCGCCGCCTGGAACGGTGCCATGACCTCCGCGCCGTTGATCTTCCCGTACTGCAGAGGCGAGTAGAGCGGGAGCTGCGCGCCGACCACATCGACCAGGTGGACCTCGTGGCCCTGGGTGCGAAGCTGCTCTTCGAAGGCCCTCGCGAGCACGAGGTTCTTTCCGTTGCTACCGACGACGACCGCGACCTTCTTCATGTGACTTCTCCTAGGGTAGATCGCGGAGCCAAAACTGAAGAGTCTTCGCGGACTCCGAGGCTTCGTCGATTTGTTTCCAGCTCATCGAGCATGTTAGACCGGGAACTTCTTTAAATCCAAAACTTTCCCACAGGCCGGTGAGGGGCCGGTAGGCGGCGGGACGCAGCGGGTGCTCCGGCGCTCGGACGACGGCGCAGAAGGCTGCCTTCGTGATGCCCGGTGTGCGGCGGGCGTGCGCGAGGCGCTCCTGGAAGAAGGCCTTGCCGATCCCGAGGCCTCGACAGGAGTTCAACAAAACGGATTCGCCGAAGTACATGATCTCTTCGACGTCGAAGCCCGCGACAGCGAAGGGCACCTTGAGTGCGTCGTCTTCGTCCGCGAGGGGAATCACCGTCGATGCGCCCACCACTTCTCCGTCGCGCTGGCAGAGGATGACGCCGGCCCGCGGAGACCGGAAGTAGGTCTCGAGGTACTTCTCTTCGTAGGCGAGGTTGCCGTCGTAGAGGTAGGGGAAATCACGAAACACGGTCATGCGGAGCTGAGCGATTTCTCGGAGGTATTTCTTCGCAGCGCTTGCGTTAAAAAACGCAATTTGAACTCCATCGGGCATGTGCTAGGCTCCTCTCATGAAAACCACTACTATCATCGAAAACTATTACCGAGCCTTCAACGAAAAACGCACGAGTGACATGATCGCGATGCTCCACCCGGAGGTCGTGCACGACATCAACCAGGGCGCGCGGCAGACCGGGAAGCAGGCCTTCGTCGATTTCATGGCGAGCATGAACCGCCACTACGACGAGCACCTCACGGAGCTGGTGATCATGGGCGACGACGAAAAGAAGCGCGGTGCCGCCGAGTTCGTCTGCAACGGAACCTACCTCTCCACGGCTGACGGATTGCCCCCGGCGCGCGGGCAGAAGTACCGCCTCCCGGTCGGAGCCTTCTTCGAGATCCGCGATGGCCTGATCGCGCGGGTGACGAACTACTATAACCTACAAGACTGGATCGACCAGGTCACCGCGTGAGACTCGGCGCCGTCTCATTTCCCCTCACGAAGCTCCACGACTACGGCGCCTGGGTCGCCGAAGCCGAGCGCTGGCTGGAGAAGGCGCGAACGCTTCAGGTCGACCTGCTGGTCTTTCCCGAGTACTTCACCCTCGCGCTCGAAACGCACGCGGGGTTCCGCGACTGGATGGCCCGAGAGTTCATTCCCCTTTTTCAGAGTTTTTCCAACGCTACGGGCATGGTGGTGCTCGCCGGGACGCACAACATCGGCACCAACACGGCGTTTCTCTTTCGTCCGCAGCAACCGGTTCTCCGGCAGAACAAGATTCACCTGATCCCCTCCGAGACGGACGAAGAACCGCGCATCACTCCCGGAAGCGAGCTCGTCCTTGCTCAGGTAGGTGACGCTCGTTTAGCGACGACCATCTGCTACGACGTGGAGTTCCCGGAGCTCGCCCGTCGGGCGGTACGCTCGGGTACCAATCTTCTCCTTTGTCCCTCATGGACGGAGAAGGCCGACGGCTTCTACCGCGTGCGCTATTGCGCGCACGCGCGCGCCGTCGAAAACCAACTCTTCGTCGTGCACGCTCCCCTGGTGGGCTCGCTCGAGCCCTGGGGCGTCGCCGAACGGGCCTGCGGAAGCGCGGCGATCCTTGCGCCGAGTGACTCGGCCTTCCCGCCGAACGGTGTCCTCGCGGAAGGCAAGTTCTCCGAAGCGGACCTCGCCTTCGCCGACGTCGACTTCCGGCTCCTCGCATCCGTGCGCGAAAGCGGTGCCGTCCGCACCTACCGCGACTTCATGAATCCCCCGACCTACGAGGTAACCCCGTGCTGATCACCACTCTCCTTACCCTCTCCGGTGCGTTTTCTGGTCCCGG
Source organism: Bacteriovoracaceae bacterium (assembly GCA_036770305.1). Lineage (GTDB taxonomy): Bacteria > Bdellovibrionota > Bacteriovoracia > Bacteriovoracales > Bacteriovoracaceae > UBA6144. The sequence continues at coordinate 25,318 of DAIPJL010000004.1, read as the reverse complement.
AAGTGCCGTCACTCCGCTGCGGACGCGGCCCTGCAGCGAGATCTTCGTCGACGTCGAGCTCAGCGAGCAGTCGTTCACCATGTTCCACGGCGGATACATCTGCCGAGACCTCCAGGCGAGCTATGACCGCTACCGCATGGAGGTGCGCGACGGCGAGCTCTTCTCCCGCGGCCAGCGCGTGGGCCAGCTGACGGCGGACGCCCTCGAGATCTCCTTTGAGGATCGCGACGAAGGCTTCCGCTACGAGCTCACGCTGCGCCAGGTGTCCCCGCTCCAGCTCGAGTACCGCGAAGTCTGGCGCGAAGGCGAACGCGAGAGCCTCAGCGTGCGCGGCACACTCCTGCGCCTCGACTGAGCCTAGCGGCAGAGCTGGACCCCGCGGACGTACTTCGAAAAGCGCTGCACACGGAACGGAAGAGATTTCAAGAAGGTCTCGCCGAGCTGCGCGTCCGCGAGGGCGTACTTCACCTCGAGGAGCGCAGCGACTCCGGAGTCGTGCGCCCAGAGGGCCTCGCCGGGGGAGCGGTAGCGCAGCTCCCGGTCGAGGGTGACGCGGATGCGGCCACAGCTCGACTGCCAGTAGGAGCGGAGGTAGGAGTTTTCTAAACTCGCGCGGAGCCGGTGAGCGCCGTGGTCGAAGCTGGAGTTGGTGGCGAGGGCCGCGAGCGCCGCTCTCGGATCGTGGTAGAGCTTTTCTCCGAACTCGCCGGACTTGCGCTTCTCCTCGAGGACCCGCCAGGCTTCGGTGTCGTAGGCGCGCAGGCGCCACTTCGCGCGCGCCGGCGCTCCCGATAGGTGGAGCGCGAAGGCTCGGAGGTCTTCCGTGTCGAAGTAGAGGTTGCGCACGACTCGGTCCGGGTAAGCTTCCCGGAAGGCGAGCGGATGCGCGAGAAGATGCGGCACAACGAAGAAGCCCTCCTCGAGGCGCAGGGGAAGTTTCCGTTCGAAGCGAAGGCTCATAGCGGCCACCCGGCGGGCCAGCTGCCCCAGCGCACCCACTCTTTATCCTTCGCCAGCCACACGGACCACTCCTCACCCCGCGCGGGCAAGAGCGCCGCGTGCTGCGAGAAGACTTGTCGGAAGATCTTGTGCCGGGCCGATTCCGCAGAGAGCTCGGCGCCGCGCTCGGTTCTCCGAGCGACCGGCCCGTCGCCGTGGTGGATGAAGTAGGTCAGCGGTGCGACGATTAAGCGGTAGCTGCCGCCGACGACGCCGTTGATCCCGAGGTCGCCCTCCCAGAGGGTGAGCGTCGTTAGCTGTCCCTGGTGCACCTGTGCGTCCGGCGAGAGCGAGCGCACGAGGATGAGCTGCCGATACGGCACGTCGATCTTCTCGCCCACGCCGAGCTCGAGGGCGTTGAGCGGCTGCCCCCGACGGCCCGGCAGCGCGCGCACGAGCACGTCGATTTTTCTTCCTTCGAAGGTCAGGCGCGCCGCGACGGTTTCGGGAACGTGTGCCAGATCCTGTGCTAGGTTCTCCTCGTCGAACTGGAGCCGCCGCAGGTCCCGGAAGCCGATGTCGAGCGCCGCTCCGAGGACCGGCGTGGGCCGCAGGGAGTAGCGCACGCCGATTCCGGCGACGAGAGCACCAAAAAGGAGGACGAGGAGCCAGCGCCTCATGCGAGGTCTTGGTACTCAGTGAAGGTCAGCGTGAGGCCCGCGTCCCGCGCGTGGAACTCGCGACGGATCTCGTCGATCGCGGCGACGTCCCGCGGCTCAACGAGAAACACCGCCTCGGCGCTCGAGCTGCGCTTCAGCTTGCAGCGCCGACTGCGAGAAGCGATGAGTGCCTGCATCTCCTGGAGGCTCAGGGAGCTCTTGCCGGCGACGGTGAGGTAGCTGGCGCCGATGAGATCCGGCGCCGCGCCTCTCCACTTCAGCACGAAGAACACCACCAGCACGAAGACGACACCCGTCACCGTCACGGCCCGCTGATCTGCTCCGAGGCCAAGGCCCGTGGCGATCGAGAGAAAAAGGAAGGCCAGCTCTTCTGGGTCTTTGATCGCGGTGCGGAAGCGGATCACGGAGAGCGCTCCGACGAGGCCCAGGGAGAGCGCCAGCGAACTCTTCACGACACTGATCACGAGCATGGTGATCAGGGTGATGAGAAAAAAGTTATTCGCGAAGATCGCTCGGTAGGCCTGGCCTCGGCCCCAGCGGCTGTAGAGGAGGGCCATCGCTGCGGCCAGCACCGTCGCCACGCCGAGGTTAATGGCGAAAGACGCGAGGTCGATCTGCGGCGCCTGGTTCGCGAGGAAGTCTTCGAAGGTGTTTGTCATCTTACTCATGGTGTCCTCGCTTTAGGGAAGCTTGTACCACTCGGCGAAGATCCAGAAGAGCCTGGCGCCGAGGAGGGTGAATATGACCCCTTTGAACTGGGGAGTGGCGTTGACGAAGGGCGCGCGTGCCCAGCGCAGGCAGAGGTAAACGCCGCGCCAGAAGAGAACACTAAAGACGGCGTAGCCGATCCAGCTCGGCGTCGGCACGGTCTCGGTCTTGAGATCACAGAAAACGATCGCGGCGACGCCGAGCCAGCCGACGACGAGCATGAGGGCCCCCACGCGCAGAGCGCGGGCGGCGCCGAGGAGGCTCGAGAAGTTTCGCGCCGACGCATAGGTGTCGCTTTCCTTCAGTTGAAAGATCTGCGTGGCCGCGTAGCTTCCGGCGACGGTGAGTGTGAAGAGGACTCCGATCCCCCAGGTCCGGAGCGTCGGCTCGGCGCCGCTGACGGTCGCTCCCATGATGATCCCGACGATCCCGCAGCCGGCGGCGTCGATGAAGAGGTCCACGCCCCCGACCTCTTTTCCGCGCCAGCGGACCCCGGGAACGCGGCCAGAGTAGGCGTAGGACAGCACCAGCGCACTGACCGCCGACCAGAAGAAATATGGCCCGAAGCCCCAGGACCACGCGCAGGCGATGAGCATGAGGGCTATGCCGAAGTGACCCAGGTACTTCGGCTTGGGTGGAGGGTTATCGAGAAAGTTCAAGGGCCCCTCGTCCTGGTCAACGTGCGTATTAAGCGCGCAGGTCCCACCAAACAATAGGACACTGTAAATAATGAAAAGAATCACCAGGTCCACAGGCCAGTTCGTCTTCAGCGGGTTGAGCGCGTAGCCCGTGAGCGCGAAGACGAAGCTCGGCAGGAAGGTCTTTGGTCGGAGGTGGATGAGGTAGTACTTGAGGTCAGTCATGGCGTCACCTTGCTAAGCTGTTTGTAGGCACGAAGAAACTTCGATTCGGTTTCCGACCTCAGCGCGAGCTCTCTCACGAGCAGCACCTCGAGGCGATCCAGTAGCTGCGTTCCTCGCTCCCGAGGCCGGTACTTGTTTTCGAGCTCGACCTCTTCGATGCGGTAGGGCGCCCGCGCCGCGACGAGGGAGTAGAACAGGGAGTTGTCGTACGAAGCCTCGAAGAGCCACACCCAGTCCGTGTTGGTGCGGAAGATCGGGGGCGTGAGAAGCGGGTTCTTCTCGGAGTCGGCGAGCGTCATGAGGGGGCCCACCTTCGCCGCGCGGTCGGCGTAAACGTGGTAGCGCTGGCGCTGCGACACCCCCACCACCACCGGTCTTAGTTCGAGGCCCCCGAGCTTGCGCCGGCGCAGCTCCTGGAAGGGGGCGAGCGACGAGGACATCTTGCGTCTCATCCACGCTGCGAGGAGACGCTCTTCTTCCGGCAGCGCCCGCCGAGCCGCTGCGATCGCGTCAATGATGCCCGTGAGTCGTCGGCCTTCGATGCGCTGATCGTCGATCTCCCGCGACTCCTCCTCGAGGCGGACGCCGCCGGCCCCGTCCATCTCGGACTTGAGCTGCAGCACGTACTCCGGAGGACGCTCGCCCTTGAGGACTTTGCGCAGGCGCAGCCCGAGGCCCTGGCCGACGAGCTCATTCGCGGGGTCAGAAAAATAAATGTCGTAGGCCTGGTAGGTGTCGTGTCGGTGGAAGCGGTAGTCGTCGAGGCGGAAGTTGTCTTGAGGCCAGCGACTCTGTGGCGCGAGCGCATACTTGCGCTGCTCCTCGATGCGCGGAGCGGAGGCGAGGGCGGCGGGAAGCAGGAATAGCACGAGGAGGCTTCTCACCATCCGTACCCCCGGAAGCGCCCCTTGCTGTGAAAAAGACCTTGCGGATAGCGTGCCAGGTCATACTCCCGCGTGAGCTCCGACGGTGGCCCCTCGAGTCTCCACGGATGCGGGTCTTCGACCTCGAAGGCCTCGAGGAGCTGCCGACGGCGCTTTCCGAGCAGCAGCAGGTAGTTCTGCTGGAGCTCCGTGGGCCATCCCGACTCGCCCAGGATCTTCTCCATCGCCGGCTGTGAAAAAAGGGAGATCCGCTGGGCCATCCAACGGAGTTCGTTCCAGCGCGGCTCGCGCCAGTGCGGAGGGTGGTGGTTCATGCGCGCGAGAAAGCGCACCTCGTCCCCGTCGGTGTCGACGAGCCGGGCCGAGAAGGCGTTCACCATCCCGGCCTTCAGGTCGCGGGGAAACTTCGAGAGTTCTACGCCGAGGGAGACGCCGAGGTCGCTGAAGCTCGCGCGCAGGGCGCTCGTGCGGCCCTGCGTGACGACGCTGAGGAGAGAGTTATCACTCTTGGTGTCCCAGTTCCCGACCCAGAGGTGGGCCAGGAGCGCAGCCCGCACAGGGAGAGACTGCAGCGCCGTCTCCTCGTCGAGGAGGAAGGGCCCGAGGCGCGTCTCCAGTGCCGGCCGCGCCTCGAGGCTGAAGTTGCGGAAGGAAAGGTAGCTTTCTCCGAGGAAAGGCGCGAGGCTCGGCTCCGACTCGATGTCCGCCGAAGAAATCTCTCGCACCTCCGCGATGAAGGGACTCAGGTTCACTCGGTAGGAGTTGAAGATGAAGTTCACCAGCTGCTGGACAGTGCGCTTTTTTTTCCCCTGGCGTCCGAGGATGAGCCGTGGCCCGTCTGCGGAGCGAGAAAAAGGAAAATCGACGTTGTAACCGAGGCCCGCGAAGATGCGCGAGGCCACGGGATCGCTGTGCGCCTCGTCTCCCCACTTCAGAAGCCAGCGCGCGCCGCCGCTGATATCGCGGGCGTGGAGCTTCGGCACGCTGCCCTTGCCTTCGAGCTTGTCGGCGCGCAGCCAGCGGCCAGGCGGGGACACCGCGAGCTTCTTCATCTGCTCGGCAAAGGCGTCCTCCGGTGCCACCTTCGGCTCCGACCAGAAGGGGGAACTCTCGACGAGCGGAAGTGGCCTGAGCGGTTCGCGCTTCACGCGCAAGATGAAGGGAGAGAGGTCGTGGGAAAGGCCCATGCCCAAGATTCCGATGATGCCGATTCCGGCCTCCACGCGCTGGCGCTCGACCAGCGAGCGACGGATGAGCCGCAGCTCGGCGAGCGCCGCGGGCGAGACCTTTTTTTCCAGATCCCAGAGGAGCTCCTCGCCTTCGCACTTTCGACGGACGAAGTGGAGCAGCGCGGGCTTGCGCTCGCCGATCGCGAAGCCGTCCAGCACGGCGTGGTCGCGGTTGGTGATCTCCTCGCAGGTCCGACGAAGGTCCTCGACGGAGGCGCCGGCTGCGCCGATCGCATCCGCGACGAGGACGAGGAGGGCAAGACCGAGCCGGCGCATCTAGCTGCGCGCACCTCGGTAGTCCATCACTTCGCGGTTACCGATGTAGCTGTACCACAGGAAGATCGCCACGAAGCAGGCGTGGATTGGCCAGCCGAGTTCGGCGAAGCCGTCGTACTGACGAAAGAAGCCCCAGGCGAAGGTGATGGCCGTACCGGTGTGAATACAGATCCACATGATCAGGTGATAGATGGTCTCGCGCTCCGTGCAGCGCGGGAGGTGCCAGTGCAGCTCGTCCATGAACTCGTGCACCGTACGCGTGAGCCAGCACCCGAGGAAGAGCATGAGCGCCTGGCCAGGCCACCACGCCATCAGAAGGAGCGAGAGCATCAGGCCGTAGCTCGCGTAGAGGATCATGCGGTGAGTGCGAAGTTCGCCGTCGGTGATATCTTTTTTCCAGATCGCGAGGTGCGTCTGGTGATCGAGGTACCAGAACACCCCGAAGAGGGCCCCGAAGAGGATCATTCCGTAGGCGAAGTGCTGCGAAGGAATTGCTTCAATCCAAGACATAGTACACCATCCTGATTAAGAAAATGAGCCCGCAGGTTGCGAGGTTCATGTACTGAGTAGCGAAGCGCCCGGGCTCGGAGAGCCGCAACCACTCGAGGTTGGCGGCACGCCAGGCGATGACGAAGAACCAACCGAAGGCGAAGGCCACCGGCATGGTGAAGAGCATGATTCCCGAGGAGAGGTTGAGCGCGTGGAGCAGCAGATAGGTCGGTCCCTCTCCGAGAGCGAGGGGAAGCGTGCGCGTCCCCGCCAGCCGGTCTTCGTCCATGTCGTCTAGATCGCGCAGCACGCTCCCGGCCATCACCTGGAGAGCGACGAAGGATGCCACCCAGTGCGCCTGGAGGTGGTGAAAATCTCCCGCACCGAGGTACACCAGCAGGGCCCAGCCGATGCCGATCCACGCACTCTTGAGGCCGGTCACGTCTTTTAGGCGAAGCACCCTCGTCTTCCAGGGAAGCGGATAGGCGTAAGAAAGACCGAGGGCGAGGATGAGCAGACTCGCGACGAGAGTCTCCGCCTGCCGCCGGTAGGCCAGCGCGAGGCCCGAGAGCAAAACCGGAAGAAGCAGCAGGCCTTTCCGCGAGAGCATCGCTCGGAGCGGATGCAAAGTGTCGATCAGCGAATCGAGCCCATAGACGTAGATCACTAACGCCGCCGTGATCCAGGCGGTCGCCAGAGAAGTCGGGCCATCTAGCTGCACGAGACTCTGGCCTGTCAGCGCGATGCAGACGGCTGCCCCCATGAGAAGCCAGATCGACTTACGCCGCCAGATGTGGAAATGATCGACCATGGACTGTCCTAGAGTTCCCCCTATTTTAACTCGGGACTCGATGGCGGAGGTGATAAAAGTTTAGGCCAGACAGAAATTGGACCAAAGCTAGACGAATCCTCTCAGGATTTCGCCTCCGCCCGGCCGACGGACAGAACGGCTAACTCCTCCGGCCCGGTGGACTGGAAGCGAATGTTGACCCCTGCGAAACTCATTCCGAACTCGTCGCCGGCCTTCGAACTCCGGGGCCTCGGATCCTGGGCGAGCACAGCGGAGATCGTGTCTCGCAGGTGCGCGCCCCCGAGCGCCTGGAGCTCCGCAAACGCCGCCGACTGCCAGCAGACCGCTAGCGAGGGCTGCGCGACCTGCTCGCTCCAGTGTCGCGACTGCTCCCGGGGCCGGTCATAGCTTTCGATGTAGGGCTTGAGGTCGATGACCGGTGTTCCGCTCACCAAGTCATGGCCAGAAATGTGCACGCACGGGTTGGCTCCGAATTCGACCTTCTCAATCCGCACCAGGGAAAGTCCAATCGGCGAAGGCCTGTGCGGTGAGCGGGTCGCGAAGATCCCCATGCGCTTTGTGCCGCCGAGAACCGGCGGCCTCACCGTTGCGTGCTGGTGCGCCTTATTGTGATGGAACCAAAAGAGCACCCACAGGTGTGTGCAGTCCTCCAGCCCCCGCAGAGAGTCAGAGTACGCAGCATCGTTCAAGACAATCTTCCCCCTAAGTGAGGGCACCAGGCCGGGCTGCTTGGGGACGCCGAACTTTTCACTGAATTCTGTTTCTACGTTGCCAATGACCTTGATTTCCATAGCAAAACCTTCACCGGATCTTTAGAAGTCAAACACCTTAGATTAGCTGTAGTGTCGACCCTCGATGAATCTTTGACAAGAGCCCTACAATCGTCTTTTCCCCCTTTGACGGGACCGGCGCTTGTGCTTTTATCCCAACTTCAAACGTCCAAGGAGATCGTCATGTTAGAAGCACTGCTCGCCAAACAGATGGTTCCAGATCAAGTGATCCGCTGGGGCATCCGCCGCCTGCTCGGCCAGCGCCTCAAAGAAATCTCCGCCGCAACTCCCGCCGAAGTGCGGGACCATTTTCTCCAGGTCATGCGCAGTTCCCCCATCGCCGTGCACACCAGCGACGCCAACGAGCAGCACTATCAGGTCCCCACCGAGTTCTACCTCAAGGCCCTGGGCCCGAACCTGAAATACTCCTGCGGCCTATGGGAGACGGGGGACAACCTCGCGCGCTCCGAAGAGCGCATGCTGGAGCTCACCTGCGAGCGCGCCGGCCTCAGGGATGGGATGGAGATCCTCGAGCTCGGCTGCGGCTGGGGCTCGCTGACGCTCTGGATGGCCAAGCGCTACCCGACCGCGCGCATCACGGCGGTGAGCAACTCGGCCACCCAGCGCGCGCACATCCTGCGCACGGCAGAGGCCCGCGGCCTCGCCAACGTCGACGTGATCACCTCCGACATGAACGTGTTCCAGACGGAGAAGAAGTTCGACCGCGTGGTCTCCGTGGAAATGTTCGAGCACATGCGAAACTGGCCCATGCTCCTCGAGCGCGTCGCGAGCTGGCTCCACCCCAAGGGCCGCCTCTTCGTTCACATCTTCGTCCACAAGTCCTCGCCCTACCTCTTCGAGGTGAAGGACGCCAGCGACTGGATGTCGCGCTACTTCTTCTCCGGCGGCATCATGCCGAGCTTCGATCTCCTGCCGCTGGCGAGCTCGAAGTTCCAGACCATCGAAAAGTGGAAAGTAAACGGGAACCACTACGCGAAGACCTGCGAGGCCTGGCTCGAGAAGACCGACGAGCACCGCCGTGAGCTCAAGCAGCTCTTTGAGGCGCACTACGGTGCGGGCCAGGGTACCAAGTGGCTCGAGTGGTGGCGCATCTTCTTCATGGCCTGCGCCGAGCTCTTCAAGTACGACGGCGGCGACGAATGGTTCGTCGGCCACTACCTCCTCGAGGTCAAGTGAAGCCGCGCCTCGCGGTCGTCGGCACGGGCATCGCCGGGATGGCGACGGCGTACTTCCTCCGGGAGTCCTACGACCTCACCGTACTGGAGAAGAACGACTACGTCGGGGGCCACACCAACACCGTGCGGGTCCACGACGGCGCCGAGGAGCGTCCGGTGGACACGGGCTTCATGGTGTTCAACGAAAGCACCTACCCCAACCTCCTCAAGCTCTTCGCCAAGCTCGAGGTCCCCTACCACGACACGGACATGAGCTTCACCGTCGCCGACGTGAACCGGAACTTCGAGTTCAACGGCTGCAACCTCGACGGCGTGTTCGCCCAGCGGCGCAACGCCCTGAGCCCGCGCTTCCTGCGCATGCTCGTCGACATCCTGCGCTTCGGCCGCGGGGTCCAGCGCTACCTCGCCGACGGTGCCTTCGAGAGCATGACCATCGGCGAACTCATCCGCGCCGAGGGCCTCGGCGAGGGCTTCACCCACGACTACCTCCTGCCGATGACGGCGGCGGTGTGGTCGACGCCGCACGAAGTGATGCTCGACTACCCGGCGAAGCCGCTGGTGCGCTTCCTCTTCAACCACGGCCTGACCGGCGTGAACACGCAGCACCAGTGGAAAACCGTCGACGGCGGTTCGGAGACCTACAAGCAGAAGCTCATCGCGAGTTTCCGCGACCGCATCCGCACCAAGAACCGGGTCGTCCGCGCGGAGAAGAACGCGACCGGTAAAGCGCGCCTGACGTACCAAGACGGGAGCACCGCGGACTTCGACCTGGTGGTCTTCGCCTCGCACCCCGACGAGAGCCTCGCGGCCCTCGCCGCGCCCACGGCGCTCCAGCAGAAGGTCCTCGGGGCCTTCCGGTACCAGGAGAACCAGGCCTGGCTGCACACCGATAGCACGGTGATGCCGCGGCTGCGCAAGAACTGGTCCTCGTGGTGCCAGATGAAGCGCGACGAGGAACGCTTCACCGTGTACTACATGAACCGGCTCCAGCCGGTCTCGCAGCGCCGGGACTTCTTCATCAACATCAACGGCACGCGCTTCGTCGACGAGGCGAAGGTGCTGCGCAAGATCACCTACCACCACCCGATCTTCGACCTCGCGGCCTACCGGGCGCAGCAGCACGTGCCGGCGCTCAACGCCGAGGACTCTCCTTTCCGTTTCGTCGGCGCCTGGCAGCGCTACGGGTTCCACGAGGACGGCCTGCTCTCCAGCGTCCAGCTCTGCGAGCGGCTCCTTGGCCGGGCGGTGCTATGAGGAGCGCGCTCTACGTCGGTGAGGTGGTCCACGAGCGTTTTCAGCAGCGCGCGTACCGCTTTGCGAACAGCATCCCGTGGTGGCTCCTCGACCTGAGCGAGCTCGACGCCATCGAGCGCCGCTTCGTCGGGTTCCGCCGCAACGCCTTTGCTCTCTTCAGCTTCCGCGACCGGGATCATTGTCACGTCGGACTCCCGAGCGCAGCTGCGAACGCCGAGGCGATCGCCCGCGCCCAGGGCCTCACCGGCGACGTCCTGCGCGTTCAGCTACTGACGCAGCTGCGCGTGCTGGGCTACGTGTTCAATCCCGTTTCATTCTACTTCATCGAAACCACCACGGGCCGCTGGGTCCTCACGGAAGTCGGCAACACTTTCTGGGAGCAGAAGCCGACGCTGCGGGGCCCCTTCGCGACGTCCGAGTGCCGCTTTACCATGGACAAGTTCTTCTACGTGTCTCCCTTTCTCGCGCTCGATAACAAGCTCGAGCTGGCCGTGCGCTGGCCCGGAGACACGCTCGCCATTTCCATCACGGACCGCACAGCGACGGGAGAGCTGGCGCTGACGGCGGCCTTCACGGGGGCGCGCAGGGCCCTGGACCAGGACGTCTTCGTCAGAACCTTCTGCCGCTTCCCCCTCGTGACCTGGCAGATCATCGCCGCCATCCACTGGCACGCTCTGCGGCTGTGGAGGCTCGGCGTCCCCTACTTTAAGAAATCGGCTCACCCCGAGCTACAGCAAGGAGTTTACACATGGAAAGAGCGCAGCTTCGTGAAGGCACCCTAAGCAAGCCCGTGTTCCGCCGCCTCGTCGAGGACGTTCTCGCGCGCATCCGCCACGGTGCCCTCGAGGTGCGCCACAGCGACGGGAGCATCGAGCGCTTCGGCGACGCGCACGCCGCTCCCGTGCGCCTGGAGATTCTCAGCGCCGACTTCTACCGCGAGTGCGTGCTCTTCGGAGACATCGGCTTCGGCGAAAGCTACACCCGCGGTGACTGGACGACGCCGGACCTGAAGGCGCTCATCATGCTCATGATCCGCAACATGGACGAGCTCGGCGGCATGTCGGGCAGTAAGGCGAAGCTCAAGGGGAACGTCCTCAAGATCGTCAACAAGTCGGCCCATCTGCTGCGGGCCAATACGCTGGCCGGCTCGAAGAAGAACATCCAGGAGCACTACGACCTCTCGAACGCGTTCTACCAGCTCTGGCTCGACCCCACCATGACCTACTCGAGCGCCCTGTGGACCACGCCCGAGCTCACCCTCGAGCAGGCACAGGTCGCGAAGTGGCGCGCGCTCGCCGAGAGCCTCGAGCTCAAGGCGAGCGACAAGCTCCTCGAGATCGGCACCGGCTGGGGGGGCTTCGCCTGTTTCGCGGCGAAGGAGTACGGCTGCCAGGTCACGACCATCACGATCTCCAAAGAACAACACCGCTACGCCACTGAGCTCTTCAGGCGCGAGGGCGTCGACCACCTCATCACGCTCCACCTCGAGGACTACCGGAAGATCACCGGCACCTTCGACAAGATCGTCTCGATCGAGATGATGGAAGCCATCGGCCACCGCTTCATGCCGGTGTTCTTCAGAGTCGTCGACCGCCACCTCAAGCCCCAGGGCCTCCTGAGTTTCCAGGTCATCACCTGTCCGGACAAGCGCTACGAGGAATACCGCAAGAGTGTGGACTGGATCCAGAAGCACATCTTCCCGGGGGGCCTGCTCCCGAGCGTCGGCCACCTCATGAAGGTGGTCAACGACGTCTGCGACCTGCAGCTGCTGCGCTTCCGGGATTTCGGGCCTCACTACGCGCGGACGCTCAAGGAATGGCACGAGCGTTTCACTCGTGCGGAGGCCGACGTTCGCAAGCTCGGCTTCAGCGACAACTTCATCCGCAAGTGGCGCTACTACCTCCAGTACTGTGAAGCAGCGTTCCGGATGCGGAACGTCTCCGTGGTGCACGTGACGCTCACGCGGCCGAATAACACACAGCTGGTCTGGGATAGCGAAGTCTAGCCGCAACTGCTAGGATGGGAGGCGATGGATCTCCTCCTTATCCTCCTGAACCTGTGCCACTGGCTCTCCTTCTTGACGGCGCTCGGCCTCGCCGGCTACTGCTTCGTGCGGCCATCCTTCCCGCTGGCGCGCCCCCTCGCGGCTTTTCTCGGGTGCATGGCGATCTGGTGCTTCGTGCCGGCGGTGAGCCTCCACGTCGAGGATCTTGCGACGCACGTCCTGCTGAACCGGCTCAAGATGTTCGGCGTCGCGCTGGTGGCCTGCGCGATCCTCTTTCTGGCCGCAGCGATGCGCTTCAAAAAAACCCTGCGCTGGGGGGTCTGGGGGCTCGTCTTTCTTCCGCTCGTCGCCGCAGCGCTGCTGAACCTCACGCCCTGGCACGAGCTCCTCATCACCGGCTACCACCGCGCTCCCATCGGCTCGTTCTCCTACCTCTTCTTCGAGAACGGCCCGGTGTTCAAGTGGTACAGCCTCTACGCGCGGCTGCTCATCCTCGTGGCCTGCGTACTCATCCTCACCGCCCACCTCGGGAGCCACCGGCAGCACACGCGCAACTCGCTGCTGCTGACGAGCTCGATCGTGTTCCCCTTCGTCTTCGACAGCCTCGGGGTGATGTTCTTTCCGATGTTCCGTTACCTCCAGGTGACGCCGGCCTTCTTCCTCTTCTCCGAGGCGCTCATCATCCTGGCGATCTACCGCTTTCACTTTTTGACGCTGCTCCCGGTGGCCCGCAGCTACGTCATGGAGAGCTCCGACGACGTCTACCTCATCTTCGACACCAATGACACCCTCGTGGACGTCAACCACAACTCCCAGCTCCTCTTCACCACCGCGGAGTCACCGCTCGGCCTTAAGGGCCCGCAGGTCGAGGCCCTGCTCTCGCAGCACCGCGAGCGCGGCAGCGTCCAGCTGCGAGGCCAGCACTTCCACGAGTCTGTGATCCCGCTCGCGGCGCAGGACGGCAGCCCGCTGGGGAAGATGGTCTTGCTCAAGAACATCACACTGCAGAAGCAGGTCGAGCGCCAGCTCGAGGAGCTCAACGAGATGAAGTCGCACTTCCTCTCGGTCGTGGGCCATGACCTCCAGGGGAACCTCGCGGGCCTCAAGCACCTCTCGGAGAATCTCCACCGGCAGTCGGCGCAGCTCCCGCCGGAAGAGCTCAAGGCGCACGCCGAGGGCATCTTCTTCAACGCCCGCCGGTGCATCGACTTCATCGACCAGATCCTCCAGTGGTCGCGCGCGCACGTCCACCAGGTCGAGGCGGTGACCACCGACACGGGCCTCCGAGAGATCGCCGACGAATGCCTACAGTTCGTGCTCCCGCTGGCCCTCGACCGGGACGTCGAGCTCGACAACCAGATTCCCGCCGGGATGCTGGTGCGCACGGACGTGAACATCCTGCGCACGATCCTGCGCAACCTCCTCAGCAACGCCCTCAAGGCGTCGCCGGCCCAGGGCCGCGTCTGGCTCGCCGTCGATCGCGAGGCTTCGACGCTCAAGGTACTCGTCGTCGACGAAGGAACTGGCCTCGACGTCGCGGCGGTCAACGCGCTTTTGGCCGGGAGCGCTCCGGCGAAGAAGGGCATTGGCCTGGTGATCTGCCGAGACCTCGCGCGCAAGATCAACGCACGCATCAGCGCCGAGGCCCGCGAGCCGCGCGGTGCGACCTTCGTGCTGCGGCTCTCTAGCTTGGTCTGATGCGCTTGCCGAAGAGCGGGAGCAGGCGCGGGACCCGGGCGGCGTACTCGCGGTACTCCGGGCGCTGCAGGTAGCGCTCCTCGATGAGCGGGATCCCCGTCACTTTGAACAGGCTGTAGGTGATGGTGATGGGCCCGAGGATCGCCCAGGCGGTCCAGAAGTTCAGGATGTAGAGGTAGAGCCCCCACCAGATGATCATCTCGCCGAGGTAGTTCGGGAAGCGCACGAAGCGCCAGGGCCCCGAGGTGCAGAGCTTGCCCTTCATGGCCGGATCCTGCTTGAAGCGGTAGAGGTGCAGGTCCGCCCAGCTCTCGAGGGCGAAGCCGACGAAGAAGAGGCCCGCGCCGAGGAGCTGCTTCACGCCGAAGCGCTCGAGCTCGCTCGACATGCCGAGCTGCACGGGCAGCGTGACGAGGAACATCGCAGCGCCCTGGGCGAGGAAGACTTTCTTGTAGCCCTCGCTCAGGTAGTTCGCGCCCCACTTCTCGCGGTAGGCCATGTAGCGCGGATCTTCCGGCGCGTTTCGGCTACGCACAAAAATGTACCCCGCTAGACGAAGGCCCCACATGGCAACCATGGCCAACAAAAGCACTTTAGGGCCGCTAGAATAATTTCGCAGGTAACAGGCGAGGGCCACCAGAACTGGCCCGAGCCCCCAGGTGATGTCCATGACGGAAAACTTGTCTTTCTTCCAAGCGACCCAGAAGGTAACGTGGACTGTGACGAGGATCGTGAGTAGCGCCGTTCCCATATTTACTCCGTGAGGTACCGATGAACACCATTCTAGCACTCCTTTTGATTTTATTGCCAACCTCCTCCGCTCTCGCCGCGCCGATGTCCTACGTCGATCGGGTCAAGGACGCGTGGGACCGCCTCGACGCCAATAACCTCCAGGTGGTCGACGAGTTCTACGATGAGAACCTCGAGTTCCACGACCCCGTCGGGAGCCTCAAGGGCCGCGCCAAGATGAAGGCCTACTACCAGGGCCTCTACAAGGATCTGAAGTCGATCAAGTTCGAGTACCTCGAGTTCGTCACCGCCGAGAAGAGCGTCGCGATGACCTGGCGGATGACCTACGCAACGGAGAAGCTGAACGGCGGCGCGCCCATCGTCGTCGACGGCATGTCGCTGATGAAGTTCGGCGGCCCGGAGGACAAGGTAATCTACCACCGCGACTACTTCGACATCGGTACCATGGTCTACGAGCACATCCCGGTGCTTGGCTGGGGCGTACGCAAGGTGCGAGAGCGCCTCGGAAGCCACGAATGAGCTTCGACCACGGCCGCTACGTCGAAAAGATTCGTCCCTACTACGACGCCCAGGACCCGGGCCACGACTGGGCCCACATCCAACGAGTGGTGAAAACCGCGACGGAGCTTGCGCTGGCGGAAGGCGCGCGCCTCGAAGTCGTCGTCCCCGCGGCCTACCTCCACGACATCGTGAACGTCCCGAAGGACCATCCCGAGCGTGCCCGCGCCTCGACTCTCGCGGCGGACAAAGCCCTCAAAATTCTCTCCGACGCCGAGTACCCCCAAGAGTACTTCGCCGCGATTCACAGTGCCATCGAGGAGCATTCTTTTTCCCGGGGCCTCACGCCGACGACGATCGAAGGAGCCTGTGTTCAAGACGCCGACCGGCTCGACGCCATCGGTGCCATCGGCGTCCTCCGCTGCTGCGCCGTGAGTCTGAGTTTCAACTCGCAGTTCTACGACGTGTCAGATCCCTGGGCGCAGCGCCGGTCGCACGATGATAAACGGTTCATGATCGACCACTACGAGACGAAGCTCCTGAAGCTCGCGGCGACGCTGCAGACCTCCGCGGCGAAGGCCGAGGGCGAGCGCCGCACACACTTCATGCGCGCCTTCCTCGATCAGCTGAGGAGTGAAATCAGCTCCTAGGCCTCGCGGTTCTGCTGCGACACCATTTCGTTCAAGTGCCACAGGTCCCAGCACCAACCGAATGTAAGCAAACCGCCTGTGAGGAGCCAGAGGATCCCGCTCCAGATGCGACCCATGTAGAAGCGGTGCAACCCGAGGAAGCCGCCGAAGGTCAGCAAGAGCCAGGCGAGGTTGTAGTTGTAGGGCCCGGAAACATATTTGATTTCAGCGTCTTCATCCATGCCCGGGATGAGGAAGAGGTCGATGAGCCAGCCGACTCCGAGCATGCCGAAGGTGGAGAACCACAAGAGACCCGTCCACTTTTTCCCGTAGTAGAATCGGTGCGCCCCCGTGAAGCCGAAGAGCCAGAAGAGGTAGCCGGCGAAGAGGGTGTGATCGTTGGGTGGAAAGGTATCTTTTTTCATGGTACCACTGTGAAACCGATTCTCTTTTTTGACAAGAGCATCTCAGGAGTCACTATGTGGATGCCCGATCCTGATCTTCGTCGCTCAGCGCTATCACTGGTGGTCGGCGAGCCGAACCGCACCGCGAACCTCGCCAACATCGCCGCCGTGATCTACCACACTCTGCCTGACCTCAACTGGGCGGGCTTCTACCTCTGGGACCAGGCCGCCGGCGAACTCGTCCTCGGCCCTTTCCAGGGAAAACCGGCATGCCTGCGCATTCGCCCCGATCGCGGCGTCTGCGGTGCCGCTGTCCGCACACGGGAACCCCAGCGCGTCGCCGACGTCCACAGCTTCCCGGGCCACATCGCCTGCGACGCCGCCTCGCGCTCCGAGCTGGTGATCCCGCTCCTCGCACACGGCGAGTGCGTCGGTGTCCTCGACCTCGACTCTCCCCGCGTCGACCGCTTCTCACTCCACGACCAAGAAACTCTCACCACTCTCATGCAAGAACTGATGCCTCACCTCTGGCCCCAGAAGGAGAACCTATGACCACGACAGCACTCATCACCGGAAGCGCGAGCGGCATAGGTCTCGAGCTATGTAAGCAACTTAAAGCGCGCGGATGCCACGTCATCGCCGTCTGCCGGAGCGTCTCCCCGGAGCTCCGCGGCCTCGACGTCGAGATGATCGACGGGATCGACCTCACGAAGCCGAACGACGTCCTGCGCGTGAAGGAAAGGATCCAGGGCCGAACCCTCCACTGGCTCATGAACAACGCCGGCCTCTTCGAGAACGAAACCCTCGGCGCCATCGACTACGCGCAGATTCACCGCCAGCTCGAGATCAACACCATCGCGCCACTCCGGCTCACCGAAGCTCTCGCCACATCGCTCACCCAGGGATCGAAGATCGGCATCACCACAAGCCGCATGGGCTCCATCGAAGACAACACGTCGGGCGGCTACTACGGGTACCGTCTCTCAAAAGCCGCCGTGAACATGATCGGGAAATCTCTCGCGGTGGACCTCAAGCCCCGCGGCGTCGCTGTGGCCCTGCTCCACCCAGGCTACGTGAAAACAAAAATGACGGGCTTCAACGGTGAAATCACCCCAGAGGTTTCCGCCCAGGGACTCATCAAGGTCATGGACTCCCTCAGCCTCGAGACGAGCGGCGGCTTCTGGCACACCAATGGCCAGCGGCTACCCTGGTAGGACGTCCTAGGCCGCCTGCGCCGGCGTCGAGTCGCAGACCGTTGCCTCCGCCGAAGACCGGCGGAAGAAGTACCAGTAGAAGGCGACGGCGGTGAGGTAGAGCGTCGCCGCGGCGATGAAGGACACGTGGAAGCCGTGGGCTTCGATGATCCAGCCGCCGAGCTGCGTGGAGATCGTCCACGCCGTGTTGTAGCAGAAGATCAGCACCGACGAGGCGAAGAGGCAGTCGGCTTCCTTCACCTTCTCCATCTCGAAAAGCGAGGTCATCGGCGCACTCATGTTCATCAGCATGCCGCGGATGAAGAAGGCCCCGAGCACCAGGCCCACGCTCGTCGCGAAGGCCATGGTGAGCATGAAGGGGACCGACAGAAGTGCGGTGTACATCATGAAACGCAGGCGATCAAAGCGTCGCAGCATGAGTGGCGAGATGGTGATCCCGAAGAACATGCAGAGCTGTAAGACGCCGAAGGCCTGGCCCACGGCCGCCGTGCCGAGGTTGAACTTACTCGTGAGGTAAACGTTCATGAAAGGGAAGATCATCCCCGCACCGAGCGCGATGGCGACCTTCGGCGCCATCAGTTTGCCGATGGTGCTCCAGTCCTTGTCGGCAAGTCCCTGCAAGAGTGGCTTCCGGTTCCGTGGAACCGGCGCCCGGAGAATCTGCGACATGGGGACGAGGGCCAAGAAAGTGCACGACAGGGAGAGCGCCATGGCGAGTTTTAGCGACGCCGCACCCGCAGCGGCCATCCCGAGTTCGTTGAGAAACTGCGGCAGACGACCGCCGATGGTGAAGCCCACGAGCTGCGCGCCCATCACGGCCGCCGCGTTCATGGTGAAGGCGTAGACCCGCTGTTCGATGCGCGTGTGGCGGAAGATGAAGGGGGAAACCGAAATGTTGAACACCGCTAGCCCCATGGCCCCGAGAAGGCCAAAGAGCGTATAGAGCTCCACCGTCGGCGCCGTCACCTGCGCGAGGTAGGCCAGCGTGGAAACGACGAGGCCGGTGATCAGCAATGGCTTCACGGCGAAGCGCTCGAGCACGAAAGCCGCTGGGAATGCCATCAGAGCAACGCCCAGGGAGGTCGTCGCGGCGAGGCTCCCCATCACGCCTTCCTTCAACCCCTGTTCACGCAGAAAGAGATTGAAGAGCAGCGCGTGCACGGAGTTTCCGAAGGCCATGACCGCATGGCCCACGAGAAAGAGTTTGAGATTTCGTGGGAGATCTTGAAAATGACGTTGGTAGCTGCGAACCATCTGAAGCCTTCCTGGCTTTCTCCATTTAAGCAGAAGCGCGAATCCAAAGCTACGCGCAATTTTTTCTTTCTACATTCCGACGAGCCTAGTCGGCCTTTGCGGGAGGAAAAAAAAAGGGAGCCGAAGCTCCCTTTCTGAGGACTTACTGGTTCTTCGGCAAGGGCGTCGGATAGGAGCTGTTGCCCATCTCCTGGACCCACTTTCTCATGGCGCGGATCTGGCGCTTCGGATCGTTGTCCAACACACCTTCCACCAGGGTCGCGTTTCCGCCTTCCCAGAAGTTCGGCATCGATGTGTACGGCATGATCGCAGTTGGATCCGTGAGCCAGGTCTCGATCCACGACCCGCGTAGGCGGAGCTTCGCATCTTTCAGGGCCGGAGCCTGTGCCTCGTCCTTCGTGAAGCCGATGGTGTGGCAGCTCGTGCACGCGAGCTCGTTCCAAATTCTCTGGGCTGCTTCACGCTCGCCCGGCTCCCAGGTCACCTTCTCGAGATTCTCGAAGGTCGGCTGATCGGCGTCGGCCTGGAAGTAGGTCACGATGTCGTTCAGCTCTTTGTTGCTGAAGTTGAACGAGGGCATGCGCACTTTCACGTAGGGACGGATGGGGTGCACGTTCTGGAGGAAATTGTTGAACCACTCCGTCTGCACGCGGTGACCCTCTTTCACGAGCCACGGCGGGCCGTAGTTCTGGTCGTCGAAGGCTTTGCTGAGACTTCCGCCGTTTCCGTCGATCTGGTGACAGCCCTGGCAGTTGTACTTGTTGACGACCTTCTTCCCGATCTCGGCGAGCTTCTCGTTGGCGCTGAGGCGCTTCTGGCCCGCGAGCGGAATCTTACCGTCCATCTGACCGGTGAGGTTCACGATCATCGCTTCGATCTCCCAGTCCTGGAGGTAGAAGTTCGGCATGCGGTTGAGGTCCTTGAAGGGCTTGGGCACACCGAGGTCCCAGATGCTCGGTTGCTTCAGGTGCTGGGCCATCCAGCTGTGGCGGTCGTGCGGCACGTGGCGCTGCTGGCCGAAACCGAACTGCTCGACCGGCTTCGAGCCGACCTTCGTGAGCTCCGGGCCGATCGGCGGCATATCGCCTTCGAAGCCCGCGATGTGGTGGCACGAGTAGCAGCCGTACTTTCCGATGGAGCGGCGGCCAAGCTCAAGCGTCCGCTCTTCATCCGACATGGTCGCGAGCTTCGCCTTCGCGACCTCGATAGTTTCGAAAGCCGAGAAGTAGTCTTCGACGAGGATCTCGTCGCGCAGCTCTTTGTCGAGGGCCGGGAACTTCAGGCCCGCGAAGGCTTTGTTCTTCAGCGAAAGGAGGTACGCGGCGATGTCGTTCGCCTCGCCGTCGGTCAGACGGAAGGAAGGCATCACCGAGGTTGGGTCGTAGTGATCTGGCTTCTTCAGCCAGGAAACGAGCCAGTCGGGGTCGACCTTCGAGCCGGTACCGGTGAGGTAGGTGCCTTTGCGGTTCGCCGTCGCGTTCCACTTCTCGTCGATGCCTTCGACCATGTGACAGCCGACGCAGCCGATGGTTTCGATCAGCTCCTTACCCTTATCGGCGTTTCCGCCGCGGTAGGAGACGTTGGGCTTGTAGGGTTTCGCCTTCGCCGCGAGGTAGGTGACCATCGCGTTCACTTCGGCTTCGTTCTTCGCCATGTACTCCGGCTCGGAGTTATTGGCCTGCATGAAGAAGGCCGGCATCTTCGACTTGGGGTTAAACGAGTGCGGGCTCCAGATCCAGTTCTTCATCCACTCGGTGTTGGTCTTCGCGGTGATCTTCAGGAGCGACGGGCCTGGCTTCTCGAGGTGCTGCCAGCCTTCGATCTTGTGACAGCCGTAGCAGCCGTACTGCTCGATGAGCTCGCGGCCCTTGTTCAGGTTGTCGGCCAGGGGGATGCGCTCGACGCCCTGGTGACACTTGAGGCACTGGCCTTCGGTGTACTGGAGCGGGAGCATCGGCTGCGGGATCTTGTGTGGTTCGTGCCAGTGGTACTTGGCGATCCACTCTTTCTTCTGCGCTTCGTTGCGCGGCACGTGGACCGGAGAATTGAAGTCGTTCACCCGGTCGCCGACGCCGCCGTGGCAGGAAGTACAGCCAAAGTCTTTCACCGGGTGCGCGGAGTTCACGCCCACGGCGAGGGTGTCGACCTTCGGGTGCGTCTTGTACGGATTCTCCTGGTCTTCGTAGCCAGGTTTGTCGATGAACACGTGGCAGGTCGTACAGCGATCGATCTTCGGGATCTGCTGGAAGTACATGTCGTTCGTCGCGTTCGTGATCACGTACTGACGGATCTTAATCGTCGGATCGAGGAAGTCGATGAAAGGCGAGTTCCGCAGGAGCCAGATGGGGTCTTTCTCCACGCCGGCCATCGCCAGCGAAACGCGGTCGCGCTCGCCGACGAGCGACTTCACGTTCTTCTCCGCGGTCAACCGAGCCTCTTCCAGCGTGCGCAGCTCCTCGAGGTACTGCGCCTCTTCGGCGTTCAGCCCCTTGAGCTTGTCCTTGCCGCTGATCTCGTTGGCCTTGTACTCTTCGAAAACCTTCTGGTACTTCTTGGCGGCCGCGAGGTCCTTCGCCACGAGCGCGTGCTCGTACTTGAACTGCCACTCCGCGGCCTGGGAGCCCTGGACGCCGTTGTACATGTTCTGCACGTAGATGCGCTTCTGCACATCGGAGATCTTCTCCTGGACCTTACGGATTTCGAGCGCCTTCGCCGCCACGACCTTCTCGGCTTCGGCGACGCCCTCGCGGGCGGCCTGCAGCTCCTGCGCGTCGATGCCGCCCTCGATCTCCTTGATCTTCTTCGCGAGGACTTGCTTCTCGATGTCCATCGCCTTCACCTGCACCGCTTTCCAGGGGCGGATGTAGTCGTCGAGCACAACCCAGATCACCACCAGGAGGAACAGGACGGAGAGAACCGCGAAGACCTTGTTCAGGGTCGCGGTGTTGTAGGCCATTCCAGGTTCACGTTTCATCTTTCTTACCTTCGCTGCAGGCGTCGTTAGAGGTTCAGTTCGAATTCAGGCATCGCGATGATGTACTTCAGGTTGAAGAACCAGCGCAGGTACATCTTGATCGGCAGGCTCGCGGTGCCGAGGATCAAAAACACGAGAATGTAGTAGCGGATGGCGCCCATCTCGCCGAGGACCTTCTGGCCCCAGCGCTTGGTGACGTAGTAGGGCAGCGCCACGAGGTACGCGCCGGTGATGAGGATCCCCGCGATCTCACGCACGAAGATGTTCTTCGGGAGCCCCATGCCGAGGCCCTTGATCCAGAAGAACTCGGAGACGTTTACGTTGTTCTCCGCGACCGCCTTGTGCAGGTCCCAGAACTCGAAGGGGCCATAGAAGGTCCAGTTCGGGCCACGCAGGAAGGTTCCGACCTGGATCAGGAAGATCCACAGGACGATCCAGCCGTACATGAAGCCGGTGATGGCGAACTTGCGGTCGTTGAAGCAGTAGTAGCCGTTGCCCTTCGGGTTCACGTCGATGAAGGGAATGGCGATGAGGCCCACGACGATGATGCCTGGGAGCACGACGCCCGCCATCCAGGGGTCGAAGTACACCAGCATCTCCTGCAGGCCAAGGAAGTACCACGGAGCTTTTGCAGGGTTCGGCGCCCAGGTCGGGTTCGCGGGCTCTTCGAGAGGAGCTTTGAAGAAGATCGCCCAGACAATCAGGAAGATCGTACACGCGATGCCGGCGAAGAGTTCGGTGTACACCAGGTTAGGCCACGCCCAAACTTTCTCACGGTTTTCGGGAGTGCCCTCGATGGGCGGCTCACCGCGGGCGATGCGCTTGTCGTTCTCGACGCCCTTGTGCATGGCGAACCACCACGACCAAAGAACGACGGCGTTGAGGATGATGATCGGAATATTATCCGGGAGACTGATGATCGAGAAGAAGACGGGGTCCGTGAGCATCCAGCAGAAGATACCGAGGATCACTAGCATCGCCGTGAAGCCGAACTTCTTCGACGCGACCACCTCCGGCTTCTTGATGGTGTAGACGAAGAACGCCGTGACCGCGGTGAAGGAGTAGAGAGGAGACGACAGGTAGTTAACAATGTCCTTAATCATGGTCTTCCTTGATTACAGAGGAGCGGAGATGCCGCCGTCCTTACGTACGCGCCAGAAGTGAACGGCGATGAGCACCGCGACGACCAACGGAATGAACACACAGTGAAGGATGTAGAAGCGCAGGAGCGCCGCTTCGCCGACGAAGCGCCCACCCAGGAGCTGGAAGCGCACGTCGTTCTTGTCCGAGACCATCACGAAGTCGCCGATGCGCGCGAGCGCCGCCCCCGGACCGCCGTGGCCCAGGAAAGGCGTCGCCTTCGCCATGTTCGATCCCACCGTGATCGCCCAGATGGCGAGCTGGTCCCAGGGGAGCAAGTAGCCGGTGAACGAGAGCAGCAGCGTGAGCACGAGCAGGATCACGCCAACGCCCCAGTTGAACTCGCGCGGCGGCTTGTACGAACCCGTCATGAAGACGCGGAACATGTGGATCCATACGGTGATCACCATCAAGTGCGCGCCCCAGCGGTGCAGCTCGCGCATGATGCCCAGGGGCACGTGCTCGCGCAGGCCGATGATGTCAGTGAAGGCGTACTCGGCGGTCGGCCGGTAGTAGAACATCAGCAGAACGCCGGTCACGGTGAGCGCGAGGAAGACGAAGAAGGTCAGCCCACCCATGCACCAGGTGTAGCCGAGCTGCACGCCGGACTTCTTGAGCTTGATCGGGTGGAGGTGGAGGAACACGTTGCCGGCGATGACGGCGGCGCGGTTGCGCGCGTTGTTCGGCGGGCCATGTCGGAAGATCGACTTCCAGACTTGGGTGTTCGCGACTTTTTCTGCGAGACTCTGTTCTGACATAGCGTAATCCTCTAGCGATTAGATTTCGATAAATGAATCGGGGTAGCTCCACTCACCCTTCTCGTAGCGGAAGACTTTCGTCTTATCGACGATGACCTTTCCTTCCGAGTTCAGGCCCACCTTGTAGCGCTCGAGAGGACGAGGCGCCGGGCCTTCGAAGTTGATCCCGTTCGGGTAGTAGCCCGAGCCGTGGCACGGACACTTGAATTTATTCTCAGCAGGCAACCACGTCGGAATGCAGCCGAGGTGCGTGCAGATGTTCGAGAGCGCGACGAAGCGGCCATCCTTCTTGTAGATCCACACGCCGAAGCCGTTCTTCCAGCGCTCGTCGACGCCTTCGGGGTACTCGTCCGGGAACCCCGCTACGAAATCCATCGCAGGCTCGAACACGACGTTCGGATAGAGGTAGCGGAAGACGAAGCTCAGGAGACCTGAAACAGCTGCGCCGAAAGTGATCCAACCGACCGCGAGAAAGCTAAAAAACTCGCGACGATTGAGACTGGTTTTTACTTCTTCACTCATGAGCGAAAAACTCCAGAAGATGCGAATTTAGCACCGGACTAAATTCAATCTAAACATAGGCTTAAGGAATGAGCCCATTATGGGTATAAACTTCTAATTTTTCAATAAATTTACAAGTTCTTGGGCCTTTGTCGAAACGCGAATATTGGAATCTTTTTGGACTCGCTCTTCGACGAGAGAAATAAGTTCTTTTCTACCCGCTTTCTCGATATGAACCAAAACATTCAGCTTGAGAGCCTCCGTTTGCGCACCGTTTAAACCCTCACCTGCCTTGGCCTCATAACCAAGCTCGAGTATCTCCTTCAAAACAGGGGTTGCGGCGTTATCACTGTAATAAAGAAGGCTCATTGATGCAGCGTAGCGCAACATGCGTTGTTGAGATGCCAAGAAAGGCCGCAAAAGTTGCTGACCGTTTTCTTTGCGCTGCGTAGCAATTAAATAAAGAATTGCCTGCTTCAAACCTTCGTCATCACTTGTGTTGAGAATTTTTTCTAGCTGCTCCCAGTCAATCTTGGCCCCTGCCGGGAGTCCACCTAGCGCCACCACGGCGCTGAACTGAACTTCCGGGTCCGCATCACGCAAAGCTCGATTAAAGAGATCGAAGGAGAGCGGATGCGCGAGCATGCCGAGGGCCTTCACCACGAAGTGGCGCGTGCGCGCATCGACACTGGTGTCGTAGACCTGCCCAAGGTTTTCTGCCACCCACGGAACGTCACTCTCCGGGATGCGCGACGAAGCCAGGTACTTCGACAGCTCGTAGGCAGCGACCCACCGATTCCCGAAAGTTTTTGAGTTGAGCTCACTCACCAGATCGCGGTGATTTTTTCCCGTCGAGAGCATCTTCGTGACGCCAAAAATAATCAGCGCTCCCACCAGGACGATCGCCACCGGCACCGCGATCCCAGAGAGCGGTGATTTCTCGAGAATTTTCTTAGGTGCTGGCGAAGTTTTTTCTTCGGACATCTTCCACCCCTTTTTGCTATAAGTGGGCACAGCATAATAGCTCCGTCGCACTTGGGGAAGCTCAACATGGCCTATCTACTCCGCGCGCTACTCGTCATCATGGTTGCCGGCATCTGCACAACGGTCCTGCTCGCGCTCGGCTGGGTGACGCTTCCGCACTCGCACATCCAGACGGCGATCCCTTCCTTCATCTATCTCATTTTTATCCAAGCTTTCGTGATGTTCTATTTCATCGGCGTGGCCCGCTTGGTCGCGAATGTCTGGAACGTGCTGCAGTCGGAACAAAACCTCAGCGAACTCTTCGACGAGGCACCGAGCGACCTCGAGCCCTACAAGAAGCGCGTCGCGCGCTTCGTCCACGAGTCGACCCTCGCCAAGCGCCAGACGATTCCCTGGACCATGCTCATGCT
>DAIPJL010000099.1:0-10709 GCA_036770305.1 Bacteriovoracaceae bacterium | reverse complement strand
GCACGCGCGCGATATCTTCGCGAGTTCCCCGTCCTACGTGTACTTCAAAGAGACCCAGACTGAGCCCCTCGGCGTGCGCAACATCCCGCTCACGGAGAACCGCTCCCTGGCGATCGACACGCGCATCTACACCGAAGTGGGCATGATCACCTTCGTGCAGACCGAGCGTCCCTTCCGTAACGAGCGCGGCGCAGTTGAGTTCCGACCCTTCTCGCGCTTCTTCGTGTCACAGGACACCGGTGGGGCCATCCGCGGCAACGCGCGCTGCGACCTCTACATGGGGTACGGTGACGAGGCGGCGCTAGCGGCCCACAACATCAAACGCATGGGCCGCCAGATCTTCTTGGTTAAGAAGTAATCTTCGCCAGTTCAGCATCAAACTGCGTCTTGAGTTTGAGTGCGGCGGGATCATTGCTGTCGCACACCTTCAAGAGGCTCTTCTCGACGCCGGGGATCTCCTGAGGGACCACGAAGCCGAAGACCGGATCAACGTCACCCTTTAGCGGGGCCACTTCGCCTTTCTGAATGGCACGGATGATCTGGCGCGTGACCTTGAGCGGGAAGCGCTCGCTCACGCCGTAGCCACCTTTGCCCCAGCCGGTGTTGATCAGCCAGACGCGGCACTTGTGCTTTTCCATCAGCTTGGCCAGAAGCTGCGCGTACTCGTGCGCCGGGCGCATCATGAAGGGAGCGCCGAAGCAGTAGGAGAAAGCGGCCTTGGGTTCTTTGACGCCGACCTCGGTGCCCGCGAGCTTCGAGGTGTAGCCGGTGAGAAAGAAGTTCTGCGCCTGCTGGGCATTGAGGGAGGCCACCGGTGGAAGGACGCCGGTGGCGTCGGCCGAGAGGAAGAAGATGTCCTGCGCCACCGGGCCACGCTGGTCTTCGTCGATGCCCTCGATCAGGTCGAGCGAGTAGCTCGAGCGGCCATTTTCGGTGAGCGTGAGATCAAAGAAGTCGATGCTGCGGTCTTCTTTCATGGCGACGTTCTCGAGCATCGCTCCGAAGCGCGTGCTGGCGCGGAAAATTTGTGGCTCGTCTTTCTCGTTGAGCTTCGCCGTCTTTGCGTAGCAGCCGCCTTCGAAGTTAAAGACTCCGTCGTCGGCGAAGCCGTGCTCGTCGTCGCCTAAGAGCGCCCGGCCCACGTCGGTGGAGAGGGTCGTCTTGCCCGTGCCCGAAAGGCCGAAGAAGACGCTCACGTCTCCTTTCTCGCCGATGTTGGCACCGGCGTGCATCGGCAGCACTCCGTGATCAGGAAGAAGAGTGTTGAGCACCGAGAACATTGCTTTTTTCACCTCACCGGCGTAGGCCGTTCCGGCGATGAGCACTTCGCGCTTCTCATAGTCCAGCACGATGGCGGTGGGACGAGCGATGCCCAGTGAGGCGGGGTCCCTGAGGGTGTGGAAGGGGGCGTGAAGGATGGTCCATTCCTGCAGGTGCTCGCCGGGAGCGAGGTCGCGCATCATGTTGTTGAAGAAGAAGGCGTGCGAGGGGCCCTGCGTGAGCAGCGTCGCTTTGATGCGCCAGCGCGGGTGTGCGCCGACGGTGCGCGAGAGCTGGTAGGTGCTGGCAGACTTTTCTAGCACCGAGAGGATTTCTTTGCGCAGGCCCTCGGCCTGGATGCGCGAGAGTTTGCCGGTTTTATTTTTCCAGTTCACCACTTTCTCAGAGTAAGGACAGCTCACCACATACTTGTCGTCCGCCGCGCGGCCGGTGAAGGCGCCGGTCTTCACCACCAAAGCGCCACCCCGGGAGAGCTGGCCTAGGCCTTGCTTGAGCGTTTCCTCGACCAGTTGGGGTTGGGTGAGTTCGTTGCGGGTATGAGAAAACATATGATTCTCCTAAAAAATAAAAAGGACGAATCCCAGAATGAGAATGAAGGCCATGAGATTCATCCGAAGCCCTAGTCCTATCATGCGGGTAATGGGAATTAAACCCGTCGAATAAACGATCGCGTTGGGCGGTGTGCCTACAGGAAGCATAAAGGCAAAATTGCTAGCGGCGACGATGGCAAAGATGATCAGCGCGGGTGAGACGTCTCCCAGGGCGCCGGCGAGCAGGATCGGTGTCACCAGATTGGCCGTCGCCGTGTTAGAGGCGATCTCCGTCAGGAATAGGGTCCCGAGAATCGCCACGGCAAAGAGCACGCGAGGTGGGAAATGACTGATCTGCTGTAGCCGCTGAGCGAGGATTTGTGCCAACCCGGTCTCAAAGGCGAGCTGGCCCAGGGACAGGCCCGCGCCGAAAAGCAGCAAGGTGCCCCAGTCGATATCCTTGGCCTCTTCCCACCTGAGCAAGGGGGCGAGCGGGGTGGGGATGAGAAAGAGCAGCACCATCGCGATGACAGCAACGCTCGACTCTTGGGCCCAGGCGAGCACGGAGAGTTCGAGGTGAAAGGCCTTGAGAAGTCCCGGAAAGAGCCAGCCACAGAAAGTGAGGCCGATCAGTAGCATGAGAGTTTTTTGCTGCAGACTCAGTGCGCCCTCCTGGGTCAGGCCAAGGTCACCGCTTTCGGGAATCGCTCGCCAGAGAGGGCGGTAGAGCAGAAGCAAGGCCGCGAGGATGCTCAGCGAGAGGGGCACCATGTGCAGCATCCAGGTGAGGAAATCGGGCCTGGTGCCGAGCATCTTCTCCATCAGGCCCAGCGCCACCATGTTGGGTGGTGAGCCCACGGGCGTCATGCTCCCGCCGATGGAGGAGGCACCCGCCAGCATCAAGAGCAGCGGAGCGTGCGTCTTGAGCTCTAGTTTCGAGCGGCGTAAAAGTTCAATCCCGATAGGAAGCAGCAGAGCCGTGGTGGCGGTGTTGGAGAGAAAGGCGGAGAGTCCGGCCGCCAGCACGACGAGGGTGAGGTACATGCGGCGCGGACGGTTGCCGATGATGCTTTGTGCGCGGTTGACCCACCAGCGATCAAGGCCGCGCACCTCTACCGCTCGCGCCAGCATGAAGCCGCCCATGAAAAGAAAGATGATGGGATCGGCGAAGGGCGCCAGGAGGGCCTTCCAGCTAGAGAGCCCCGCTAGTTGCGCGAGGCAGATCCCCAAGAGTCCCGTCACGCTCAGAGGGATAAGGGGCGTGAGCCACCAGAACGCCACCCAAGAAATGATGGCGGCGCAGAGGCGCGGCTCTAGGTTTTGCGGGCCGAAAAAATAAATCAGCAGCGCCATCATGGGCCCGGCGATGAGGGGCAGAATTTCGCTGGGCCTATGCGGGGTTTTGCGAATCAAAAAAGTTCACCTCTACACTTGGCCACTGCGCCTTCACGCGGGCCATGAGTTGTTGCACGCCGAAGCGTTCTGTGGCGTGGTGGCCAGCGGCGAAGAAGGCCACGCCGGCCTCGCGGGCATCGTGCCAGTTGTACTCCGACATCTCACCGGTGATGTAGGCATCAAGGCCCAAGCGCTGGGCTTCGACCCACTCGTTATTAGCACCGCCGGTGACCACCCCCACAGTGGAGATCAGCTGATTCTCATCAGCTAAAGCACTGGTGCAGGGGCGCTGGAGAAGCGTGGAGAGCTTCTCCGCGAGATCGCGCGCCTTGATGGGCGAGTTGAGCCGCGCACTCGCGCCGAGGTGCTGGCGCTTGTAGGGGGCAAAGGGAGAGAAGCTCTCGGCGCCGAGCGCGCGCAAGAGCCCCACCGCATTGCCCACTTCTAAGTGGGCATCGAGGGGGAGGTGGTAGGCGAAGAGATTGAGTTCCGCACGGATCGCCATGGTGAGCCTTTTGCCCCACGGGCCCGTGATGGCCTTGGCGCCTTGGTGCTTCCAGAAAACACCGTGGTGCACCACCAGGGCATCGGCGCCCCAGGCGAGTGCCGCGCTGATGGATTCCTGAGTCGCAGAGACCGCGAAGGCCACTTTATTGAGCTCCGTTTTGCCTTCGACTGCAGCCCATTGGGCGCATAGTCATCAAACATTTCAGGAGTTAATAACTGCTGCAGATAGGTTTCCAGCTCTCGTGCTTTCATGCTTTCCTTTTGCCACTTATCTCACGATTTTCTACAATAGACTGATCTTCGTCAAAGCAAGCTTTCCTCAAGGAGAACGCCATGAAATTCAAACCCGGACTCATCTACGGCAAGGCGCTGCAGGAGCTCTACCAGCACTGCAAAGAGGCGAAGTTCGCGCTCCCGGCGGTGAACGTCACGGGCACCAACACCATCAACGCCGTGCTGGAGACCGCCCGCGCGGTGAACTCGCCGGTGATCATCCAGTTCTCCCACGGCGGCGGCCACTTCTTCGCCGGCAAATCTCTCAAGCTGCCCAACGACAAGGCGCAGGCCCTGGGCGCCATCTCCGGCGCGCGCCACATCGCTTTGATGGCGGAGCACTACGGCGTACCGGTGGTCATCCACACCGACCACGCGGCGAAGAAACTGCTGCCCTGGATCGATCAGATGCTCGAGGCCGGCGAGGCGAATTACAAACTGGAAAAGCGCCCGCTCTTTTCCTCTCACATGCTCGATCTTTCGGAAGAGTCTTTGCACGAGAACCTCGAAATCTCTGCCAAGTACTTGAAGCGCATGCAGGCGGTTGAAACCGGCATCGAGATCGAACTCGGTGTCACCGGCGGTGAGGAAGACGGCGTGGACAACACCGGTGTCGATTCCTCGAAGCTCTACACCCAGCCCTCGGAAGTGGGCGAGGCCTTTGCGGCCCTGCGAGAGGTTGGCCCGAACTTTACCATCGCGGCGAGCTTCGGCAACGTCCACGGCGTCTACAAGCCGGGCAACGTCAAGCTCACGCCGGTGATCCTCAAGAACTCCCAAGACTTCATCCAGAAGAAGTTCGGCACCGCTCACAACGCCGTCTCGTTTGTGTTCCACGGCGGCTCGGGCTCCACGCGCCAGGAGATCCGCGAGACCATCGAGTACGGTGCCGTGAAGATGAACCTCGACACGGACCTGCAGTGGGCCTTCTGGGACGGCGTGCGCGGCTTCTACAAGTCCAAAGAGGCCTACCTCCAGGGCCAACTCGGCAACCCCGAAGGCGCGGATGCGCCCAACAAGAAATACTACGACCCGCGCGTCTGGCTGCGCCACGGGGAAGAGAGCTTCGTGAAGCGCCTCACCCAGTCTTTCGAGGACTTGAACTGCCTCGGGCGTAACGCCTAAGGCCTTCTTAATCTCCGGTCATATTTACATGGCCTCCCCTGGCCCTGCGCGGGCCGGGGGATACTCTAGGCATGCTAAGAAACCTTCTCCTCGCGCTGCTCCTGCTCAGTTCGACCGCCCGTGCGGCGGTGGTGGTGCTGGTGCATGGCTTCGAACCGCAGCACGAGGCACCACTCTGGAACAAAGAGATCGCTCGGCTGGAAGCGCTCGAGCACGAGGTGCATTTCCTCACCTGGTCCAAGCGTCTGGCGCTGGAACAAAACACCCAGCAACTGGCACAGCGTTTCCACGAGCTTCGTAAGAAACATCCCGAAGAATTCATCACGGTGGTCGCCTTCAGCGCCGGCGGAATCATGGCCCTCAAGGCGCAGGAGCTCTACCAGCAGGAAGCCGCCGACGAGCGGCTCCACCTTCACACGGTGGCGTCACCGCTCTACGGCTACCAGGCGCCGCGCATTGCACCCTTGGTGGCGCTCATGATTGGAAAATCGGCGCTCGCCATCGGCCAGGGCGTGTTCTCCGCTGAAGAAGCCAGCGAGATCCGGGCCTGCCAGCATTGGATCAACACTGACTGTCGCAAAGACAAGCATGCCTGCGCTTCGTTTGACCAGCTACCGATGACAGGAAATCTCCCGCTGGATGAGCTGCCCTGTCAGGCCGCTCCCACGACGGCGCTCGAGCTAGGCCACGAGGAGCTCGTCTCCCACGTGCTGGCGGAGCTTTTCCCTGGCCAGATCTAGTCGATCCCGAGGCGGCGCTTGAACTCGTCCTGGGAGATTTCTCCGGCCTTGATCGCACGGTGAGCAAAGGCGAGGGCCTGCTCATACTGCTCGCGGTCTTCGGCCTTCACCAGGTTGAAGTCGAGACGCTTGATCTTGAGCGATGACTCTGCCCAGTTGACGATGGTGGTGAGAAGAGCGATGGCCTGGTCGATGGATTCGATGTGTTTCATACCCCCCATGCTAGCCGAACTCGCTCGTTTTGTATCTCCTCCGAAGAGCTGGAAAAGCTCGAAATAAATTACTCGGACATCTGGCGCGCGGCTTCTTGGGCCGGCCCCAGAATCGGCTACAATACTTCCCATGAGCTTCATCCAACCTGCGCCTGAGCTGCAGAACACCTTCAGCACCGATCCCCATTTACAAGCGGCCCTGGGCCTGTTGCCGGCCGAGGTGAAAAAAGCGATCACGCCGCACCTCCAGGAAGTCGGTGAGCTCGCCGTCACCACCTGGCTGAAGGCTTCACAGGAGGCGGAGGATCATCCGCCCACGCTCACGCACTTCGACGCGTTTGGAAACCGTGTTGATCACATCACCCTCTCGCAAGGCTGGCGCTTTCTCGAGGCCGAGGCCGCGCGCCACGGCATCGTGGCCAGCGGCTACGAGCGCCGCTACGGCGAGCACTCCCGCGTCTATCAGGCCATGCTGCTCTATCTTTTCCACTCCTCCAGCGCCTTCGTCTCTTGCCCCTTGGCGATGACTGACGGTGCGGCGCGGGCCCTCGAACTCTACGGCGACGAGGACCTCAAGACGCGTGTGCTGCCACACCTGATCTCCCGCGACCCGCAGCATTTCTGGACCTCGGGCCAGTGGATGACCGAGCGAAGCGGTGGCTCTGACGTCTCTGGCACCGAGACCGAAGCGATCTCGCACCCCGCAGACAGCAAAATGCCCTTTCGCGTGCAAGGCGTGAAGTGGTTCACCTCGGCCACCACCTCGCAGATGAGCATGCTCTTGGCGCGCACGCCCGGCGCCGCCCCAGGATCAAAAGGCCTGTCACTGTTCTTCAGCGAGCTGCGCGATGAGAAGCAGCGCTTGCAGGGCATCGAGATCCTGCGCCTCAAGGACAAGCTCGGCACCAAGGCGCTGCCCACCGCCGAGCTGCAGCTCACGGGCCTTCCGGCGCGCATGGTGGGCAGCGAGGGCGCCGGGGTCAAGACCATCGCCAGCCTTTTTAACATCACCCGCATCTACAACTCCCTCTGCGCGCTCTCGCACTGGCGCCGCGGACTTGACTGGGCGCGCGCCTACGCCGAGGTCCGCAGCGCATTCGGAAAGCGCCTCATCGATCACCCGCTCCACAAGGCACAGCTCGACGAGCAGGAGGCCCTCTTCCACGGCGCCTTCCGCCTCACCCTGAAGGTGGCGCATCTGCTGGGCAAAGAAGAGTGCGGCACGGCCAGCGAGGACGAGAAGATCCTGCTGCGCGTGCTGACGCCGGTGACGAAGCTCTACACCGCGCGCCTGTGCCGTCTGGGCATCGGCGAGGTGATGGAGATGTTCGGAGGCCTTGGCTACATGGAGAACTCGCGCATCCCCACGCTCCTGCGCGACGCCCAGGTGTTCTCCATCTGGGAGGGCACCACCAACGTGCTGGCCCTCGACTTCCTGCGGGCGCTGGCCAAAGAAGACGGCGCCCGCGTTCTGGCGCAAAACCTCACGCACGACTGGAAAACGCACCCCGCGGCCGCGACGGCGCTGCAGCTCCTCAGCAGTCCCCAGGAGAAAGACGCGCGCACGCTCGCTTGGATGATCGCGGAGATCGCTGCGTTTCATTCGTGAGATTCCAGGCCAGCCTCCTCAATTTCGCTCACCCCTAAGATCGAAGTTTCAGTAACATCGTCGCTCGTGATCGCGATTATATGTATTTACATATGTATTTACAAAATACGATGGAGCTGCTATGCTATTCGAGTGGGACGAGGGCAACAGTCCGAAAGTGGAGAGACGCATCCCGATCGCGGTGGTGGAGGAGTGCTTCCAGCGCCCCGTCAAACTCTGGAAGGACCTTATCCATTCCCTCAACGAAGAGCGCCAGATCATGATCGCGACCGATCAGCAAGGACGCCACCTCTGGGTGTGTTTTACGCTGCGGGAGCAGCGCGTGCGGGTCATCTCCGCGCGATACATGCACAAAAAAGAGCGAGAGACCTATGCCAAAAAAACTTAAAGAGCGCGCCCCCGCCAAGACCGCCCAGCTTCGAAAGCGCCTGCGGCGCGAAGATCCCCTGGCAGGCGATTTGAGTTTTCTGGTAGCGGACAAGCAAGACTGGCTTACGGTGTCCTTCGAACTCAAGCCGAAGGATAAAACCATCACCCTCCGGCTGAGCGACGAGCTCCTCAGCGCCATCAAGGCCCGAGCGAAGAAGTCCGGCGTCAACTACCAGAAGTGGATCCGCGCCTCTCTGGAAGAAGCGCTGAAGGCGTCTTAGTCGACGTAGTCCGAGTTCTTGTAGAACTTCACCTTGGGGTTTTTCTCCATGGCGAGCTTCATGTCCCACTCGGTGCGCACGGCGTAGCACACGCGGTCCTCGCGGTCGTACATGATGAAGCTGTTGTAGTTCGACACGAAGTCGGCCTCGTCCTTCTCGGTCTCGAACTTGAGCCAGCGCACGCCCTGCCAGGAGACGCTCTCGTAGGTGGCGTCGACGCTGTACTCGTCCAGCAGGCGGAACTTCACCACCTCGAACTGCAGGGCGCCGACGGCGCCGAGCATCTTCTCGTTGGTGGTCTTGCGGATGAAGAGCTGCGTGGCGCCTTCTTCGGAGAGCTGCGAGAGGCCCTTCTCGAGGTGCTTGGCGCGCATCGGATCGCGGCAGGTGACCTTCATGAAGAGCTCCGGCGCGAAGTTCGGGATGCCGGTGTACTTGATGTGCTTCTTGCCCAGGGTGAAGGTGTCACCGATCTGGTACTTGCCGGTGTCGTGCAGGCCGATGATGTCGCCGGGGAGCGCCTCCTCGACGATGTCGCGGTCGCGGGCCTGGAACATCAGCGGCGTGGCGATCTTCATCTCCTTGCCGGTGCGCACGTGGAAGATCTTGTCGCCGCGGTGGAACTTGCCGGAGCACACGCGCATGAAGGTGATGCGGTCGCGGTGCTTGGGGTCCATGTTCGCTTGGATCTTGAAAATGAAAGCGGTGAACTCCTCGTCGTCCGGCGAGATGGTGACGCGCTTGGCGTTGGAATCATAGGGCGCCAGCGCCGCTTCCCGCGGACGAGGCGTGGGCGCCACCTCGGTGATCATGTCGAGCGTTTCCTTCACGCCGAAGTTCTTCAGCGCCGAGCCGAAGAACACCGGCGAGAGCTTGCCGGCCAGGTAGAGCTCGAGGTCGAACTCCGGCAGGATGGCCGCCATCTCGAGCTCGCTCTTGAGCTGCGCCAGGATGCGCTCGCCGAGGAAGTCTTTCAGCGCCGGCGCGTCGAGGTCGCTGGCGTCGACGAGCGTGGGGGAGAAGGGGTCCCTGGCGTCCTTGAACGAGAGGATGCGCTTGGTGCGGAAGTCGTAGACGCCCTTGAAGTCCACCCCCGAGCCGACCGGCCAGGTCATGGGAGCGCACTGGATGCCGAGGATGCGCTCGACGTCGTCGATGAGCTGGAAGGGGTCCAGCGCCTCGCGGTCGAACTTGTTCATGAAGGTCACGATGGGGGTGGCGCGCATGCGGCAGACTTCCATCAGCTTGATGGTCCGCTCCTCGACGCCTTTGGCCGAGTCGATCATCATCAGCACCGACTCGACGGCCGTGAGCGTGCGGTAGGTGTCTTCCGAGAAGTCCTTGTGGCCCGGAGTATCCAACAGGTGCAAAGCGCGCTGGTTGTATTCGAAGCTCATCACCGAGGAGGTGATCGAGATCCCGCGCTGCTTCTCCAGCTCCATCCAGTCGGACTTGGCGTAGTCGCCGGTCTTGGACTTCACCATGCCGGCCTCGCGGACCACGCCGCCGAACCACAGCAGCTTTTCGGTCATGGTGGTCTTACCGGCGTCCGGGTGGGAGATGATGGCGAATGTGCAGCGGGGGAGAGTCATATAAATCCTTCGAGGGGAACTTTCTGAAGTTAGTGATATCGCAGGGCCTTGTAAAGCGCTCGGGGCAACTTTCCCCCTGTAATCCTTGCTCAAGAGCTGCCTTACGTGCGTAAAATCGCCTAGTCTGGGCCTTCTATGAAATCCCTGTGCCTTCTGGCCCTCCTCACCAGCACTTTTTCTGCCCAGGCCAGCTCCTGGCACCTCGCCGCGGTCGGCGCCGATCAGCGCGAGAGTTTCTACCGGCCACGGGCCGAGGTGATCGTCGCCGTGCTGGATTCGGGATTGGATCTTACGCACCCGCAGCTCCAGGGTAAGATCGCCGTGAACGCCCTCGAGCGCGATGGACTTCCGGGCGTGGACGACGACGGCAACGGGGTGGCCGATGATGTCTACGGGTACGATTTCTTCGCCAACACACCTCACATAACGGATCCCTTAGGTCATGGCACGGAAGTGGCGGGCCTCATCGCCGCCTCACCGGCAGACGGCGTCGAGGGCCTGGCGCCCTCGTTTGTGAAGATCCTTCCGGTGCGCATCGTGGGGGCCGGGGGAGTGTTCCAGCTCGGCCCCGCGCTGGCCGGCATTCGCTATGCCATCTCCCGCGGCGCCAAGGTCATCAACGCTTCTTGGAACGTGCCGAGCGATCACCCCGAGCTGCGGGCCCTGATGGACGAGCTGGCGGGGGAGGACATCCTGTTGGTGAACTCCGCCGGCAATGAAGGGGAGCTGGTGGAACGCGAGCCGACGTACCCCACGCTCTACCAGCTGCCCAACCAGCTCAACGTGGCGAACCTG
>DAIPJL010000098.1:0-10714 GCA_036770305.1 Bacteriovoracaceae bacterium | reverse complement strand
CTCACTGAGCTGCGGGTAGAAGATCTGCAAGAGGCGGTCCCAGCCCAGCGTGGCCGCGATGAGGCCCAAGAGCCAGATCAAGCGCGCGCCCCAGAAGACGCCGAAGACCGCTGCGAGCAGGAAGAGCGGCGAGTGCCCGAAGGACTGGGGGTCCGCGGCGCGCGGAGAGCCGGCGCAGAACTGGTAGCTCCAGTGCGGCGGTCCACCGCGCTCGAACCAGCCGCGCAGGTCGATCTCCATGGTGGCGAGGAAGAAGTCCCAGTCGAAGAGGTTGCTCACGCTGATGAAAAGAAAACTCACCAGCACCCAGCTGATGTCCAGTGCCGAAGGCCGCCTCATCGGTAGCGCCTATGCATCAGCCACAGTTCCCAGAACCCACGCAGGGAGGTACGCCACAGGCGCAGCTTGGAGCCGGCCTTCTCTTCCCAGGCGGCCAGGGGGTACTCACTGAGTTCGATGCCCAGGGCCTGGGCCCGGAGCAAGAGTTCGACGTCAAAGAACCACGCGGAGGAGAAGCTCTCCGTGAAGAGGGCCGGGACCTGAGGGCCGAGGAAGATCTTCGCTCCGCACTGAGTGTCGTAGGGCGTGAGCCCGAAGACCCAGGTCACCAGAGTGGCGAAGCCACGCCCCAGCAGGTGGCGCAGCTGGCGGCGCTTGATGGCCGCTCCCAGCCGCAGCACACGGCTCCCCCACACGCTCTGCGCCTGCGGGCAGAAGCTCTCCTGCCACTTCACCATGGCGCTGGCCTCGCTGAGCGGCGTGGAGAGGTCGGCGTCCCAGAAGCCGAGCCACTTGGCGGCCGGGTACTTCTCCCGCGCTCGCAGCATCCCCTGGCGCACGGCCTCGGCCTTGCCACTATTGCGTGCCAGCGAAAGCACTTCGGCGTGGGGAAGATGCCAGGAGCGAATCAGCTCGACCGTTGCGTCGGTGGACCCGTCGTCGACGAAGAGGAGTTGGTGCGCACAAGCTGCGAAGGCCTCTTTCTCTAAGCGCGCGGCTTCGTTGTAGCAGGGAATGATCAGCACAAGACTCATGCGGCGCTCACGCGACAGAGTTCGACGTGCGACAGGCCTGGGAGGTAGACCCCCCAGCGCGCCAGCAGCTGCGATAGTTTGATGTCAGTCAGAAGAGCGAATTTCACCAGTCGAGTGATGAGGTGATCTTGCGACAGGCCCCAGTCGGCGATCCCCCGCGACTCTTTCTCCGGTAGCACGCGAGAAAAAGCACGCACCAGCAATAACGAGAAGAAGGCACCAAAGCGCCGCTCACTGACCAGGCCTTGGCGCGCCAGTAAGGCGCTCAGCTCCCGAGGCCGGTAGCGCCGATGATGACCGAGGAAGCGGTCGTGCCGGGAGAAGAGCCCGGGCCAGGCGGGCACGGTGACCAGCACCCAGGCATCGTCGCTCACAAACTCAAGGGTCTCACGGAGAAACAAAGCTTCATCCGCTACGTGCTCTAGCACGTCGAGCAGCAGGAGCGCGTCTGCCGGCGGCCGCGCCGCCAGTTCCCGCAGCTGGCGAAACTCTCCGCGCTCGGGGGCACTCTGCGTGAAGGCTTCGTCCACGCCGTGCCAGTGCGCCTGGCACACTTCGGCGAGCCGCCGCCCGGTGAACCCGTCGCCGCAGCCCACGTCCAAGAGCCGCGCGCCGGCCCTGAGCTTCTCGCGCAGGAGCTCGGTCACCAACACCGAACGTGCCAGCTCCCAGGGGTGCCGATGAGTGGGCCCGAGGGCCGCTTCTTTAAGATCCACCCGTCAATTACACCACGGCACCTCTGGGCCCGCAAGAATTCCTTTCGCGCGACCTAGAGACTGACCGCGATCCCGGAGACAGTGATCTCCTCGGGGAAGCGTCCGCCCTCTTCTTGGTCCTTCGACTTGCACTCACGCACGTCCACCGTCGCGAGCTTCTGCGCGCTCACCGAGACCAGCACCATGCAGGTGCTTTCCATGGTGATCGTGCCGTAGCGGTCACCGAGAAATGAGCTCCAGCGAAAGGTGACGCGCTTGAATTCGAAATCCCGATCCGAAAAGACTAGCCCGTCGAGCACCTGCCCCAGACCGATGGCCGGGTTCAGGGAGTTGCGCACGCGGACCACTTCGATTCCACGAGTCTCGCGCTTGACCCAGGCGGCCTCCTGCACGATGTCTTTAACCTGCTGATTACTCAGAGCAAAAACCTGGCCCGAAAATACCAACCCTAAGACCATAAACATGGATCGCATGGAAATCCTCCCAATAAAAGAAATGAAACTCAAGTGTGTGACGCATATAAGCATGCGCGCTCAAGAGGCAAAACTTTAATTCCACTAAAGGATAAAAAATACCCATCTCGCATCGATCCCTCTAAAATCGAAGTCGATGTATCAACTGCGCCCCTACCAACGTGAAGCCGTCGAGAGTACCCTGCGCTTCTTCCGCCAGTCCCGCGAACCAGCGGTGATCGTGCTGCCCACCGGCGCCGGCAAGAGCGTGGTCATCGCCGAGCTCGCGCGCGTCGCCAAGGGCCGCGTGCTGATGCTCGCCCACGTCAAGGAGCTGGTGGAGCAGAACTTCCAGAAGTACACCGCCATGGGGCAGAAGGCCGGGCTCTTCTCCGCGGGCCTCGGCAAGAAAGAGACCGAACACAAGGCAATCTTCGGCAGCATCCAGTCCGTCGCCCGCGCCCCGCAGGACTTCTTCCGCGACTTCTCCCTGCTCATCATCGACGAGTGCCACCGCGTCTCCGAGGACGGCGACACTCAGTACCAGGAAGTCATCGAGGTGCTGCGCCGGAACAACCCGAACCTGTGTGTGCTGGGCCTCACCGCCACTCCCTACCGCCTGGGCCTAGGCTGGATCTACCAGTACTCCCACCGCGGAGAGCTCAAATCCCAGGAGCCGCGCTTCTTCAAACAGTGCGTCTTCGAGCTCCCGCTGAGCTACATGATCAAAGAGCGCTACCTCACGCCGCCGGTGAAGATCGACATCCCGGTGACCTGCTACGACTTCTCCGAGCTCTCCGAGAAAGACCGCCTCTACACGCAGAGCGAGGTCGAGGAACTGCTGAAAGAACAGAAGAACCTCACGCCCCTGATCGTGAAGAACATCGTCGACATCACCGAGCGCTTCCAGCGCCAGGGAGTGATGATCTTCAGCAGCTCCGTGCGCCACGCCCAGGAGATCCTCGGTTTCCTGCCCGCCGGTGACGCACGCGTGGTCCTCGGCGACACGCCCCTTCCCGAGCGCGACGCCATCGTCGCCGACTTCAAGGCCCGTCGCTTCAAGTACCTCGTCAACGTCTCCGTGCTCACCACCGGCTTCGACGCTCCCCACGTCGACGTCATCGCCATTCTGCGCCCCACCGAGTCCAACGGCCTTTACCAGCAGATCATCGGCCGCGGCCTGCGGCTGGACGAGCGCAAGAAAGACTGCTTCGTGCTCGACTACGCGGGCATGGGCCACGACATCTACGCCCCGGAGATCAGCGACAAACGCCCGCAGAAAGACGCCGTCCCGGTGCAGGTCCCCTGCCCCGCCTGTGGCCATGAGAACACTTTCTGGGGCCTTCTGGACTCCGACGGCGACCTCATCGAGCACTTCGGACAGAAGTGCCGAGGCGCCCAGCCGGACCCGGCGACTCTCGAGATCAAGGCCTGTGGCCACCGCTTCCGCTTCAAGCTCTGCCACGGCTGCGGCGCGCAGAATGACCTGGCCGCCAAGAACTGCGAGAAGTGTCGCACCGAGCTCGTCGACGCCCAGGCCAAGCTCCAGCAGGCCAAGCTCTCGAAGAACGCCCACGTGCTCACGCCGGTGGACATCACCTTCGCCGAGAAACCCGACAAGCACAACAACCCCTACCTCGAGGTGCGCTACTACGACGCCGATGGCCGCTACCTCAGCGAGGCACACTTCTTCACCCACCCCTCGGCGCACAAGCGCTTCCAGGTGGACTTCCTGCGCGCGCACCTGCGCCGGCCCGAGCTCAGCGCGCACTTCAGCGCCGCGAGCGAAGTCATCAAGTACAAGAAGCTGCTGCGCCTGCCGGCCTTCGTCATCGCCCGCAAGCAAGACAAGTTCTGGAAGATCACGGAAAAAGTTTTTGCCGAAGAGCTGCGCTAGCTCGTACTTCCCCCATCTCACCCTCACATTCTGGCGCACAGATCACGTCTGCTATCGGTTTGGTTGCCAGAATGAGCTGCTCGAAACAGGCCAGGTGCACTAAGGTCCTAGACCTAGAGCGATCGCTGGCAGGAGTTTTGCGATCCGGACTGTAGGGTGAGATGGGGGAAAAGATTTCTTGCAAAAGAAGGCCACCCACCGGAGTGAGTGGCCCGAAGAGAACTAGAAGCGGTCGAGGTTCATGACCTTGTTCCAGGCGGCGACGAAGTCGCGCACGAACTTCTGCTTACCATCGTCCGCGGCGTAGACCTCGGCGACAGCGCGCAGCTCGGAGTGCGAGCCGAAGATCAGGTCCACTGGCGTGGCGGTCCACTTGAGGGCGCCGCTCTTGCGGTCGAGACCCTGGTAGAGGCCCTCGGCCTGGCCCTTCTCCCACTTGGTGGACATGTCCATCAGGTTGACGAAGAAGTCGTTGCTCAGC
Organism: Bacteriovoracaceae bacterium; assembly: GCA_036770305.1. Classification (GTDB taxonomy): domain Bacteria; phylum Bdellovibrionota; class Bacteriovoracia; order Bacteriovoracales; family Bacteriovoracaceae; genus UBA6144. Next base: position 6,134 of record DAIPJL010000098.1, on the reverse strand, counting down.
ACGCCCGGACGGGTGGTCAGCACGCCGTGCTTCGAGCCGTCTGCGTTGGCGTCCAGCACGCGCAGGCCACCCACCAGTGCGGTCATCTCCGGAATCGTGAGGGTCAGCAGGTTGGCGCGGTCCACCAGCGCCTCCAGCGGAGCGAAGAAGCTCTCCTTACTGTAGTAGTTGCGGAAGCCGTCGGCCTTGGGCTCGAGCACCGCGAACGAGCTCACGTCGGTCTGCTCCTGTGAGGCGTCCATGCGGCCTGGCCTAAAGGGAACGCTGACGCTCACGCCAGCTTTCTTCGCCGCGTCCTCGATGGCGGCGACGCCGCCCAGGACGATCACATCGGCCAGGGACACCTTGGTGCCGTCCGCCTGCGACTTGTTGAAGTCCTGCTGGATCTGCTCGAGGCGCGGGAGCACCTTGGCGAGCTCGGCCGGATTGTTCACCGCCCAGTCTTTCTGTGGCGCCAGCCGCAGGCGTGCACCGTTAGCGCCGCCGCGCAGGTCCGTGCCGCGGAAAGACGCGGCCGAGGCCCAGGCCGTGCGCACGAGCTCAGCAGAAGTGAGACCAGAGCTCAGAAGCTTCGACTTGAGCGCGGCGATCTGGCCCGCGCCGATGAGCTTGTGGTTGACCGCCGGGATGGGGTCTTGCCAGATCAGAGTGTCCTTGGGCGCGTCCTTGCCGATGTAGCGCGTGCGCGGGCCCATGTCTCGGTGCGTGAGCTTGAACCAGGCCTTGGCGAAGGCGAGTTCGAACTCTTTAGGATTCTCTAAGAAACGCTTGGAGATCTTGCCGTACTCGGGATCAAAGCGAAGTGCCAGGTCCGTGGTGAACATGATCGGCGCGTGCTTCTTGCTGCGGTCGTGCGCATCGGGCACGAGGTTGGCGGCCTGGCCATCCTTCGGCACCCACTGGATCGCGCCGGCCGGGCTCTTGGTCTTCTCCCACTCGTACTTGTAAAGAAGCGTGAGGTACTGGTGCGTCCAGCGCGTCGGATTGATCGACCACGCGCCCTCGAGGCCCGAGGTGATGGTGTCCTTGCCGTTGCCAGTGCCGCACTTATTCTTCCAGCCGAAGCCTTGCTCTTCGACGGCAGCGGCCGCGGGCTCGGCGCCCACGCACTTCTCCGGCGAACGGGCGCCGTGCGCCTTACCGAAGGTGTGGCCACCGGCGATCAGCGCGACGGTCTCTTCGTCGTTCATGGCCATGCGGCCAAAGGTCTCACGAATGTCCTGTGCCGCTAGCAGCGGGTCCGGGTTCCCGTTGGGGCCCTCGGGGTTGACGTAGATCAGACCCATCTGCACGGCCGCCAGCGGCTTCTTGAGGTCGCGCTTGCCTTCGTAGCGCTTGTCTTCCAGCATCTTGCCTTCCGGGCCCCAGTAGACGAGGTCTGCTTCCCAGTCGTCCGCACGGCCGCCGGCGAAGCCGTAGGTCTTGAAGCCCATCGACTCGAGGGCGACGTTGCCGGTGAGCACCATGAGGTCGGCCCAGGAAAGCTTCGCGCCGTATTTCTTCTTCACCGGCCAGAGCAGACGCCGGGCCTTGTCGAGGTTGGTGTTATCGGGCCAGCTGTTGAGCGGCTCGAAGCGCAGCTGACCGCCGGCGGCGCCGCCGCGGCCATCGTTCACGCGGTAGGTACCAGCGCTGTGCCATGCCATGCGAATGAAGAAGGGGCCGTAGTGTCCCCAGTCCGCCGGCCACCACTCCTGCGAGTTCTTCATAAGAGCTTCGACATCCTTCTTCACAGCGTCGAGGTCGAGCTTCTTGAACTCCGCCGCGTAGTTAAACTGCGGGCCCATCGGATTCGACTTCTCCGAGTGCTGACGCAAGGGCGCCAGATCTAGGCGCTCGGGCCACCAGAACTGATTCGACTTATTATCGACCTTGGCCATCCCATGGTGCCCCCCATGGCCGTGGCCCTTCCCCGAGTGCTCACTCGCGCAGCCGACGCCCAACAGCGCCGTGGCGACGAGAAGCATCGAGCGACCTTTCAAATTCCGCATGATAACTCTCCTTCGTTATGAATTACGACCCGCAGATCATAACTCGATTTATGGCCTAGACTTGTGAGACAAAGCTTAATTTCGACTTAGGCTAGCACCAGGTCACGCGGGCCCTAAGCACATTAGATTTAATCTATCTCCCGATAGCCTGTGTCTATTGGCGCTCCGACTCGCTCGGTCGGCCATGGGCAATATCCGCTTAGACAAGAATATAGCTCGTCGCAGGCCTAAGGCCGGAGTATGATGGTCTCAGCAGTTCTTGCTCTCGATCCATCGTCCCTTTCGTTCACGTCCCGTTCGCCATCCATTCACCGTCAACCAAAGGACCTCGTCATGAAACATGATCCGAAGACCTCCTTGATCGCTACCGTTGACGTCGCCCGTGCGGGCCTCAAGAAACCCGAAAACCTCGGCATCGACTTCTACAACGAAATCGACGTCTGGGCGAAGATGCAGTTCCGCGCCCGCCAGCAGGTCCAGCGCCTCCGCGCCCAAGGAAGCCTGGATGGCCATCACACCATTCAGGATCTGACGACTCTGTACTATGCGCTGCGCGAGAAACTCGATTAAAATAGGGATATGAAAGTCCCAGATAAGAAAATCAACATCGAGCTGCGCAACTTCCAAGACACGCCCTGGCGCGACATTTATCACAAATGGCTTAACCTGAGCTGGCCTCGCTCCTTCTTGGTCTTTGGCCTCGCCTACTTCGGAGTGAACGTTTTCTTTGCACTGCTCTTCTATGCCCTGGGCCCAGAGGCGATCGAAAACTCCGACGGTAGTTTTCTCAGCGCCCTTTTCTTCAGCATTCAAACGTTGTCGACCATTGGCTACGGGAAACTGGCACCGGTCACTACTGCGGCGAACATCCTCGTGATGTTCGAAGCCGCCATCGGCATGGTCATCATCGCCCTTCTGTCGGGGCTCTTCATCGGGAAGATGTCCCTCGCCCGCGCCCGTATCATCTTCACGCGTAAGATGTTGGTCGCCCAGCACCACGGGAAAAAGACCCTTCAGCTGCGCATCGCCAATGTCCGAGCGAACCGGATCATCGACGCGAAGATCACCCTGATGCTCCTCAAACCCGACATCTCGCCCGAGGGGATGCGCATGCGCAAGTCCTACGAGCTCCCCCTCGAACTCAGCCATGCGCCGATCTTCGCGATGACCCTCACCGCAATCCACGACCTCGACACGGGAGCACTGAAGGACTACGACCTCGATGCCATGTGCGACGCGGGCCTCGAGTTCATCATCACCATCGTCGGCACCGACGGCACCCTCGGACAGACCATCTACGCCTCGAACGTCTACACCGGTGAAGACATCGTGAAGGCCGGCAGCTGGGGCCACATCGGCGAGATTCTCCCTGACGGACGCCGGGTGGTGGATCTGAAGAACTTCGACGTGATCAATCCCGCCTAGGCCACCAGGAACTTCTGGCCCTGGGGCAAGAGTTCGCGCGGCACCACGTGGACATCCACGCCCTTGCGCAGGGCCAGCTCGGCGAGATCGTCGAGCACGTCATCGTCCGTCGAATTCTGCTGCGCCGGGTGCACCCTGACCTCACCGGTGTGGGCATCCAGTTCGCCGAACTCCAGGTCTTCTAGCGAAATCAAGAGCCGGCGCACCTGGCGATCGAGGATCATCTTGCCGACGCGCTCGATGGCGACCTGACTCGCCCCAAGCTCCTGCACCACCTGCTTGAGCCGCTCGCGCTCCACCTCCGCCAGCGCCTCGCGCACGGTGTGCACCGCCTGCAGCGCCTGAGAGGCGAGCTCCGTCCTTCCCAGGATGCGCACCGGAATCCCCAGCTGACTCCAGAACTCCGAGCTGCGCATCACATCCATGCTTGCGCCGTCGATCGCCAGGAAGCGCGTGTGGCGGTTTCTCAGCTCGTCCACCTCGTCGCGCATGAAGTCGAGGAAGTCCCGCAGATGTTTGCGCGAAAGCTGTTCGGGCCAGCGCGTGTTCAGGTCGTAGCGGCTCGGCACGTAGGTGTCGTGCACCATGGCCCCCGAAAGGCCCACGCGACTCAGCGAGCACCCCTTGTGGTGGAAGGTCAAAAGGAGTGCCTCCCCCGTGCTGGCGTTGGCAGCGATGATGGGCTTCACGTGGAAGCTCTTCGCCACGATGACCCGCGGATCGAGCTGCACGTTGAGCGGCACGACGGTGGTCATCCCCTCGGCGTGGTAAATCGCGATCGCCCGCGCGTTCTCCGCCTTCCACAGCTCCCAGTTCGGCGAGCTGATCTTGATGTTCGGATGGCCATCTTTCTCCAAAAGCACGTTGGCCTGTTTGAGCAAACTGGAAAAGAGCTTCGGCAACGGCACGTAGTTACCCACCAAGGGCACGAAGAGCGACACCATCGGCGCCCCTTGCTGGAAGCGCTCCGAGTACACCAGGTTGATCTTGTCGAGCGTGGTCTTCATGCTTGCCTCCGTGTTGAGAATTTAAAACGGGCCTCGTCGTGGCCCGTGATAAATTATCCCCTGAAGCGCAAGCGGGAGATATTCCAATAAAGCGGAAGAGTTACTTAGAAAAATCGAAGCATCGCGCTGACTACAGTCGCTGCAGCTCCTGCAGCTGCTCGAGCTTCTTCGTCTGGAAGGCGAGGTTGTACTCCACCACCGAGATCTTGAAGGCGAGGTAGTTCGCCACGGCCTGCGGGCGCGAGAAATACGACGCCTTCGCGAAGTCGTACTCGTCCTTCGCGAGCTCCGCCGCGATCTTGGCGTTGACCTGGGCGTTGATGAGCGTCTCGAGCTTCAGCTGCGCCTCGAGCGCCTGCTTCTCGTCGCGCGAGCCGAGCTCGGCGCTGTACACCCGCACCAGCTTCTTCTGGTCTTCGGTGAAGAAATCCTGAGCAAGTAACTTCTGGAGCTCTGTGTACGCATTGTTGTCGATCTTCGAGACAGCGCCCGAGGCGAACCCGAAGAAGATGAAACCGGCGAAGCCGCCGCCCGCCACCGAGGCCATGAAGGCGGGGATCCCTGCTCCGACCCACTTCGCCGCCGTGTGCACCTTCGCAAAGCGCGCCGAGTCCGCGTACACCTCTTCCAGGTGCGCCTTCTGGAACTCCAGCTCGTCGATCTGAATCTGCGTGCGGCGCAGCTCGCGCTGGTAGTTCATGCCCGCGAGGGCAGTCTGAGACACGAGCACAAGCGCAAGCAAGAGGGTTTTCATGAGAATGACCTTTGTTAGTTAAGGTCATTATTCCCTGACTCCCCCCTCGAAAGACCTGGGCGTGAAGGATTTTCTCGGTGTCTAAAAACTAGACACCCGAAGCGCTAGTTCTGCCCCGGCAGCGCCTTACGGCGCGCCTCTTTCTCCACGTGCTTCTGGTAGCGGTTCCAGCCATCTCCCGTGGAGTTGTAGCGGTCATCGAAACCGGAAGGCCCTTTGGGGGTGTTGGAGGTCGCTCCGCGCGTAAGGGAACTCGAGATGCTCCCCAGCGCTTCGCGCAGCTCGCTGGAGGCCTGACGGTCGGCCTCGTACTGCGCTAACTTCTTGCGATATTCATAAAGGCGAATCGCCTCGTCGTACTGCTCGCGGGCACGGATCCCATCGGCATACTGACGCGCCTGGTAATCGAGCTTCGCCTTGGCGACTTCCTCGGGCGTGCGCTGGAAAGTGGCGCACTTCGAGCGCACCAGCTGGAGGGCCTCCGGTAAGGACGAGAGACCTTCCTTCTCGACGGCGCTGGTGGAGAGGCCGGTTTGCTTGCGCTCGCGCTCGAGCGTCCCTGCGCTCCAGTTCCAGCGGTCGTCCTCCCCCTTGAACACGAGGACAGGGTGCTCCTCATAGCTCGCGGGGTTCACGTAGAAGGTCGCCATGGCATCCTTCACGCCCGTGCGAGATCGCGAGAAGGTGCCCTGGCGGTACTCGTGCACCTGCGAGCCCCAGTAGTCCGTGAAGCTCAGGGAGTGAATGCGTATCTCCCCTTTCTCGTTCGGCACCAGTAGTCCTAGGCCCCGGGGCTTGCCGGTCTGCGCTTTCATCCATACCAACGAACGCAGCTTGGGAGAATCGAGTTCCTGGTACTGCACCGGTGTGGCCTCGCCGTCGCGCAGGATGACCAGACGACGCTCTGGTTCGGCACCGAAATCTAAGTGCGAGAGGTCCTGCAGCCCGCTCATGTAC
>DAIPJL010000097.1:0-10796 GCA_036770305.1 Bacteriovoracaceae bacterium | reverse complement strand
CCTGAGGCCCACGCAGCTGAGCGGCGGCATGCGCGCGCGCGCCTGCCTGGCGCGCTCCTTCATGCCGCGCCAGGAGCTGGTGTTGCTCGACGAACCTTTCGCCTCTCTCGACCCGGTCACCGCCGCGCGGCTGCGCACACTCACGCGCGAGCTGCTCGCGCTGCGCACACCACCCCCCGCGCTGCTGCTCGTTTCCCACGACCTCGACGAGGCCCTGGCGCTTGGGGACCAGATCAAAGTCCTCGCCCCCAGCGGCGATCGCTGGATCGGCGAATGGCACAACCCGCGCCCCGAAGCTGGCTCACCCGAGTACCAGCGGCTGAGAGAGGAGCTCTTCGCGGCCCTCTCCGTCGAGCACCCTTTCCTCTCCTAGCGAGCGCTAGTCGATGGTGAGCACCGTCACACCATCGAGCTCCTGAACCCGCGGACTAAAGGCAGGCCCCTGGAAGGCACGCGCCTTGATGAGGTAGCGCCGTTGCGTCAGATCATAGAGGGCATGAAAAGAAATCATGTTACCCGGGACGCGCAGCCGTTCTTTGATGATCAAGAGCACACGGTGCTCCCGCGTCGAGTAGTGATAGTCGGCGCAGTAGCCGCTCTCGAAGCGCGTGCACTGAAAGACCTGCGTGAGGTGCAGCAGAGTCACCGGGGCGGTGTGCGCACCGAGCAGGAGAATCATGCCCGGCTGGTCCGTCTCGTGGTGCGCCCGCGAAAGCTCCAGCGAGACCTGGGCCCGAAGCGGAGAGCTGAGCGCGAGAAGGCCAAGGGCGAAGGCGAAGAGGAGGGGTAATTTCATGCTGCCTTAGTAGCACGATTTCTGCTAAACCTAAGGCGGGTCTGCAGAAATTACGGGCCCGCGAGGCCCCTAGGCCTAAAAGAGGAGCGGACCATGGAAGAAAGCTTTTGGCACCAGCGCTGGCAGGATAACCAGATCGGTTTCCACCTCCCGGCCCCGAACGAGCTTCTCCTCAAGCACTTGAGTGCCCTCAACCTTGCGCCGACGGCGCGAGTGTTCCTCCCCCTGTGCGGGAAAACGCGCGACATCGCCTGGCTGCTGGAGCAAGGCCATAGGGTGGCCGGAGCAGAGCTCAGTGAGCTGGCCGTCCAGCAGCTCTTCCAGGAGCTCTCCCTCACTCCTCGGGCCACATCCCACGGTGCCCTGAAGCTCTACCAGGCCGACAAGCTTGATGTCTGGGTGGGCAACATCCTCGCCCTCACGCCGCAGCTCTTAGGCGCGGTGGATGCGATCTACGATCGCGCGGCCCTGGTGGCACTCCCCTACGAGATGCGCCGTCAGTACGCTCCGCTGCTGATCGACTTGTCGCATCGAGCGCCCCAGCTGCTCATCACCTTCAGCTACGATCAGGCGCTTCATGCCGGCCCGCCCTTCAGCATCGACGCCACTGAGGTCAACGCTCTTTACCAAGGGCACTATGCGTGCCAACTGCTCGAATCGCGTGAGCTCCCCCAGGGCCTGAAAGGGCTTTTCCCGGCGCAGGAAGAAGTCTGGCTGCTGCGCCCATGAAGTACTACCGCGCCCTCATCCAGTACGACGGCAGCGGCTACGCGGGCTTCCAGTGGCAGAAGGACGCCCCGACCATCCAAGACGAGCTCAACAAGGCCCTGCGAGCGCTCATCCCCGGAAAGTTCACCACGATGGGAGCCTCGCGAACGGATGCGGGAGTGCACGCCCACGCCCAGGTGCTCAAGGTGACCGGTGGAGATGAGCTTCTCGAGCATGGGTTTGCTCCTCGCCTCAATACGCTACTGCCTCCCCAGATTCGCTGCCTGAGCTTCGAGAGCTGCAGCGGGAGCTTCAACCCGGCCCAGGACAAATCCCGCAAGGAGTATCGCTACCTCTTCACCAATCAGGCGCGCGTCTCCATGGCCGATCGCCGCTTCATCGCCAACATGGCGGTGCCGCTGGACATCTCTCTCATGCAGGCCTGCGTCGCCCAGCTCGAGGGCCTGCACAATTTCCAAAATTTCTACTCCACCGGTAGCAACGTCCGCACCACAGAGCGCGAAATTTTCTCGGCCGAGCTCACGCGCATCGATCCGCGCGAGGTCTTCAACCACAATCCTCTCTTCACCGTCACGGACGAGCTCACGCACTGCTACCAGCTGCGCCTCGTGGGCAATGGCTTCCTCAAGCAGATGATCCGCCACCTCATGAGTGCCCTGTGGATGGTGGGCAGTGACAAGCTCTCCCGCAACGACTTCACGGAGCTACTCACCGGGCCAAGGCAAAACAAGCAGCGCTGGAGACTGGCGACGCCCCGGGGCCTGCATCTCTATTCGATCAGTTACCGGGATGGTTGACGGCCCCCAATAGTTCCATTATTCCAGAACAATGGAACTATTTGAATCCTTAGAAATCTTCGCCTCGCTCTCCCAGGAGACTCGTCTGAAGATTTTTAAGCTGCTCATCGAATACGGCAGCGACGGACTCATTCCCAGCAAGATCGCCGAGGAGCTCACCATCCCCAATAACACCCTTTCCTTCCACCTCGCCCACATGGCCAAAGCGGGCCTTATTAGTTCTCAAAAAAATGGCCGCTCGCTCACCTACTTCGCCAACACCGCCCTCATCCTCGATCTGATTAGTTTTATGCAAGAGAACTGCTGCGCCAAAGAGCAGAGTAAAAAGACCAAAACAAAAAAATGCACCACAAGGATTTGCTCATGAATCGCTTCCACATCCACGTCGGGGTCAAAGACCCCGCTGGCATCGCCTGGGAGACCTACCACACCATGAGTGACGCAGAAGTCTTCAGTAAGAAAGCGCCCGCCGCCACCAGCTGCTGTCCGCCGAAGAGCAGTACTACAAAGAGCTGCTGCTAAGATGAAAAACATCATGTTCCTCTGCACCGGCAACTCCTGTCGCTCGCAGATGGCCGAAGGGTTTTGTCGCAAATACTGGGGCCACGAGTTCAACGTCTTCTCCGCGGGAACGAAAAAACACGGCATGAACCCACGGGCCATGCAGGTGATGCGCGAGGCCGGCGTCGACATCTCCGCGCACTTCTCCAAGACCGTCGACGAGCTCCCGAAGATCACCTTCGACTACGTGGTCACGGTGTGCGACGCCGCCAAGGAGACCTGCCCCTACTTCCCTGGCGGCAAGGTGGTGCACGTGGGCTTCGAGGATCCGCCGGCGCTCACCAAGAACATGAGCGGTGAGGAGGAGATCCTCGCCGTCTACCGCCGCGTGCGCGACGAGATAGAAGCGGCGATCCGTCGACTGCCGGAGGAGCTGGCCTGAGCATGAAACGAAACTACCTCAGCGAGTACTTCGGAACGGCATTCCTCACCATGATCGTGCTCGGCTCGGGCCTCAAGGCACAGAAGCTCTTCCCCGGACAAGAAGGCCTGGCGCTATTGGCCAACTCCCTGGCGACCGGAGCAGGACTCTTCGCCCTGATTCATTGCCTAACTCCTCTCTCCGGCGCCCACATCAATCCGGTCGTTTCCCTGGCCGAGCTCGTCTGGCAGGGCCTGAACATACGCACGATGACCGGGTACCTCGCCGCTCAACTTCTTGGCGCCCTCAGCGGTGTGGCGCTGGTGCACCTCATGTTTGCCCAGGACCTCCTGCAACCTTCGCACATCCAGCGCGAGGGATCGCACCTCCTCGTCGCCGAGCTCATCGCGACCTTCGGGCTGGTCAGTGTGGTGGCCCTGGCCAAGCGCCGGACTCCGGAGTTCACGGCGATCGCCGTCACGGCTTACGTCACGGCCGCGTACTGGTTCACCTCGTCAACGGGGTTCAGCAACCCCGCACTGACCCTCGCCAGGTGCTTCACCGAAAGCTTCGGCGGAATGTCGCCGCAGCACCTACTTAGTTTCGTCTGCGCTCAGACGCTCGGAGCACTGCTGGCCAGCGCGCTATGGCGTGAAAGCGGTGGGACGTGAGCTAACGGCAGAAGTCCCGCACATCTTTCTTCAGGCCGTAGAGCCGCTCTTCGTAGCTTACGATGTTCTGCTTCAGTTGCTTGTTCGATCTTTTCCGGCCTTCGAGGAGCGCTTCGATGGAGGGGCGGGAGAAGCCATCGGCCACCTCGAGCCCAAAGCGCTCCATGGCGCGGAGGTTTTGTTCGTATGCCTTGATGTTTCGGTCGTTCTCGTGAACCAAGGCGGAGAAAGTTCCCAGCGCCTTCGAGGTGATCACAAGTTCATTGATCTTCGACTGGCAACTTTCGGCCTGGGCGGTCACCGAGGCAGTCAGGGCAAGGGCGATGAGGAGAGATTTCACAGAGGGCTCCTAGGAAAAAGTATTTTTCTTAATCATAGTGCCGTCTCCCAACCTCGCTTCTCAGCGCTGTAAAAATTACCGTCTGCCAATTTTTTTGACACCCCTCGGGTCGGCCATATTTACGGAGACCTAGCACGTCCACTAGAGTCCGCGCACACTCATCCCATCGGAGACCTACCATGCGCACCGCTATCTTCTTCGCTTCGCTCGCCGCTCTCGCTCCGGCCTTCGCCGCCGAGGCCCCCAAGACCATCGCAGTTCTGGAAAAGCTCTTCCCGCTGAACTCCGCGGTGAACACCCTGGCCGGCACGACGCCCAAGGGCGAGGCCTGCGCTCTGGTGGCGATCCGCCGCAACCGCATGATGAACGTGCACTGGAACAACGGCACCGTCGACCTGCTCTTCCAGCGCGCCGGCAAGACCCTGCACGCCCTGGCGCTCAAGTCCGAGCTCAAGGCCGCCGGCGAGGCCTACGAGTACGAGTTCGACTTCAAGCTCCGCTCCGACAGCGAGGCAGAGTTCTTCGCCTCCGAAGGCCACATGACCAACCAGTACATCGGGCTGAACGCCTACACCCTCGGCCTCAAGCGCACCTCCCCCACTGAGCTCAACGTACACCTCGAGTTCTTCTGGGCGGACGACGACGGCATGAGCGGTGGGTACACGGAGAGCTGCCTCATCAAGCTCTAGGTTGAGGCGCACAAGAAACTAAAAGGCCGGGGAAACCCGGCCTTTCTTATGATTTAGTTACAGCGCGGGATCGTCGCGACGAAGGGCAAATCGTCGGTGCCGTAGTCGTCGAAGAGCCGCAGCTCGGTCCTCACCAGCTCGGCTTGACTCTCGCAGCTCGCCACCTTGAAGTAGTCGTGGTCGCCTGCGAGGTAGAGCTGGTACCTGTAGTCCGCGGCGTCTTTGATCTTGGCACAGGCCCCCAGTGCCTCACCAGTGAAACAGTAGCGCACACCCGCCGGGTAGAAGGCCGAGGCGTAGAAGCCCTCGTAGCGCATCTCCTCACTGCCATAGTGCATGAAGGTAAAAAGTGAGGTCGCTAGGACGAGTGTTTTCATGGCCATCCTCGGGTATGTGGTCCGTATCCCTTATCCCTAAAATATACTCGGCTGACTAGTCCCGTGTAGTTTTTGCGGGCCCGCACAAGAACTCGGGAACAAGCTCATAGGCAGGTTCACACTGACTCACCCATTGACCCCTGACGTAGTGAGCGAAGGCATAGAACCAACGAATCTTGCTGACCTCAGAAAGAGCGATTTCGTGAGGATAAACCTCTGGGGCGACACCATCCACGCTATAACACCAACCATAGCTGCGCATCTCTGAATCACTCAACACCTCGAGCGCGTCAAGGCCAATGGGTGTACCAAAAGCACTATTAAGACCACCGGCCGTGCCGAGATATGAGATAGTAAATCTATCTAAGGTTTGAATGGTCAGCTCACCCACCGTGCTCGCCTGATCTCGAGACGCTGTCGCACTTAGAAGCGGCTCGGAGGAGCAAGGGCCAACAAACTCTACCGACAATAAACTGGCCAATAGAAGAGCGCTCATTTTTTATCACCGACGGCGACCAACACGAAGTTCCCGTGCAGCGCCAGCACACGCTCGTCGGCGTACATGCTTTCCTTCCACACATCGACACTCACTTCCACGCTGGTGTTTCCCACGCGAACAATCTGCGCGTCGAGCTCGACGAGGCTGCCGGCGGGAATGGGAATCTTAAAGTTCACCTTATCCGAACTTACCGTGACAACTTTTTCACGCGTAAAGCGAGTCGCAGCGATGAAGGCCACTTCATCCATCCACTGCAGAGCAGTGCCTCCAAAAAGTGTATCGTAGTGATTGGTCTCACCGGGAAAAACGGCCTTGAATGTGCGGGTTCGTGCAGACTCTATTCTCTGAGCGAGATCCATAGTTCCTCCTGCGGGAAGTGATTTAACCTAGGGGGATCGGACTTCCAAAAAATTGGTCACCGTTGCGCGACAGTGCCGGACTCACACCGGACTTCACCTGCTAGGAAGTGTGACTATGGCGAACCGGACGCGTAGGGTCAACACATATCTCTAAGAAACACGCTGCCAGCGAATCTTCACGCGATATTCTTCGGGAGTGCCGAGGTAGAGGTCCAGCAGATCTTCTCGCAGCTGAAAGTAGCGCCGCTGGGCCGTGCCGATTAGCGCCTCGATCGGCGAACTCGTGATGTGAGGTATGACCTCAGGCCCTTGCACCTCAAAGCTCCCGCTGTAGGAAATGACCTTCTCCTCGCCGTCGATCACTCCCACGATACGAACCGCCATCCCCCCGTCGGCCCGGTACTCGAGCTGGCCTTGGGGAAGCTTCGCAAACTGCGAGTGCTCAAGGAGTTTCCAGCGCGAGACTAAATCAAGCTTAGACATCAGGGACATCACACACCACCTAACCACATAGATTTAGATACAACCTCATCTTGCGGGAGCTCATCGGAGTCGAAATCATTAGCTTTTACCTTACCTCAGGTGAGCAGACTCGGTTTGTCAGACTTTATTTTCTATCTAAGATTATTTTGCAGGTCTTGGTATAGTAGCAGGATGAAGAAGGCACTCTCCTATTCAGGGCTTATTTTCTTTTCTTGTAACCTTCTGGCGAATGATTCTTACAGTTTCTTGAGAAAGAAGGACACGCTCCTCATTTCAGCAAAAAACTGTAACCAGCTATACGCCGAAGTAAGAAATCTTGCGGCCTGGAGGCTGGCAAGAAACGAAGCTCCCATTGGGGACATCAAGCTAAAAAGATCACGTGCGGGATGCTCGGCTGAACTGAAAAATGTTGCCCCCATTTTCACTGAAAAATTTCACGGTGCAAATGCGAAGGGCCCAAACTGTTGGAATACAACTCTTGTGCTTAACGAAATCATTCCTGCGAAAAGATTTTCCTCAGGTGAAGAGATGACGTTTTGGATGGAGTCACCACTCTGCCAGAAGGTTCTGGAGACCGACCTCAAGGCAGGGGATATCGGCGCCATACGACTGGTGAGACCTGACGGGTCTCTAAAGGAGTCCCATGGGTTCATCCACGTTTCTCCAAATCTTGTCTTTCATAAGCCAGGTCCCGGAGCTTCAGAGGCCTATCAATTCGACAACCGGCAGGAGATGCTGAAGGGCTTCACGACACTTGATAAAGCATTCAACATCCAAATTGATTACTACCGCTGCCAGAAGCTCAGTGATTATTTAAAGAATAAAAACGCTGCTCAGCTGAGCGCATATCGAAGATTAGACAAGGCGGTCACCGACGTGGAGTGCGACGCGGAGTCTCGTATATTTATTCATCAACCAAATAATGCCTGGCTTAAAACAAATATCCTTATTCTTGAAAAGCTTATTGAGAATGAAGTTCAATACGCACTGAAAGAAAATTCGGACGAAATCTTTTTATGGCATTCCCTCATGGTCCGTCTTAATTCTCTTAAAACACAAGCCCTCATCGATTCGAGATAGAGCATTTGAACTGTGGGGTCCATCTCGATAAGCAGGGCATAAAAAAAGCCGGAACATGTCCGGCTTTTTTATTAGAAATTTGGTGGAGAGTAGCGGGATCGAACCGCTGACCTTTTGCATGCCATGCAAACGCTCTCCCAGCTGAGCTAACCCCCCACATAACTGGAAAAAGAGAGAGTTCAAATTTAAGAGGGCAGTGAGGTTTTTGGCAACACAAAACTGCGAAAATCCCGAAGGATGCGCTTAGTCAGGACAAGAGATTGGGCGTAGTTCAAAGGCAAGCTTCAGGTCACGCCCTAGTTCGCGCGAACGCTGGGTGACGATGCCGTGGACCTCGCCGCCGGGTTGGCGATCGAGCATCGCTAGGGTCGCAAAATGAACTTTCTTGAGGCGGTAAAAGGAGTCGCGGTAGTTCACCGCATACTCACCCTCGTGCTGCCAAGATGTCGGCGTCAGCTGCCAGCTGCCAAGTTCTTCGAAGAGCAAGGCATTCTGAAAGTGCGACCACTGGCCATCGAACCCCGCGAAGATGGAGACCACGTAGGTGTGTAGCTGGGCGCCGGAGGCGAGGTCGGAGTAGAACTCGTTTTCGATGCGGTAGATGCGGGTCAGGGAGTTTTCCACGGGGCCCTGGGCGACCGTCTCGCCATTGAGCTTTTGAGTGAGGTAGCAGCCCTCCATCGAGGCCTGCGCCAGACCGGCGAAAAAGACTGTAATTACCAAGAGATAGGCTTTCATTTTGATCTCCTCGCCAGGGGCATGTAAAAACTATCGCAAAGGATTCACGCCATGTCATGGGAATCTCGAACTGACAGATTCTTAATTGTTCCTTTTGATGCAAGTGAGTAGAATGCGCGCCAAAGACCTACCCTCTGTGAGGATTTGCGCATGAAGAAGCTCGCTCCGCTTATGGCCCTGGCCCTGCTCTCCGCCTGTACCCCAGAGGACAAAAAACTCGAAAGCCCGCTCATCAAGCGCAAGACACCCCTCACGCAGCAGCGCGAGTTCGAGCGCCTCTTCGGGAGCACCGAAGCCTCGCTCTACCTTGAGCTTCCCTTGATGGTGGCCGATCAGAATTTGGAAGCGGCCAAAATGCTCGAGTTCTCCCTGAACCTCACGTCCGAGGTCCAGCGCCTGCAGACCGAACTCGAGCGCCAGGCGCGCGGCGAACGCGCGAACCAGTCCATCACCTGCCGCGACATCCAGCTGCTCACCGACACCGCGGACTTCAAGCGCGTCATGGTGACCTACAACTGCAACGGCCGCACCGGTCTCTACCGCACGGAAGTGCGCGGCCAGGAGCTCTACACGCTGACCTACGCCGAAGGCCAGCTGCGCGCCCTGAGCATGGAGACATTCACGGATTTCGAAAGCCGCGTCTTGCGCTTCGCCTCGCAGGAGGTCAACCAAACCATGAGCGGCAGTAACGCCAACATCAAAGAAACGCGCCGCCTCGAAGCGTCCCTCGCCGAGGGCACCACTTACCGCTTCGCCTACACCGGCCTTCTCAAGTACGACCAGCGCTACCGCAAGGCCCCGCGCAACTACAAGGACGGCTACACCGAACTCGGCGAGCTCAAGTCGCAGGTTCAGGGCCAGGTGACCTTCCGCCGCTCGGGGCCGGCAGAAATGCCGCGCTTCACCGCCAGCACGATGCGTCCGATGGGCGGAATCAAAGGAGCGATGGGCTCGATCACCGTGAAGGGCGAGCGCGCCTCCATCGACGAGAGCATGCTCAAGTTCAAGAACAACTTCATCCTCACCGCTAACCTCACGGCCGGTGACGAGATCGCCATGGACTACAACCACTGCGGCGAGCTGCGCCAGGACTTCGCGGCAGAGACGCGCTGGCTCTCCGGTCGCTTCCACGGAGAAAAGCAATACCGCGGACAGCTCTCCATGCAAGACAAGGCCATCGTCTTTCGCCAAGGGGTGACGGATCGCACGCCAGAAGGCACCGGGAAGCCGGACCTCAGCTGGCAGCGCTGCTACGGCCGCTCACCGATCCTCCCCCTCATCCCGCGCAACAAATTCTTCATCCGCTAGCACAAAAAAAGGCCCCGACGACGGGGCCTTTTTTATTTCTTTTCTTTCTCTAGGCCCTTACGCTGCTTCAAGGTCACCACCAGCGGGAAGTGATCGGCCACTCCCGAAGCCTTGCCGCCACCGCCGAAGCGCTCCGGGGTCCCAAAGCGCGACACCTGGTAGCGGTTCGACTGCGGGACCTGCACCGACTCAGGAAGCACGCGCCAGGGGGCGTCTCCCTTGGGGCCAAGGTTCTTAGAGTAGAACATGATGTCGAGGAAGGACCAGGTGCCGCGGTAGGCGTGAGTCCCGGCACAGTCGCCGCAGCCGATGTAGTGCGAGACGTACCACTGGGGCATCATGTAGGTTCGCAGCAGGTTGTTGCCGGCGTCCTCGGTGGTGGTGATGTTGAAGTCTCCGGCGGCGATGACGATGCGATCGGCGGGCAGCTGAGAGCGAATTCGATTCAGCGCTTCGAGGCCCTTGACCCGCGCCGGGGTCGGCGCGTGCTGCGAGGGCAGGTGCACGGAAAAGGCCGAGAGAATGCTTCCGTCAGGAAGCAGCAGATCCGCCTGTAAAAGCCCCCGGGTCTTCTGCGATTTGGCGTCGTCGCCGATGAGGTGCAGCTGCGGCTTCCCGGCCAGGGGGAGCTTGGAGAGGATGGCGGTGTCGATGCCCCGCTCGTCGGGGCCTTCGATCAAGATGACTTCTTTGAAATCCTTCAGGTACTTGTCCCGCAGCTGGGTGACCACCCGCAGGTTCTCCACTTCTTGCATGAAGAGCACGTCCGGGCCCTTGCCGTTGTTGATGTCGAGCACCACGGAGGCGATGCGCTTCATCTTCTCGTCCACGACCTCCTCGGTCCAGTCGAGGTTAAGGCACTCGTCGACCCAGTAGGGCACCGGGAGCTTGCGACACTTCTGCTGGTGAGCGGAGTTCTGCTTCTTGCTGAGCGGGAGGTAGGTGATGTCGTCTTTCCCTTCGTCGTGTTCGGCGTCAAAGAGATTTTCGATGTTGTAGGTCATGAGC
>DAIPJL010000096.1:0-10813 GCA_036770305.1 Bacteriovoracaceae bacterium | reverse complement strand
GCACTGGTCAACGTCCTCGAGCGCGCGAACGTCCTGCGCGCGGGCGGCGGAGACATCATCGGCAACGGCGGGGGTCTCGCCGAGCAGAACTTCGTCTATGCCCTCGCGCAGCTCTCCGACTTCATCGCTGAAACGATGGCGGCCGGTCTGGTGAAAGAAGACGACGCTCGCACGCTGGCGAAGATCGGCGAACTCGCGAAGGCCAAGAAGCACCAGGCCCATGAACTGATCTTCATTTCCGGCAAGCTCATTCCCGGGCTCTTCCACGCGGGCCACGACTCCGAGGTTCGCCTGGCGAAGACGGGCCTTTCACCGGAGGCGCCGATCCTCGTGAACCTCGATCTGCTCTACGACCGTCGCGGCGTCGACCTCGAGATCATGCCCCTCCCGATCATGGTCGCGAGCCTGGTCCACGAGCTGGGCCATCAGGTGGGCATCGAAGACCACAGCTACCTCGACTTCCTCGGCTCCCGCGTCCGGCGCTTGCTCGAAAGAGAGCAGGTACGAGTCTCTCGCACTCTCGGAAGCGAGGGACGAGTGGTGATGACCAGCATTAACCTCGGCCGCCAGACCATCCCGCGGCTGAGTGCGACGGTAGGAACGAAACTCGTGAGCTTCGACGCCCAGTTGTCCGACGCCCTCCGCTGCAGCAACGAGGGCGACTTCCTCCTCGGAGCGCGCCTGGAGAACCATCATTTCCAGAGCGCGACCCAGTTCCCGCCGCACTGGATCGTCCCCTTCCGCGCGTGGGCTTCTCTGACGTGCATGAACTCCGAGTCGGGCCAGGTGCGCATTGAAGAGCGCGATCTGGTGGTCGACCTCCTCATCGACCTCTCCGCGTCTGTAGCGGTGAGCCTCATCCAGTTCCGTTTGAATTAAGAAGTTTCTCACTAGTCCAAGAAAAAAGGCCACTCGGAGAGTGGCCTTTTTTATCGTCGTGGAGAGGAGCTGTTTGCGTGGAGACTAGCGCACACAGTAGTAGGTGTAGCTCCGTTCGTTCGTTTCCCAGGTCGCGACGTCGCGCCGCAGTTCAGGATGGTAGAGTTTAAGCTCGCCGCCAGGGGCGTTTTCAACCACCCACACGGCGCCGGCGAGGCTCACGCCACCGCTCCAGTCGCCGTAGGCGTCGAGGAGCTTGAGCTCCGTTGTCGTCGGGAGCCGCGCGTCCTGTGTCTGGCACGCCATGCGCGCGGTTTCGAGGTGCGGAACCTTATCGACGCTTCCGTTCATGCCACCGACGAGGGTGACCGTGCGGTTTCCGAGCCGCACCCGGCTGGGGAACTGGGTCCGTTGAAAGCGCTCGAAGAGCCGGGATGCGATCTGGCTCATCACCACCGCCGGGCGGCCGCTGCCGATGAAGGTTTCGGTCTGGCCTCGTTTCCCGAGCAGGGTCAGCGTGACCTGGATGTCGCCCTGGCAGTTCGGGGCGAAGGCGTAGGAGCCGTAGGCCACGTAGTCTAGGTAGGCGAAGGTGTTCCCGGGCAGGTTCGCGGGCCTCTGGCCGCTGCGCGCGGCCTGGACGATCTCCTGCACCGGTGCGGTGTGCGTGAAGGCGATCTTCTTTTCGCGCGGGCGTAGGTCGCGGTAGTACTGGTCGAGGTAGCCGCGGAGGGTGTGCTCGAGTGTCACGTCGAGGTACTGGTAGCGCGTAGCGAGCGCCACGTTCTTGTCGTAGAGCGCGTCGAAGGCCACGAGGAGGTCGAGGGCCTCGTAGCCGCCGGCGCCCGAGCGCATCAGCTGGGAGGCCAAGCCCGTCATCTGGCGCATGTACTCCTGGCGTGTCTGGGAGTAGGCCTGCTGGTAGGCACAGAGGTCCGCGCCGCGGACGAAGGGGATGGTGGGCCAGATGTGCGTTGTCGCCTGGGCCGACGCGGCCAAGCCGCTCAAGACGAGGAGGGGGGCGATGAGTGTCTTCATGGTTTCCCTTTTGCGAATGTAGGTCATAGCACTCCAGGGCCCCGCCTTCGACGAAAAGAAGGGAGGCCCCTGCGCCGCTGAGTAAAATATTCCTGCCCGCTATTGGTGACCGTGAAAGCGGGATACATAGCTCCCACAGCAAAATTATTCCGAAAGGTGGTTCCTATGAAGTCTCTTCTCGTGAGTCTCTTGTTCGTTGCCTCCGCCCCGGCCCTGGCCTCGGCCCTGCCGAGCGAGATTACCAGGCTAATGGATAAGGACGGGACCTTCGTGTCGCTCACGAACGGCAAGGTCGTCGAGCACGAGCACGGCACCGCGTGCCGGATCATCCCGCACCCCTACGGCGCCGACGATGCCGTGTGGATCGACTCCGTCTCCTACTTCAACCCGGTCGCGTATCTCGAAGGGGCGAAGCGCAGCGTACTGGCGAACGGCACGATCGTCTACGCGACGACGTCTAGCGGCCGTCGTCCGGGCGGTTCGGTGTGCGGCGACTTCACCCCGCTGCGAAGCTACAAGCAGACGGTTGAGGTGACGAAGGACACGGTCCTGCTCCGCCAGCGCATCGGCTGTGGCCTGAGCCGGACGCTCGAAATCGTCGAAGGCTGTAAGGTCAAAAACTAGGCGGCGAGCCTGCGGGCCTGCGGGAGGCGCACGACGAAGGTGGTGTGCCTCTCCTGGCCGTCGACGTACAGGTCTCCGTCGAACTTCTTCATGATGTTGTAGCTGATGGAGAGACCCAGGCCGGTCCCCTCGCCGGGCGCCTTCGTGGTGAAGAAGGGCGTAAAGATCTTGTCGAGCAGGTCGTCGGAGATGCGCGGTCCGGAGTTGCGCACGCGGATCTCGAGCAGGTCGCGGGTCGAGCGTGCCTCGAGTTCGATCCACGGGTCCGGGTGAGTCACGACCTCGTCGTAGGCGTTGTTTAGCAGATTGATGAGGACCTGCGTGAGCTGGGACTGGTTGGCGAGGGCCATGATCTCCCGGAACTCCCCGCTCATCCGGAAGTCGATGCCGGTGCCCTTGATCTTGATCCCGAAGATTTCGTTGAGGTCGTGGAACACCTCTCTCAGCGAGAACTGAGAAGCTTCGACGCTCAGGTCCGTGCGGGAGAGCTTCTTCATCGTCTTCACGATCTCGCTGATCCGGATCACCATCGCTTCGATGCGCTGGGTGAGGCGATCGGTCTGCGGGTCTTTCGGGATGAGCTGCTTGAGCACTTCGAGGTTCCCGAGGATGACGGCGAGGGGGTTGTTGATCTCGTGGGCAATCCCCGACGCCATGGTTCCCAGAGACGCGAGGTGCTCGTTGCGCGTGAGCTGTGCCTGCTGGTCGGAGATGAGCTTCTCGCGCTCGATGATCGGAGTGATGTCCTTGAGGTTGATCACGCGGTAGCGATCGAAACTACTGAAGGAGACGGCGAAGGTGCTGCCGTCGATCTTGAGGATGTCGGAATCGTTGGTGAGCTCGAGCGCGGCGAGCTGGCGGAACAACTCTATCCTGCCCTCGTCTCCGGCGTTCTTGTTGGCAAAGACCATCTTGCCGCTGACGTCGACGACGACCACTTGGTCGTTCATTGTCGCGAGAGTCTCGCGGTAGAACTTCTCCTGATTGCGGATCTTATTGAGCAGGGCGTAGAGCAAGACGAAGAGGGACGGGAAGATGAGCGAGCTGAAGGCGTAGATGCTTTGCGAGTTGTAGACGTCGACGCTGTTGCGCACGTTCCACGCGAGGCCGAGCTCGCGCAGGTCCACGGCGATGAAGGCCAGCGGCACCAGCTGAGCGAGGGCGACGAGAAATAGTATTCGCAAAATCGTCATGAAGTCCGTTATCGTATTCTTAATGTATTATTCTTTCCCCAAACTCTTTCCTTATCGGGCGCTCGTCCTCCTAGGATTAGTGTTCTTTAGTTCGTGGGCGAGCGCCGCGCTCGGAGATTTCGCCGACGCGGTGAAGGCCCAGTGCCCGGAGCAAAACGCTCTGGTCCTTAAAAAGGTGGCCATCGAGCTGCGCGAGAGCGCCGGCTGCGGCGAGCGCTTTAGTCGGGAACTCTTGGAGTCCTGTCCGGCCATCAAGTGCCAGGATCTTCTGAGGATCTATAAGATCAATTTCTTAACCCGCCAGGGTACGGTTGTAGGTGAATGAAGACACTCATCCTTTTTCTTAGTCTGCTCACGTGTTCGCTCTCTCTCTCCGCGGCCGAGCTCTCGGTGGAGGAGAGGCTGCGTATCCTCGAGGAGCGAGTGGAGTCGAACGAGCTCGAGGCGAGCCTCGGGCGGCGGCTGCGCACCTCCGGGACCCTCATTAACTACGCCGAGCAGATGGCGCAGCAGCGCTCCGGCAGCAGTCTGACCGCCGAGGACGAGCGCCACGCGAATGGTCTGCTCGCGGCGACGCACTTCCAGCTCAACTTCGACTTCACCCTCACGCAGGGCCTGAGCATTCTCACCTCCTTGGGAATGGGGAAGATCTGGAACAACGACGGGCGCAAAGCGATCGAAGAGTCGAGCTACCGATCGAACCAGGGCTCCTACGGCTACACCGGGTCTGACGCGAAAGTGGACGTCGCCTACATCCGCTGGCACACCCCCGACTCGGCCTGGACCTTCGCCGTCGGCCGCATGACGACCTACGGTGGCCCGCCGATCAACCAGCTCGACGGCTTCGAGCGCAGCGGTACCTATCCGCGCTTCGGCTACAACGCCATCCTCGACGGAGTGGCACTGGTCTACGACTGGGGCCGGCACCTTCCGAAAGGCCACAGCTTCAAAACGCGCGTCTTCTACACGCCCCACTTCTTCGTCGACACGAACGACCGCACGGCGCCTCAGCGCGACCTCGAGGACAACGAAGTCGTCCGCCGCGCGGACCAGGGGGCCCTGCTCAACGAGTACGAGTACACCGGCGACCACTTCGCCCGCCGCACGAGTGTCTACTCGATGCTGCTGCACTACAACCAGTTCTTCGACTCGGCCTTCCAGGGCACGAACCGCGACACGCCCTCGTACTACGAGGGTTACGTCAAGTCGCTCTTCCTGGGCTTCGAAGGGCTCAAGGGCACGGGCCTCAACTACTCGGTGACCTACTTGGGCCTCATGGAGCGCACGAGCCTCGAGCCGACCTATTACAGCCACTCGTTCCTGCACAACCTGAACTACCAGTTCGACAACTGGGTGTGGGGCCTGGAGTACATCAAGACCCACAAGAACTTCTACATCGAGGACTACACCTACCTGCAGTTCAACCGCTTCTACCAGCGCGGCAACAGCGAAGGCTTTCACCCCTTCGCCACCTACCAGATCGACCTCTACCAGCGCATAAGAGTGGGGTGGTACCACTACCGCGCGGGCCGGGCCCCTCGCTACGACAACGACTTCCGGGAGAAGGTCAGTAACGTTTACTTAAGCTACCGCGTGGATTTCTAAGCTCCTGAAAACTAGCGGTCTCACCCTTAAGTTTAACTCCGCGCTAACTAGGCAAATGCTGCGTTGGCCGCTAGTTTTGTGCAGCAATTGCCGTGAGGGACATTAGTGGAATTTAATTCAGTCGAATCCGTTTCTGCGCACACCATTTCTCCGAACCTTGTGGTTCCCCTCCGGCCCGATGACAAAGCCCCTAGTAGCACCGAGCTGCGCTCTGTTTCGTGGTATCAAACCGATCTGCGCAAGCACCTCCCGGAGCACATCTTTCTGCGCACGCCGACGCGCGCGCTGCTCGCTCTGGTCTTGGTGCCGCTCACATTCCTTTCGCTCTACCTGATCTTCGCCGCGGCTCTCCCGTGGTATCTGAAGCTGCTGCTCGTGGTGGTCATCGGCCAGTGCAACGTCGCGATGAGCTTCCTGGCGCACGAGACCCTGCACGGCTCGATCGTCAAAGCGAAGTGGCTGCAGAACCTCATCGGCTTCCTCGGCTTCGCGCCCTACTTCATCTCGCCGACCTACTGGCGCTTCTGGCACAACAACCTCCACCACGGGAACACGCAGCTGCTCTACAAAGACCCCGACGCGTTCCCCACGATAAGCGTCTACAAGCGCTCGCCCTTCATGCGCGCCATTTTCCCTCTCACTCCGGGCAGCGGCACGAAGATCAGCCTGCTTTACTTCTTCTACTGGTTCCCGCTGCAGGCCGTGATCAATCAGGTGAGCTTTCGCTTCAAGAACAAGATGTGGGACAAGATGGATCACCGCCAGGTGACCGTGGAGTTCGCCGCCATCTGTCTGCTCCACGCCGCCTACATCTGGTTCATCGGCCGCCACGACCCCCTGTTCCTCATCGTGTTGCCCTTCTTGGCGCAGAACTACACGAACATGAGCTACGTGATGACGAACCATAACCTCTCGCCTTACACGAAGGTCAACGATCCGCTGGTGAACTCGCTCACGGTGACGAACCCCAAGGTCCTCGAGTTCATCCACCTGAACTTCGGTTATCACACCGAGCACCACATCTTCCCGCGCCTCTCGGGCCGCCACGCGAAAGTCGTCCACGCGAAGATGCGCGAACTCTATCCCGATCGCTTCCAGGTCATGCCGAAGTGGCAAGCGCTCAAGTTACTCTACAAGACGCCTCGGATCTACCAGAGTGCCACGGAGCTCATCCACCCGAAGACGCGCGCAACCCACGCTACGATTCCGCGACTTTCGTAGATCCGAACCAAAAGAATGTGTGGCTTGGTTTTTCCAACACCTCAGGAGAGATGTTGGAGCGGGCAAACAGATTCGAACTGTCGACCTTCTGCATGGCAAGCAGACGCTCTACCAACTGAGCTATACCCGCGTAGGAATCAGAATTTAAAGGAGTGATTGGCACTCGTCAACGGCAAACTACGGGACTAGCTCTGAAATTTTTGCTCCAGGGCCTTGATGATCTTCTGATAGGACGGATTGGTGTACTGGGCGTAGAGCAAGGGTAGGATTTCTCGTTTGCTCGAGGGCATGTCGGGCCGCAGCAAAATCTTCACGAAGCGATCGGCGATGATGAAAACCTTCGACAGCGGATGGAGCTCTTCGCTGGGAGAGTCGTTGAAGCCGACGCCGTCGAGCTTCCCGTGGTGTTGCAGCAGGACCGTCATGATGTACTCGTTGGCCCCCGGGTGCTTCTCGAGTAGCTTGGCGGCGTCGCGGGCGTGGGTCAGCACCGCCTGGCGTTCGTCGTCTTCCAGGTTCGACTGGCGCAGGTCCTCGTCGGAGTTGATCATGATCTGCTCGCCGGACTTCAGGGTGATGTCACTGAAGAAGGAGACGAAGCTCAAGATCTCCAGGTGCTTCGGCTGGTACCAGCTCTGCTTCGAGAGGATGTACTGGCACATGACGGCGATGAGGTGGCAGTGCTGGTAGGCCAGCGACACCTTGTTCGTGAAGAGGAAGCGCAGCAGGTTCGCGAGGTGCGGGGAGTCCTTCACCGACTTGATCATCGAGTTGATGCCGGCGTCGGCGAGTTCCACGGTCGCCTGGTCCAGGCCGATCTTCGTCACCTGGTCCGACACCACGTCGTAGGAGTGCGCGGTCGTGAGGATGCGGTCTTCGATCGTCAGGTCGCTGCGCTCGAGCTTCTTCACCAGCGAGTTCGTCACGAAGGTCGCGAAGTACTGCTGGTAGTCGCGCTGGATGTAAAATTCTTTCAGGCCCTGGTCTTCGTAATGCTTGATGGCCGGCAGATCAAACACGTCTTTCGAGTGGATGCGTTTTACGAACTGATAATCACCCGGCCCTTTCTTGATGCGAATATACACGTCACAGGGGGTCTGCGTGATGTCGTAGAAGTAGGAGATGCTCATCGCCACGTAGTCCGGCTTCACTCGCCGCATGAGGTCCTCGGGCGTGACACCGAGGAAGCGCGCCGCCTGCTGCACGAGCTTCTCCCAGACCACTGGCTCAGGGAGGCAGAGCGCACGGTCTTTGAGTTTTTCATTCTCACCGAGAACGATGAGAGGAATGTCGATGTTCTCGCGGGTCAGAAAATCCGCCAGCGACTCCGCGGTGTTCTCCGCCTGCACTTTGTTCTGAGTCACGATCAGGGAGACGGTCGGCAGGATGCGCAGAAGCTGAATGGCGTCCTCGGCGTTCTGGCGCACGATCACATCGGTTCCCGCGAAGGTATTAAGGTTCAGCGAATAAATCTTTCGCAGGTCCTCGTTGGGTTCAATGAGAATCGTTTGACTCATAGTTCAATGATTGTAACACGTTGCAAGCCCAGAAGAAGGATAGGTAAAGTCAGCGCCTAGCGGCAGAGGAGTTGAGCTTTATATTTCAAAGGCTTAGGCTGTTTATGGGCCGACCAGAGAGATCAAGCAGTTGGCCAGAAAAGCTGTCGCTCTCCGGATTGAGGGCCTCGATCTTCCCATGCCCCTGAGGGATATCGATCACGTAGCGTGGAAGCATCCAGCCGGAGAGCTCGCGACGAAGGCCGCGCCACAGCTTGCGACCCTCTTCCAGGCCAAGCCAGAAGTGCATCGCCCCGCGCACCTGATCAGGGTGATGGAGGTAGTAAGCTTCGATGTGAAGCTCCGCGAGCAGTGAAAAGAGCTCCACGAGATCCGCCGAGCGATCGTTGACTCCTCTCAGGAGCACGCTCTGCGAGAGCCAGCGCAGTCCTCGCGGCCGGAAGCTCTTGGCCCTCTGGCGGGCCTCGTCGGTCCACTCGCTGGCGTGGTTGGAGTGCACCACGAGTTGAAACTGGAAGCGGTCGCTCCAGCGTGTCATCAGATCGGAGAGTTCCTCGTCGAGGCGCGCGGGCAGCACCACCGGCACGCGTGAGTGGAAGCGCACGAAGCGCAGGTGGCCAAGCGGCGCCAGCGCTGTGAGCCAGTCGGTGAGCGCCGAGGTTTTGAGCACCAGCGGGTCGCCACCGGTGAAGATCACTTCGTTGATCTCCGGGTGCGCGGCGAGGTAGGCGAGGGTCTCCTCGCGCGCTGAAGAGAAGAGCGCGTCTTCGCCGTGCAATTCGTTTTTGCGGAAGCAGTAGCGGCACTGGACGGGACACACCGTCGTCGGTAGGAGTAGCGCTCGGTTCGTGTAGCGGTGGATCAGCTGGGGCGTTTTTAGAAAGCGCTCGTCGCCGATGGGGTCCAGTGCGCCGCTGTCTTCTTCCTCCCGACTGGTGGGAAGAAACTGCCGCGCGAGAGGCCCCGATGGTCCCTGCTGGCGAATGGCCGTGGCGAGCTTTCGCGGCACGAAGAGCGGGTAGCGACTCTCGGGAACGGGCCAGTCAAGGAAAGCGGCCAGCTCAGCGGAGCTGCGGAAGGCGTCGCGCAGCTCACTCGTCCAGTTAGCGGGGGAGCTCATTCATGCCCTGTTCTCTGAGGTAGAGACGCCGGTAGAGCCAGGCGCAGAAGCGGATCAGCAGTGCGCCGGAAACGGCCAGTCCCATGAAGTGCATGACGACGAGTTCGATAGGCAGCGCGCCGCCTTCGGACAGCACGTAGAGGATCCACTTGAGGAGCAGCAGGTGCACGACGAAGATGATCACTTCGACAACGCGCCGGCGCCAGTTATTCTTGTTCAGCAACGTCGAGGGCCAGCTCGGTATCATGGACCTTCTCCTTGGGGCCAGCGATGGGTTCTGGCCGCACCTTAAAGGATTTGATGCGCTTTAGCACAAAAGATTTATTCATATTACTGACTAAGCACACCCCGTAGAGCACCGGGCCACGCGGCATGGGGATGAGGGCGATAGGTTTTACCGAGCGCCACTCTTCCTCTTGCGTTCCGCCGGTGTACTGGATGTCGAGCACGGTCTGCGTGCGGATGAGCTCGAAGAGCGGCTCGAAGCGACTGGGGATCACGAAGGCGATGTCTTTCTTGTACTGGGCCATCGCCATGGTGAAGGAGCGCTCCTTGAGCTCGGGCCGCTTCTCCGGTGGCGAGCGCTTGACGAGCGCGGCCATGACCTTGAGGCAGGCGTAGCTGTCTTCGAGGGCGATGTGGTGCTGCAGCGGCACCGAGAAGAACGACGCGAGCGTGGAGAGCTTGTAGTTCTGCGGCGCCTCCCCCTTGGCTTCGGCCTCCGGGTTCTTCAACAGGGCCCGCGCGTACTTGGCGCTGTCGAAGACGCGCGCCGGCGGTGGCGTGATGAGAAAGTCATGGGAGCCTTTCACGAGGAAGGCCGAATCGAAGAGGGCGTTGTGCGCCAGGAGCGGCGAGCGGCCCACGAAGTCCCACAGCTGGCGCAGGGGGCGCTTGAGGGTGGGGGCGTGCTCGAGGTCCGCGTTGGTGAGGCCGTGGATCTGCGCATTCTCCGGGCGGATCACGGTCATTGGATTGATGAGCTGGTGGTAGACCTCGATGTCGCCCTTGGAGGTTAGCTTCACTGCTGCGATTTCGATGATGCGATCGACCAGCGGTGAAAGGCCGGTGGTCTCCAGGTCGACGGCCACGATGCCATAAGGAAAAAGCTCTAAGAGCAGAGCGATTTCTTCGGCGTTGAGCGTAAGCTCTGTGGCGGTCCTTGACATGGAGAGTCTTATAGCTCTTTCGAGGGGGACGTGTCTAGGACAAGTGCTTGTCTTTCATTGACAAAACGCTGCGCGTCAAAGCAAAGTGGAGGAACTTTATTGCCTTCTAAAAAAGGACTCTTATGGCCAAGAGCTTTGATGTTGTTGTTTTGGGGTCAGGCCCTGGTGGTTACATCGCCGCCATTCGTGCCAGTCAGCTAGGGAAAAAAGTCGCCATCGTCGAAGCCGATAAGCTCGGCGGCGTGTGCCTCAACCGCGGCTGCATCCCCACCAAAGCACTCCTGAAGTCGGCCCACGCCGTCCACGAGGTCGCCGACCTCAAGGGCCTGGGCGTGAACGTCAAGCTCGAGAGCCTCGACGCCACCGTCGCCGTCAAGCGCGCCAACGAGATCGCCGCCAACATGAGCAAGGGCATCGCCTTTCTCATGAAGAAGAACAAGATTGAGG
>DAIPJL010000095.1:0-10820 GCA_036770305.1 Bacteriovoracaceae bacterium | reverse complement strand
CCAAAGGGCCTCCGCGCGGGGCCCTTTTCTTTTTTAAACGCATTGAGTGTTGCTCTGTGCGCTGGGCCGCTGGCATGCTAGGGAGCATGATGAACGAACGAATCGCCCAAGAACTCCCGCACGATCTCCCGGCCGAGAAGGCCCTGCTCGGTTCCCTCCTCATCGACAACCGCGCCTACGACGAGATCAGCGACCTCTCCCTGAAGCCGGAAGACTTCTACCATCCGCAGTACGGCATGATCTTCGAGGCCATGCGCGACCTCCACATCGGCTCCCTGCCCTTCGACCTCATCACCGTGAGCTCGCGGCTCAACGACATGGGTCGGCTCGATAAGATCGGGGGACAGAGCGCCCTCGTGGCGCTGGCGGAAGACGTTCCCTCGGCGGCCAACATCGCCTCCTACGGCAAGCTCGTCAAACAGAAAGCCGTGCTGCGTGAGGTGGTGCGAACGGCGGCGCGGGTGGTGCAGCTCGGAACGAACTTCACCGGCGACGTCGAAGAGTTCCTGCAGGAAGTGGAGGGGAGCTTCTTCAAACTTACAGCGCAGAGTAAGCAGAACAAGATGCGATCGCTCAAGGAGTCTCTCCACGAGAGTCTGAAGGACCTCGAGCGCGCGGGCCGCAACCGCGGCGAACTCACCGGCATCTCCACGGGCTTCAAGTCCATCGACGCCAAGCTCCTGGGTTTGCAGCCGGGCCAGCTGGTGGTCATCGCCGCGCGCCCGGGTGTGGGGAAGACCTCACTGGTGCTCAACTGGGCCGTCAACGCGAGCAAGCAGTCGGGCCTTCCGGTCGCCATCTACTCGATGGAGATGTTGACCAACGAACTGGGGATGCGCATTCTCTCCTCCGAGGCAAACGTCGACTCGCGCAAGCTTCGCACCAAGGACTTCGGTCCGCACGACATGAAGAACATCTTCGCGGCGACGCAGGAACTCTCGCGGCTTCCGATCGTCATCAACGACTCCGGCGCGACGACCCTCGTCGACATCCGCTCCCAGTGCCGGCGCTTGAAGAGCGAGCAGGGCCTGGGCCTGATCATCATCGACTACTTGCAGCTGATGCAACCGCACGTGCGCAAGCCCTCTCGCGAGCAGGAGATCTCCGAGATCTCGCGGGGCCTCAAGGAACTCGCCAAGGAACTCGAGTGCCCGATCATCGCGCTCTCGCAGCTCAACCGCGCCTCAGAGTCCCGCACCGACCGCAGGCCCCAGCTCTCCGACCTTCGTGAGTCGGGTGCCATCGAGCAGGACGCGGACATCGTCTGCCTCATCCACCGGCCCGACATGGGCGATCCGAATTCTCCGAAGAAGGGGATCGCGACGGTGATCGTCGCGAAGAACCGTGCCGGCGAACCGGGAGACGTCGACCTCGCGTGGATTGCTTCCCAGACGAAATTCGCGGAACTGGAATTCCAGCGTCCGGAAAACTAGGGCGCTGCCGTGTGGTCGCTTTTCTACCAGGGCGGCGGTGAGTTCCTCTACTGTTTTAGGCCTTACAGCGCGAAGCTGCACTACCGGCACCATTCGCTCGACCTCTCCACCGGACGGAAAATTCCGGGCGGCGTGCTGGCCTTCATCCAGGGCCTCGACCAGGTCCCGCTGAGCGCAACCTTCCACAAGCCCAAGGTGATGCACCTGGCTTTCGAACTGGGCCACCTCTTCCACGGGCAAGCAGAGCTCGTCCCAGGTCATCTTCCACTGGCGATCGAGATCGACTACCTGAAGGCGCGCCGAGTCCGGCTGGAGGATCTCTGGAGCCGAGTTCCGCGGCCTCCGAAGCTGCGCTTCCTGCAGGTGCCGACCTGGGACGAGTACCACCAGGCCTTCCAGAAAGTGTACGAGCATCTCCTGCGCGGCGACTGCTACCAGGTCAACCTCACGGCGCAGTTCTATCTAATGTGGAAGGAAAACCACACGCCGAGCGACTTCATCCGTCACCTCTGGAGCGACGAGGCCCGCATCGGGGCCTACGCGCACGCCACCTGGCTTTCGACCATGGGCAAGCTCCTGCTGAGCAATTCGCCGGAGTGCCTCGTGCAGCGGCGGACTGGGCCCCGGGGCATCGAGCTCTACTCTATGCCGATCAAGGGGACTCGGAAGTTCACCGCGCGCGACGACTTCGAAGAGGTCTGGGATGCGCTTCGCTCCTCGAAGAAAGAGGCCGGTGAGTTGAACATGATCACGGACCTGGTTCGCAATGACCTGTCGCGGGTCCACAGGCCCAGGGCCCGCGTCCACGCGGCGACCAGGCCTCTGCGCGTTCCGGGGCTCATGCACCAGTACTCGCTGGTAGGCTGCGAGGTTCCGCAGGAGGTCAGCTGGCGGCGAGTCCTCGAGTGCTTGTTTCCGGGAGGAAGCATCAGTGGGGCGCCCAAGCGCAAGGTGCTCGAGATCATCCATCAGGTCGAGGCCGAGTCTCGCGGGCACTACTGTGGGTCTACGTGGCTCGCCTACGGCAGCACCTTGGCAGGATCGATCAACATCCGAACTGCCGAGCTCGATATGGGTCTCAAGGAGATGCGCTATGGTGCCGGCGGGGGAGTGACTCTCAAAAGTCGGGCCAGTGAAGAATTCAGCGAAATGATGCACAAATCCGAGAGCTTTCTGTCACCGTTTTTAGCGCAGAATTTTAAGCCCTAAATGTTGTGATTCTAAAACTTTAGTATTCCAAGCTGAAGGCCATCTAACATCGTCTTACAAGGAGGCTTGCTGAATTGACTCTTATGGCCAGCAGTCGATACGCTCTTGGCATTACGTCCATGGAACGGCCGTGAGAATTGTTCAAGGAGTTCAGAATGCAGAATGTGCCAAATGCACAAGAGGTGTCGGCGACGAGCACTAAAGTTAGTCTCGACGAGCTCGCGCGTCTTACCGGGTTTTCTCCGGACATCATCCGCGAGGAACTTTTCGTCGGTGGGAAGGCCCCGGAGGGTGTCTGTCTCGAAGAACTCCGTGCCATGATGCTGAAGTACATCGACGCCACTCTGGTGCAAGACTAGTTTTCCGATTAAACGGGTCAGTTTTCAAAAAACCCTCGCTGTGACGAGGGTTTTTTTATGCCTAAGCTTCACCCTTAAAGATTCCGATACTTAACTCAAGAAACTTATTTTTCTTGGGAAGTAGCATATGGATTTGGCATCACTGATTGGCTTCGTGCTCGCGATTGTGTCCATCCTCTGGGCGATCTGGCTGGGTGGGTCCTTCGGGATCTTCATCGACGTCCCTTCGATCGTTCTGATCTTCGGCGGGGTGATCGCGGTGACCTTCATCAAGTGGCCCATGGAGGTCGTGAAGGCTTCGGCGAAGGTCTACATGAAAGTCCTATTCAGCACCGCGCAGAACCCCAAGCTGATGATCGACGAGATCATCAAGCTCGCCGAGATCGCGCGCCGTGAATCGGTCTTCGCCCTCGAGAAGGTGCCGGTCGAAGACAAGTTCTTGAAGAAGTCTGTGACGCTGGCGGCGGACAACCGGCCACCGGAAGTCATCACCTCCATCTTGGGCCTCGAGATCTCCGCGATGGAAGAGCGGCACACCAAGGGCGCCGACATGATGGACGGCATGGGCTCCGATGGCCCGGCGATGGGAATGATCGGAACCCTGATGGGTCTGGTGCAGATGCTTCAGAACATGTCGGACCCGAGCTCGATCGGTCCGGCCATGGCGGTCGCACTTCTGACCACCTTCTACGGTGCGATCATCGCGAACATCTTCTGTATTCCGGTGGCCACGAAACTCAAGCAGCGCTCGAAGGAAGAGTCCACGCGCATGAACATCATCGTGGCCGGGGTCCTCGGGATCGTCGCCGGGGAGAACCCCCGCACTATTCGCGAGAAACTCGAGTCCTTCCTCCCGCCGGGCGAGCGCACCGCCCCCGAGCAGAAGGAGTAGGCCGTGGCCGAGGGTAAATGTCCTCCCTGCAAGGCCGGAGCTCCCGCGTGGATGGCGTCCTTCGCCGACATGTGTACGCTGCTGCTGACCTTCTTCGTTCTGCTGCTGTCCTTCGCGAAGACGGAGACGGCGAAGTACGAAGCGGCGATGGGCTCGATCCGTAACGCCTTCGGCGGTAACGTGCTGAAGTCGGGCGAGGTGGTCCAGCAGGGTAAGTCGCCTAGCGACTCGACCACAATGATCGAATCGGATCAACCGCCGCGGCCCTTCCCAATCGAGTTTTTGACCTCGGAGGGCCTGCTCGACAAGAAGGAAGTCAACCGCGAGAGCGACGAACAGCTCGCGCAGATCCGTTCCATGCTGGCAGAGTACGACCTGCGTGAGCAGGCGAACGTTTTTGAGATGCCCGAGAGCATTCAGCTGCGAATCAAAGATAAGATTCTTTTCCGTCGCGGTTCCGTGGTGATCGAAGCGGTGGACTCACAGGTCTTCGAGCGCCTGGTGAAGATGCTGCGGGATCATCCATGGCAGCTCATGGTCGAGGGGCACGCCGAGCGCGAGGAACGCGGCGCCGATGGCTCCGACGCCTATGCGCTCGCCTCCCAGCGCGCCATGGCGGTCACTCGTTTGCTCTTGCAGAAGGGCGTTCCGGCCGACCGCCTGACCACCATTTCTTACGGCGACTCGCGGCCTCAGCCGAATCCCGAAGCGGTGAGCGGTATCGTCGATCGGCGCGTTGAGTTCATGATCCGGAAATCTGATCTGCGCCGTGAAGGGAAGAAGGTCCGTGCAGAGTGAGATCGGGTTCTGCGTCCTCGAGGCCTTCGCCAGCGTGGAGGAGGCCCTGCGCAGTCTGCTGCGGGCTTCGGGCCAGTCGATCAAGAAGCAAAACTTTTCCAAGCACTTCCTCGCGCGGCCACTGCGGACGCGCGAGGAGATCTCGCTTCCCATCACTCTCGTGAACGCGCGCCAGATCGCCCCCCTGGATGAGGCCCGCGTGCGCGTGCTTGGCGAAGACGCGGACTTCCTGGCGCTGCACAAGCCTCCGGGCGTGGCCACCCAACCCCTGAGCTACGGCGACGGCCCGAATCTCGTGAGTTGGCTGGCGCTGCACAGGCCAGCTCTTCTGCAAGTGAATCGCGAGGCTCAAGAGCGCGGCACGCTCTGGCGGCTCGACCAAGAGACCTCGGGGCTAGTGGTCTGTGCTAAAAATCAACCAAGCTTTGAGGCGATCCGCAGCAACTTTCACCACATCGTTAAGCGCAAGATCTACCTCGCGATTGTGAGCGGCGAGGCCAAGAGTCACGAGACTCTTGTGCACCAACTGGGCCCTCACGGGCCGCGCGGGAGCAAGATGCACCAGGTGCCCCAGGGCGGAGCACTGGCCGAACTCACGTACCATGCGCTGGCCCGTAGCGGCGCTCACGCCCTCGTTGCTGTGGACCTCAAGCAAGGTGTGCGGCACCAGATCCGTGCCCAGCTCTCATTGGCGGGCCTGCCGATTCTAGGCGACGAGCTCTACGGTGGTGAGAGGAGCGAGCGACTCTTTCTGCACTGCTGGCGCTACCAGTTCGCAGATCGTGAATGGCAAGATGATCACGCGGAGTTATTTGACGGGCGTTTCCTGGACCTGCACCGTCTGCTGCAGGTGTTTGGAGATAAACTCCGGGGTGCTTAGCGTCGCGAGCTTCGCGACGTACTTCCCTTCGCTCACGGCGTTGAGCACGATCGCCGGGTGGCCGAGTTTCAGACGCACGATGAAGACTTTCTCTAGGATGTCCGGCTCCGAACTCTTGGCGATCTCCACCAGGGCGTTCGCCAGCTGGCGGTAGAGGTAGGCGCGGAGCTGGTCGTCTTTGAGCGCGGAGCTTTCACGGATCTCGACCGCCAGGTTGTTCTCTTCGCAGAAGAGCTTCCAGTCGGCGGGCAGGCGACGCTCGAGCTTCACTAGGACCGCGCGACAGGAGGTGGACTTGAGGGCCTGTCTTTCGAAAAATGGGTTCTTGCCACCAGAAGCGATCCAGACGATGGCGAACATCAGGACGCCAATGGCCAGGATGGGTTTCTTTATAAGGAAATTCGCGAACATGGGCCTATTATCGCAGGATTATCCTAAAAAGAAACTCAAGTTCCCCTTGATTCATCCGACAAGAATGCTCAAGAAGTCCTCAAAGGGTGCTATGAAGCCGTTGAAAATTGAAGCCTTAGCGTGGAAGCAACTTGCCCTCTTGGCGCAAAGTTCGGAAGAAATGAACCTCGTCGATCTTGCTCGAGAGGCGCAGCTACCAGTGCCGCTCGTGCGGCAGATGCGCGTTGCGATCCAGGACTCTCGCCGCGAGCTCGAACTGCTCACGGGGCTCAACGACGAAGTCGTCGAGGCCTGGCACTGGGCCGATTGGTGTCAGCTCACGCATCTCCTCGAGCAGCTCGCCGCTAGCAAGGAGCACCCGGAGCTTCAGGCCCTGGTCGTCGGAGTGCTCAAGGCGCACCGACAGCACCCCGCTTACCCCGTGTACGTCCAGCTGCGCCAGCGCTGGCAGGAGTTCGCGCGGCAAAGTGGTCCCGTGGAGGCGAGCGAGGCTGACGCGCACTCCGCGCACAAGGTCGGCGTCCTCGAAGAGTGTCTCCTCGAGAAGTGCACGGTGCTCGTCGAAACCCTGAACCGGCGCGTGCGAACGCTCATCCCCTGTAAGCTCACGCACCTCGACGGGGACCTGTGTCTCATCGCCGAGGAGCTGCACGACCACGGTCTGGTGTCACTGCCGCTGGGAGAAATCCTGAACCTCAAGAAAGGGGAGAAGACCAAATTCGCTCGTGCCTCCTGGCACGAGGTCAACGAGTTCGTTGAAGCGCTGCGGGCCATGAACGAAAACGAAGTGCGTCTGGTGCTAAAGATCACCAACCCGGACCAGTTCAAGCTCTACCCGGACTACCAGCACCTTGGCCGTCCTTGCCTCATGACGAACTCACAGGGAGAGCTGATCTGGGCGGCCTGGGTGGAGCCCAGCGACGAGCTTTTCGCCTGGCTCCACGAGCTCCAGAACTTCGTCGAAATCCTTGAACCGAGCAGTTTTATTCTCGATTTCGTCGCATACTGTGAGGAAAATCGGCGTCGCTTGGCCTAAGATCTAGGGCCATGAGTAAACAGAAGCCCCAGGTCCTCCATCTCCTCTCGTTCCTTCCGGCGCTGGCCTACTGGTGGCTAGAAGAAACCCAACCCCTCGTCATTGCACTTAGCGCAGGCGTGAGCCTTGCCGTTCTGGAGCTTAGTCTCGAGCGCTGGCTCACCGGCCGCCTGCACACGCTGTCAAAACTCAATACAGGAATTCTGGTGATGCTCGGTGTGTGTGCGATGATTGCGCGCGAAGGCGTGTGGTTTAAGCTGCAGCCGACATTCACCGGGGTGATCTGCGGCGGCTGGTTGAGTCTCAATCAGGCCCGCGGGAAAACGATGCTCCTAGAAATGATGCGAGACATGAATCGGCCCTGGCCTTTTCCTGGTGCTTGGCTGCGCGACTTTGAACGTCATGTCATATATTTTATGTTCGGTTTCGCCGCTCTCATGGCCTACTGGTCGATCTGGGGAACAACGGCGCAATGGGCCTTCTGGAAGACCGCTGGCCAGTACATGAGCTTTGGAGCCTTCATGGCGCTCGAGTTCTGGTGGTTCCGTCATCGGTTAAAGACATATCGAGGAGAAGAGCGATGAAAAAAATCGCCGTGTTTTGTGGCGCCCGCCTTGGAGTTCGAAATTCCCGTCGGGAAGCTGCGCAGGAACTCATGCAGGCCTTCCATCAAGAAGGCTGGGGCCTCGTCTACGGCGGCGGAAAGGTCGGCATCATGGGCGTGCTGGCCGACGAGATGCTGCGGCTCGGAGGCGAGGTCGTCGGAGTGATCCCGCGTCGCTTGCTCGAGTGGGAGGTCGGCCATACCGGCCTACGTGATCTCCGTGTCGTGGAAGACATGCACACCCGCAAACGCCTCATGTACGAATCCTCGGATGCCTTCATCATTTTACCCGGTGGCATCGGGACGATGGACGAGTTCTTTGAGATCGTCACCTGGAAGCAACTCGGCGAGCACGAAAAGCCCATCGTCATGCTCAACCACGACGGCTACTACGACGGCCTTCTTCAGTGGTTCTCCCGTGCCGTCGAAGAGGGCTACTACACCCAGGAGCAGATGGAACTCTTCCGCGTGGAGAAAACCATTCCCGGTCTCATGGCGACTTTGAAGAAGGCGCTGGAGTGAGTGCTCTAGAACTACGGCGCATCGATAACACGGAGCTCGGCGAGGCCCGTGAGTTGGTGCGCGTCATCGAGGCCTACTATCCCGATCGCGCCTGGCCCTTAAGCGTCGAGCAGATTCAGCAGTCTAAAGTTTTCTATTATCGGGCGCTGCGAGAGGGAGAGGTGATCGGTATTTGTGGAATAGATCAAAAAACTCCCACCTTGGCCGAAACCGTCAAGACAGTGGTGTTTCACCCGTTTCGTGGGCAAGGCCTCGGCGCCATGCTCTCGCAGAGGGTGGAGGACGAGTGCCGTTCACTGGGCATAACAAAAGTCATGAGCACGATCTACAGCTTCAATCATCCCATGCTCCTCATCAAGCTCAAGCAGGGCTACCGCATCGAGGGCTACCATCCGGACCACGAGCGGCCCGGCTTCCACGAGTACAGTCTAGGAAAAATTTTATGATCTTCACGCGCAAAGTCCCCCTCACCGTCCTCATGGAGGAGTTACCCGCCGAGCAGGTCGACTGGCTGGCCGTCTCCTGGGGCGAGCACCCCTACGAGGATTTCCTGCCCACAATGCAGCTCGAGACCAGTGGCGGCGACACGCAGGTGACCCTGACCCTGGGCCTGAAGGACGAGGAGCTGGGCTTCGACGGCTGGCTGAACAAGAAGCACCGTAGCCACTTCCGTGGCAACTTCGAGGAGCGGCACGAGGAGGTGGGGCAGGCGCTCTTCTACACCCATCTTTGCATCGAGAGCCTGCTGGACGTGCTGCAGGAGGAGTGTCTGCGCGAGGCGCCCGGTAGCGACGTGAACCTGCTCACCCAGGAGTCGCGCGCGCTCAACTGGCTGCAGACGAGTCTGCGCGTACTGGTCGCGGCGCTCGAGAGCTGCGAGAAAGATCCCACGAAGCTCATCCAGGCCAAGCTCTTCATGGGGAGCGGCGCCGATGCGCAGCGCCCGCTGCTGCGTCTGGTGATCTTCAACCTCGACATCTCGCTCGCCTTCGGCGACGACGGCGTGGCGGGTCTGGTCGTGTTTGATGACAAGAACCGGCGCGACTCTCAGCACCCGGTTCTTGAGGCGCGCTTTCATACTTTGAAGCCGCCGGTGCTAGACGAGCTGATTAAAGTCCTGGCCCAGCTTATGCGGGCCCTTGAGGCCCGGTGGCTCGACTAAGTCCATGGAATTATTATGTAATCTTTGGTCGCGGCCCTTGTCGTAAAGGTGCTCACGGAGTATACCCTGCGGCATGGAAAATAATGTGATCAAGGTCGGCGAGCTCGAGTTTCCGCCGCGGAAAGTTTGGATGCGCACCTACGGCTGTCAGATGAACTACCACGACAGCGAGCGCATCCTTTCGCATCTAGAAAAACTCAACTTCACGCCGACGCAGGAGCAGGACGACGCGGACCTCTTGCTCTTCAACACCTGCGCCATCCGCGACCTCGCGAACCAGAAGTTCTACTCGCACCTCGGCGAGACCAAGCCGCTCAAGAAGAAAGACGTCGTCATCGGCGCCGGCGGCTGCATCGCCCAGACCGAAGGCAAGGACCTGGTGAAGAAGTACAAGCACCTCGACTTCGCCTTCGGCACCGACGTCATCGACAACATCGGCGAGATGGTCTACCGCGCCTACGCCGGTGACCGCAAGTTCTCCGTCACCACCTGGGACCGCTCGGAGGACTATTCCATCGAGACGAAGATCACCCACGGCAACCCCCAGGCCTTCGTGAACATCATCAAGGGCTGCGACAAGTTCTGCAGCTACTGCATCGTCCCCTTCACCCGCGGCCGCGAGAAGTCGCGGCGCTTAGACGAAGTGGTGAAAGACGTGCGCCGCCTGGTGGAGCACTCCGGCATCCAAGAAGTCACGCTGCTGGGCCAGAACGTGAACTCCTACGGCAAGGACAACGGCGAGTCGCTGGCGCAGCTGCTGCGGGCGCTCAACGACATCGAGGGCCTCGAGCTCATCCGTTACACGACGAGCCACCCCTACGACGTCACCGACGAACTCGTCGACGCCCACGCGACGCTCCCGAAGCTCGCCGACCATCTCCATCTTCCCGTGCAGTCGGGCTCGAACACCGTGCTCCAGCGCATGCTGCGCGAGTACTCGGTGGAGCACTACCTGGGGTTGGTAGAAAAAATGCGCAAGGCGAATCCGCGCATGACCATCACCTCGGACATCATCGCGGGGTTTCCGAACGAAACGCAAGAAGAGCACCAGGCCACGCTCGATCTGCTGCGCAGGGCGCGCTTCGACGCCATCTACGCCTACGCCTTCAGCGCGCGCAAAGGCACCAAGGCGGCGCGCACCCAGGACGTGCTGACCGACGAGATCCGCGGCCAGCGCCTGCGCGAGGTGATGCAGGTGCAGGACGAGGTGCAGACCGCCGAGCGCGCCAAAATGGTGGGCCAGACCTACCGCCTCTTGGTCGTGGAGAAGGGGAGCTTCAAGGGTGAGGCGAAGTGGACCGGCCGCACCTCCTGCCACCGCCTGGTGCACTTCACGCCCAGTGACCTCGAGCGCGACTACCTCTGGCACTGGGTTGATGTGGAGGTCACTGAAGCGACGACCTACTCGAGCCAAAGCCGTCTGCTGCGCGACCACGGCAAGACCCCACCCCGTGCTTAGGCCCCTGCTCTTCGTCTGCGGCTGGGTGGCCATCGTGCTCGGCGTGATCGGCGCC
>DAIPJL010000287.1:0-1535 GCA_036770305.1 Bacteriovoracaceae bacterium | reverse complement strand
ACCCAGATCTTCTTGCCCGCGCGCTTGAAGGCCTCCAGCACGGCGACGGCCTGGGGGTCCTGGACGATGAAGCGCGCGACGTCTTTCTTCACTTCGTTCTTGAGGGTCCCGTCGCGGTGGGAGAGGTCGAGGATCTCGATGAGGTCCGTCTCGATCTGATGGAAGTCGGGCCAGCTGAGCTCGGGATGCGCGTTCTTGAGGTCGACGATCTGCATGTAGAGACACGCGTAGGCGATGGAGAAGTAGGTGTCCACGATGGCGAAGCGCGTGGAGTCGTTGAGGTCCACCGAGAGCCCCTGGTAGATCTTCTGCTGGGATTTAAAATCCAGCTCGCGGCTGCCGTGGCGCGACTGCTTCACCTTCGAGTAGAGCGAGAGCTTGAGCACGTTGCCGTGGGGCTTGTCGATCACCAGGCCGCGGATGATGCGGCCATAGTCAAAGCGCAGCTCGGAGACCTTGGCCGGGTAGTTGCGCTCTTCCAATAAGCGCCGCTGGATGGTCTGGTAGGTCATCGCCTCGAAGACCTCCGAGTTGTAGCGAACCAAGGTGTAATCCATGTCCAGGCCAATGGCCCCGATGTGCTTCATATTAAGTGTTCGGTTGACGAAAATACCCATCTCTTTCCTCGGTTTTTCAGGCCCTTATCAGTCTCTCCCTAGGCCCTTAGAACGTCAAATTCAGTGTTTTTTACACATGGCGCAATTTGATGGTGCGCCAAGTCAATATTTTGTCTATAAGACCGCACGCTCGTGATTCACCCAACGAAGGAGTATCCATGTCGACTCTTGTAAAGCGCGGACTCACGCTCTCGCTTTCCGTGCTTTCTACCCAGGCCCTCGCAAGTGTGGTGCCGGACCGTGTGGTCTACGGCAACGATGACCGCTTAGAAGTCTTCGAAGCCGCTGCGCCTCTTCAGTCGGTGGCCAAGAGTACCGCCGCGATGATCCCGGTGGGTGCCATCCGTAGCGCCGAGGGCGCGATCACTTTGACCCAGGACACGCTGGCCTCACAGGGTGTGTGCAGCGATGACCCTTACGCCAACCAGCCGACCCCCGGCATGTGCTCGGGCTTCCTGGTAGGGCCGGATCTCCTGGTCACCGCAGGCCACTGCGTGAACCGCTTCAACAGCTGCGAGTCTAACAACTGGGTCTTCGACTTTAAGGTCGACGAGACGACAGGTCGCGCCGGAGTGAACGTCGATCCTTCCACCATCTACAAGTGTAAGAAGCTCGTGAACGTCCAGCTCAACAACTGGACCAAGGCGGACTACGCCCTCGTCCAGTTGGACCGCATCGTTGAAGACCGTGCGCCGCTCAAGTTCCGTTCCGAGGGCGCTGTCGCCGACGGAGCGCCGATCGTGGTGATCGGCCACCCTATGGGGCTGCCGACGAAGATCGCCGCCGGTGCGAACGTGCGCACCAACTCGCACGCCGAGTACTTCGTGGCCAACCTCGACACCTTCGGGGGGAACTCCGGCTCGGCGGTGTTCAACGTCGAGACCCTGGTCGTCGAAGGGATCCTCGTCCGCGGCGAAA
>DAIPJL010000094.1:0-10837 GCA_036770305.1 Bacteriovoracaceae bacterium | reverse complement strand
GGGCCGGGACCTGGGCCTGGGACTGGTGGACGCGGGCCTGGGCCCGGGCCTGGACGCACGATGCGGCTATCGACGATAGCGATGAGCTCGATGCGGGATGCGCGCCAGAATGAGCCGCGGCTGTGGGCGTTGACGACGAAGCGATCGATGCAGCGCCAGCCGCCGTGGAGGTTGTAAGTGGGAGTCTCCTGGTTCTCCTGGAGCGTCATGTTTACGTTGAAGCGCTGATTCGCCAGGCGATCGGAGAACTCGACGCCGATCCAGCTAATGGTGGCCTTCTCGTCGCGCACGACGGCCTTGACGGCGACGACGTTACAGAGGTCCCGGAAGTCCTTCATTTCGAGATCCGACTGGAGGTTCGTGACCGTGACGCGGCCAAGGCTGACCTCGCGGAGTTGAGCAAAGCTGGGCACCGAGAAGAGTGCGATCAGCGCTGCCACACTAAAAAATTTCATCATACAAATTCCTTTGTAGGTGTTTCGTGGTGGCGGCAAATTAAAACTTCTTCAACTGTTCTGCCTAGCAGTGCCTTTTGACACCGAGGCGATTCATGCTGACCACCAGCAGAAACGGGTAGAATTTACAGTGTTTTTGCGGAGGGCTTAAGGTTCTAGTGATGGGTTTTGTTGGCCAGCACCGATCCGCCATCACTAAAGCAGCACGAGCCTTCGTGTGGGTGTTCTTCGAGTTCTTCGGCGAGACTGTCGTGAAACGCGTCGAGCGGCGAGCCGCTGACGCCGAGAGAGTGCGCGAGAGTTTGGTTCACGTTTGGATGATCGATGCGGACCGCGAGTCCCATGTCCTCGAAGCGCGCTGCTTCTTCGTAAGCGCGGTTCGCCTCCGCAAGCGAAGCCTCGAAGAGGACTTCGTCATTTTCCGTGAGGACTCGGACTTTCAGTGAGGTTGAGCTCGTCATGAACTCATGTTAAAGAGGAGCGCAGGTGCTTGTAAAGGAACTCCGCTGTGTTCATTTTCCTCGTCGACGCGAATCCGCTGATATCTCAATGGCTTGCCAAGGAGGCTCGGTGCCGTGGCGAA
Organism: Bacteriovoracaceae bacterium; assembly: GCA_036770305.1. GTDB lineage: Bacteria > Bdellovibrionota > Bacteriovoracia > Bacteriovoracales > Bacteriovoracaceae > UBA6144. Next base: position 9,799 of record DAIPJL010000094.1, on the reverse strand, counting down.
AAATTTTACCACCTCCCGAGCTTGGCCAGCGCCGCGTACACCATCGCCGACCTTGCGCCGGATGTGCTCGTGATCGACGGGAAGACGGCCCGGGCCTCGGCCCAGCTCTTCGCGGACGAGTTAGAGTCTTACCCGGCGCTTCGTGAGATTCCCTGTGTCTCTCTCGGAGAGAGGCCGCCGGAGGAGCTGGGGGCGCTGCGCTGGGTGGGGACCATTCCGAAGCCGGTCAACCCAGAGCTTTTCGCTTCTGAGGTCGCGATGCTGATGGCAAACAATAAGCACTAGGTTTAAGATGAAGCATGTTTGAGAAACGCGATAAAATCATCATCGCCGCCGGGATCGTCCTCACGGTCGCATTCTTCTTCGGGACCATCTACTTCCGCAGCGGTCTCTTCAATTAAGCTCAGATCGTAAAGTTCTGCGGGAAGCGCGCGCGGTCACTCTGGGAGATGAAGAGTGCGCTCACGGAACGGTCGTGCACCGAGAGCAGCACGTCGACGAGCTCCTGGTAGTGGCAGTGGATCCACTGGCTGGCGAAGTGGGTACTGGTTTCGAGGATGAGCGTGCCTTCGGTGAGCACGACCGGACGCACGTTCTTGAACCACTGCTGGTGGACCTCCGGGCCGAGGACTTCCTGGAGCTGTTCGGAGACGGTGACCCACAGGTAGCTGGCCTTCACCACCGGGCAGGCGTTCTTGAGCGCCTCGATGGGGCGCGTGCTGTCGAAGCCGCGGCCGAGGCGGGCCTCGTGGTTGAAGTGAGAGCGTTTGAGAGACCGTGATTTTTTCAAGCTGCTAGGTTAGGGCAACCAACGCCGAGGAGCAAGGAAAACCTCACCAAGGCTTCGACGTCTAGGTGATTTCAGTTTTCAAATCCCAGCTCGTGTCACCCGGCGCCAGAACGTAGGCGCCGAGGCCCAGCTGCGCGAAGATGAAGTCCGGGATACGGATGCGGTAGAAGATGCCGCTCTCGTGGGCGCCGGTCTTGACGATGTTGGCGTTGGCGCGCACGCGCGCGTGGGCTTCGCCGGCCTCGTAGGGCACGAAGAGATCGTAGTGCTCCTGCTGCGAGAGGAAGTAGTCGATGATGTGCCGCCGCAGCTCCTTCATGTCCTCGGCGTCATAGCTCGAGACGAGGAAGCAGTTCGGGTACTGGCGCATGATGATGCGCGCGCGCATGGGGTCGTTGAGGAGGTCCTTCTTGTTGAACACCACGAGCTGCTGCTTCTCCTGGATGCCGAGCTCCTTGAGCACGTCCTGGGTGACCTGCAGGTGCTTCTGGTAGTTCGGGTCGGAGATGTCGCAGACGATGACGAGCAGGTCCGCTTCGATGGCCGACTCGAGGGTGGTCTTGAAGCCCTGCACGAGCGTGTTCGGGAGGTTTTGGATGAAGCCCACCGTGTCGATCATGATCATCGGCGGCTTGGAGTCCGGGTTGAGGGTGCGGAAGGTCGAATCCAGCGTGGCGAAGAGCTTGTTCTCCTCGAGCACGTTCACCCGGCACAGCCGGTTCATCAGCGAAGACTTACCGGCGTTGGTGTAGCCGACCAGCGCCGCGGTGACGGCCTGGTTCTGGCGCTTCTTGCGCTGCACCTCGCGCGTGCGCGAGATCTCCTCGAGCTGGCGCTTGTAGTAGCTGATGCGCTCGCGCACCATGCGGCGGTCGAGCTCGATCTGCTGCTCGCCTTCGCCGCCGACGGCGCGGCCACCGCCGCGCTGCTTGGAGAAGTGGCCCCACATGGCGCTCAGGCGCGGCAGGAGGTACTCGAGGCGCGAGATCTCGATCTGGATGCGCGCCTCCTTCGTGCGCGCGTGGAGCGCGAAGATCTCGAGGATGATGCTGTTGCGGTCGATGACCTCGAGGCCCGTCGCCTTCTTGATGTTGCGCACCTGGCTGGCGGTGAGCTCGAAGTCGAAGACCAGCACTTGGGCGCCCTCGGCCTTCGCCTCTTCACCGATCTCGGCAATGCGCCCTTCTCCCAGCATCATGGACGGGTTGATCTGCTTGAGGTTCTGCACGTACTCGTTGCCGGGCTGCAGCCCCAGCGTCCGCAGCAGCTCGCGCAGCTCGCGCAGGGACGCCTGTGTCAGCTGAGTCGTAGCGTGGGTTTCGAAGCGCTCGCACACCAGTGACACGAGCGCCGCTCGCTGGCCCAGCGGGAGTTTGTATTCTTCTTCAAAATTCATGCGATCTCCGATTCGAGATTGTCGAGCAGCCGAACGCCGCCCATGAGGTAGACGCCCAGCAAGACCACTTTCCCCTTACCGGGAATGGCCTCGGAGAGCGTGCGGGCTTCCCGCAGCTCGAGGTACTGCCAGTTTTTATCGCGCCGAACGCATTCCGCGAGGTACCGGCGGACATCCTCGCTGCGGCGAGCTTCGCCGGCCAGGCGTTTTTTTGCTTCGGCCAGGGTGCGGTAAAGAATGAGGGCGGCGTCTTTTTGTTCGGCGCTGAGGTACTGGTTGCGCGACGAGAGGGCCAGGCCGAACTGGTCACGGATGATAGAGAGGCCCTTCACGTGCACCGGGAGCTCGAGGTCGCGCGCCATGCGCTTGATGACCCGGTACTGCTGGTAGTCTTTGCGGCCGAAGTAGGCCGTGCGCGGCTTCACGAGACTAAAGAGCAGGTACACTACGGTGGCCACGCCATCGAAGTGGCCAGGCCGAAAGGCGCCCTCGAGGAAGCCATCCAGCGCCGGGACACGGATCAGGCTGCCGAACCCGGCCGGGTAGATCTCAGCGCTCGACGCTGGTGCGAAAATCGCGATGGTGCGCTCGGGGTATCCTGCGGCGAGGCCCTCCACCAACGTCTTGTCCGCCTCGAGCGTGCGCGGGTAGCGGGCGAAGTCGTCGTTGGGCCCGAACTGCGTGGGGTTCACGAAGATCGAAAGCACGCTCACCGGGTGCTCGCGCAGCGACGCCTCCAGCAGGCTCAGGTGCCCCTGGTGAAGGTTGCCCATGGTGGGCACAAAGCCGACGCTCTCTTTCTGCGTGAGACGCCAGGCCCGCAGCTCTTGGGTGGTTCGCAGCAGGATCACGCTCATGGGGTGAGGTCCCACTGCACCAGGCGCTCGGCGAGCTGGGCCTTCGAGAGCTGCTCGGGGCCCTCGGTGCTCGCTTGTGTGACGAACCAGTAGGTGCCCTCGTTGGTAGCGAAGCCCTCGAGCGCTTGCTCTCTTGAGAAGCCGGAGTGCACGCGGTTGCCGATCATCAGGTCCACGGGCTTGCGCGTGAACTTTTCCCGGAACACGGCCTCCGTCGTCGCGGTCTCGGCGGCGAAGGAGACGAACTTCTGTTCCGCTGTCTTCTGCTGCAGGAGCTCGGCGAGGATGTCGACGGCCTTCACCACCGGCAGCGCGGTGAGCTGGTCTTTCTTGAGCTTGCCATCGGCGGTCTGGAACTCGAAGTCCGCCACCGCCGCCGCCGCGATCACCGTGTGGCACTGGGGCGCGCGCCGGAGGGCCTCGGCGCGCATCTCGCGGGTGGTGGGCGTGGAAATGAGCTGGCAGTTGGGATGGGCCCTCAGGAAGGCGAGGCTTCCCTGGAAGCCGTGGCCCAGCAGCAGCTCGACCTGCGCGCCGCGGGCGAGGTAGGCCTTGGCGATCGCTACGCCGGTCTTGCCCGACGAGGGGTTGGTCATGTAGCGCACGGGATCCAGCGGCGCGACGGTAGCACCGGTGGTGATGAGCACGCGCTTCGGGAGATGCACCAACGGGTTGTAGCACTCGATGAGCTCGGCGATGGCCTCGGGCTCCATGAGCTTGCCGGCGCCGACGTCGCCGCAGGCGAGCAGGCCCGCCGTCGGATCGACCACCTTGGCGAAGGGCAGCTTGTTGAGCCGCGCCACGTGCTCCTGGGTGAAGCTGTGGTCCCACATCTGGGTGTTCATGGCGGGGAAGAGGAGGACTGGTTTGTTCCGCCGCCAGGCGAGGAAGAGCGAGCCGAGGAAATCCTGGCACTGGCCTGTGGCGAGTTTCGCCAGGGTGTTGGCGCTCAGGGGAACCACCGCGAGCACGTCGGCCCATTTCCCGAGGTCGACGTGGGGAACACCGGTGGCGGGAGAGCGGAAATCGTCCTGCGGTTGGTAGACGGCGTCGGCGCCGAGGTAGCGGAAGAGCTCGGGCCGCACGAACTCTAAGGCTCCTTGCGTGAGCACGACGCGCACTTGGTGGCCTTGCTTGACGAGGGCCCGAGTGAGGTCACAGGTCTTGTAGGCGGCGATCGAGCCGCTGACGGCGAGGAGGATGTTCATGGAGCGATGTTCCTTCGGTACCATTCGTGCAGCGCCCAGGTGACGAGGTCCTCGCGCTGGGTGAGGGGAAGTTCGTGCAGCAGGGCCTTCAGCGCCGGCGCGAGGGCCTCGGCGGAGCCACCGGTGAGGAGGGTTTCTTGGACGTTCCAGCGCAGACACAGGCGCTGGACGAGGGCCAGCACGGCGAGGACCACGCCCTGGAGGGCGTCTTCGGTTTGCTGCGGGAGCGCTTCGCCGCGAACCAGTGCACCGGCGATGCTCAGCGGGGGAGTGAAGAGCTGCGCACCTCCGGCGAGGGGCGCGAGGAGGGCGTGCAGGCCCGGCAGGATGAAGCCGCCCTGGAACCCCTCTTCATTGACGACATCGATGGTCAGGAAGGTGCCGGCGTTGATGAGGAGAACTGGCTTTTTTAATTCTTTGTACGCCCACCAGGCGCTGATGAGCCGATCCTCTCCCAGCGACTTTGCATAGTGCACCGGCATGCCGGCGAAGCGCTCGCCGCGCCAGTAGTCGGCCACGCGCTCGCACAATAGACCCTGCTCGAGGTGCGGCGCGAGCTCGACGTCGTAGCTCTTCACTTTCACCAGCGCCCCGGCCACTTCACCGTAGCTCAGGCCAAGCTCCGTGAGCCAGGCGTTCACGTCGGCGAGCACTCCGCGGCGCAGGAGTGCGCCGTGGCGGTAGAGCGTGGCGTGAGCGTGGGTGTTGCCGAAGTCGAGGGCCAGCAGGATCATCCGCGGCGCTCCTGGAGGTACTTCTTCAGCAGCTCGGCGCGCTGCTGGAAGAGGTTCGCCACCGGCTTCACGAAGCTCGGTGCCGTGTGGGCCCCCATGCCGAAGAGATCGTTGATCACCAAGACCTGGCCATCGACCTTCTCGCCGCTGCCGATGCCGATGGTGGGGATGCTGAGCGCTTGCGTGATGCGCTCGGAGATCTCCGGCGTGACGCACTCGAGCACGAGGCTGAAGCAGCCGGCGTCTTCTAAGCGGCGCGCTTCGTCGAGCAGCTCCTGCGCGCGCGCGGGGTTTTTGCCGTGGGTGTAGTAGCCCCCCATCTGGTGCACGGACTGGGGCGTGAGGCCGATGTGGCCCATGACGGCGATGCCCGTTTGAGTCATGCGCGTGATGGCCTCGAGCTCGCTCGGGTAGGCGCCTTCGAGCTTGAGCGCCTCAGCGCCGGTCTTCTGCATGAGGTAGCGGCCGGTCTTGAGCGCCTCGCCGATGGTGCCGTAGCTGCCGAAGGGCATGTCGACGACGAGGAACTTGTCCGGCGCCCCCCGGCGCACGGCCGCGCCGAAGAGTGCCATCATCGCGGGCGTCACCGGCACGGTGGTGTCGAAGCCCAGCACCACGTTCCCCAGCGAGTCACCGACGAGGATGAGGTCGAGCTCGCTCTGGTTCAAGAGCTGCGCGGTCTGGAAGTCGTAGCAAGTGAGCATCTGCAGCGCCTTGCCCTTGAGCTTGCGGATGTCGCGGGTGGTGAGCTTCTTCATGGAGCGGCCTTTGTCATGCGGTGATGCGCGCGGGTGAGGGGGTCGTCAGTCCAGCGCGCCTGGATCTCGGCACGCAGTTCGGGTAGCTGGGTTTCTCGCACTTCAGTTTTAAATCTCCCGCTCTCGATGTCCGCAAGGAGTTGTTGGAGTTTGTGTGTGAAAGCTTCGTCGCACAAGAGTGCGCGGCCTTTCTCGCTGCCGATGAGCGCGTTCGGACTGATGAGCTGGAAGAAGCCAGCCGGGCCCATCTCGGTCATCGCCTTCACGATCAATCCGACCTCATGCCAGAGTTCGAGGTAGGCGAGTTCGGCAGGAATCCCGCGCTCGACAAGCAGACCGAAGGCGAGGCGCGCACTTTCGGGGATCACCGAACAAAGCACGGCTTGCTCGGAGAAGAGGTCCGCGGTGAGCTCCTGGCGGGCCGTGACTTCGAAGGGGCCCCAAGAGATCCCGAGGCCCGTGGCGAGCGAGAGGAGCTCCCGGCGACGCTGCTCTCTATCCTTGGCAGCGATGAATTCGAGGGAGTACACGCCGCCGAGCCGGCGCTTTTCAAGAAAGGCGTTGCGGACTTCCGTGCCGATGGCCTTCGGTGCCAAGAGCGCGTGATCAAACTGAGGAAATCTTTCTGCCAATTGATCTTCTACCAGGGCCCAGCCATGGGCATAGAGCATCAGCGAGCCTGACGGAATCTGCGGCGCGAACTGCGCCAGCGCTGGGGCGATTTGGTCATCGGGGATGAGCCAGGCCAAGCGGAGAGGAGCGGCGGTCTCGCCGGGAGTGAAAAGGGAGAAGTCTTTGCTGACCTCCGTGCGCTTGCGGGAGTGCTCACGGAGCCAGACAGAGACAGTGAATCCGGCGTCGCGCAGGTTGGCGCACCAGGCCCGCGCTTGGTTTCCAAAGCCCACCACGACGATGTGATTTTCTACTGTCAAAAGGCACTCCTTTACGGCACCATTTTCTACCATGAGCACCTCTGATAGCCTAGCAAAGCAAGACGGCCTGAAGCGTTCCCGCGCCTTTCTTCTGGGGGAGAGCGTTTTTACCAGCCTTAGAGTGGTAGCCGGCAAGCCGCTCTTCCTTCCCCTGCATTTTGAGAGACTGCGTCAATCGGCGGAATGGCTGTGGCCAGAAACCTCTTCTCAGCTAGATGAGCTCTTTCAAACGATAAGTTTTCCGGAGGGCGACGGAGTTCTCCGGCTTACGCTCTTCGCCATGCAGGAAGGCCGTCAACTGCGACCGAGTGACATACCGTTGCTGCACCTCGATCAGCAGTTTTGGGCCGGGCTCCCAGTGAGAGAGACGCCGAGGGCGAGGCTGGTCAAATGTCCGCCGCGTCCCTCGGAGTGGCCCAGTTTCCTTAAAACCGGCGATTATCTTGCGCGATTGGTTGCCGCGCGCCATCTCGCGGCAGAGGAGATTCCCCTTTTTCACGTGGGTGACACGGTGACCGAATTCATCCACGCCAACCTGCTCCTGTGGGATGGGGGCAGCTTCATCACACCGAAACCCGGCGCGGATACCTTGGACGGGGTGGGGCTGCGGCGTTTCCGGAGTCTGTGCCGCCACCTCGGCATCAGGCTGCTGGAGCGCGAGGTGCACGTCACCGAGGTGAAGAAGTACCGGACGGCGTTTGCGCTGAACGCCGTCCGAGGGCTGGTCCCCGTGCGGGCCCTCGACGAGTGCGAACTGGTCGCGCACCCGCTCGAGCTTAAACTGACCGAAGCCTTCTTCCACGAGGCCATCGATGAGTAAGCTCAGGGTGAGGTGCCCCCACTGTAAGACGGAGTTCCTCTACCACTCGTCGGAGTTTCGCCCGTTCTGCTCAGAGCGCTGTCGCATGGTAGACCTAGGCCACTGGTTGGACGGAAGCTACGGAGTTCCAGCGCAAAAGATCACGGAAGAAGAACTGCTCGAGCTGGAGAAAGAGCTCACGCGAGGAGAAGACGAATGAAGCCGATGTCGCGAGCGCAGAAAGCGGAGTCGCTCGAGTTCGCTCTGAAGATGGCCGAGGACGCCGGGAAACTCCTGCAGAGCTACTCGACCCGCCTCTTCACGAGGCCCCTCAAGCTCATCCACAAAGGTGCGCAGGGCCTCGCGAGCGAGGCCGATTTGAAATCCGAAGAACTCGTCATGCGCCGGATCCAGCGGCGGTACCCGACCCACCGGATCCTCTCCGAAGAGGATAGCTTCACGCGCAAACTGAAGATCGAGGGCCCCGGCGGCGATCGCACGCCGACGTGGCTGATCGACCCTCTCGACGGCACAAATAATTTTTTGAACGGATTACCCTTCTATGCCGTGAGCCTCGCTTTGGCGGAGGGCGAAGAAGTACAAGTGGGTGTCGTCCATAACCCCATCGTCGGTGAAACCTTTTACGCCACGAGGGGCGGGGGAGCTTTCCTCCGCCGTCGATTCGGCACCAAGTATCTGACGAAAAGGCTCCGCGCCACGGTCGTCGCCCAGCCGCTCAAGGACGCGCTCATCTCCACCAACCTCGGCTCGCACCGGCACAACGCCGATCTGATCCGGCAGTTCCCAGAGGTGCGGGCCTTCCGGCGCCTCGGGTCGGCGGCCCTCGAGCTTTCCTACGTCGCCGCAGGAATCCTAGACGTGTACTGGGAGTACCGGCTTCAGCCCTGGGACATCGCGGCCGGGGGGCTGATTTGCCAGGAAGCGGGAGTGCCGATCTCTGATCATAGTGCTCAGGCCTTCCGACCCTACACGCCGCACGTGCTGGCGGCCCGCAGGCCGCTCTACGACGATGTCCTCGCGGTGCTTGACCCCGCCGCCGCGGCTGCAAAAAAGGGGCAGTGAGATCAGTTGTTTGACAACGATCGCCATTGCCTTGGTATAATGAATCCATGAGTTTAGACGCCCAGTGAGGGGAGTCTTTTTTGTGCCAAGGAATCGGCCATGCTTGAGTCACTTATTTCGCTGCTAGACAAGTTCACCCCGGAGATCCTGGTCATCCTTTCGGGGCTCCTGGTGATCACGACAACACTTTTTCTTTGGCTGTGGTTCGCCAACCGGCGCACCTACAACCTTCTCCGCCATCAGCTTCCGGCGAGCGTCGTGAAGACTTACCTCGATTCTGTGATCCAAAATTCGAACACGCTCAAGAACGCACTCTTCCGCGGCGACGCCGGCGCTGAGGGCGCAGCGGTCCCCGTCACCTCTGCGATGTTGAGCGGCGTGCCGGACCTGATGGCCCAGGCACCGGCGACGAGCGGGGCGATGGACGCGCTCTTGCGCGAGCAGCTTCAGCAAAAACTCGCGGAGCTCGCGGCCATTCAGGCGCAGCTCAATCAGTCGAACGTGGTGAAGAAAGACCTCGAGTCGAACCTCGCTGGATCCCAGGCGCGGGTCAAGGAGCTCGAGGCCATGCTCGCGAATCTACCGAAGGGCGCTGGCGGTGGCGACGCGGCCCTCGCCGGTGAGCTGCAGACGGTGACCAAAGAGCGCAACGAGCTGCGAGACCGGCTCAAAGAGTACGAGATCATCGAGGACGACCTCGCTAACCTCAAGCGCCTGCAGCAGGAAAACGAACAGCTCAAGCGCGCGCTCGGCACCAGCGACGCCGATCTCCCTAAGGCGCCGGTGGCGCCACCGACGGCGAAGCCCGTGGCCAAAGCATCCGAGCCGGTGGGGATTGATCCGTTGGCCGGCGCGGCGGACCTCTTCGAGGAAGTTGCTCCGCCGGAGGACGAAGCCCCTGCGGCCGCGCTGGCGGAGGAAGCGCCGGCGCTGGATCCAGCCGCGGAGCTGGAGCAGTTCTTGAGCGGCGGCTCGGAGCCGGTTGAGGCAGAAGCTCCGGCGATGGAAGCCGCGCCGAAAGCAGCGGAACCGGCGCCGAAAGCGGCGAGCGGTGGCAGCGAAAAAACTCCTGAGGATCTTCTCAGCGAATTCGAAAAGATGTTGGGGTAATCATGAAGCTCATCGTCGCAGTGACTCTCTTGTCTCAGCTCGCCGGAGCGATCGCCGCCCCCGCGCCGAAGCTTTCTCCCTTGAGCGAAACGCAGCGCCTCGAGCGCTTCGAAAAATCGTTCCGCATGGACG
>DAIPJL010000093.1:0-11073 GCA_036770305.1 Bacteriovoracaceae bacterium | reverse complement strand
CTACGCCCTGGCCCACGCTCCCGGGAAAATCCTCGGCCGCATCGAAACCCATCGCATCACTTCCACGCCGCTCTCGAAGATGGTGGCGTCGAGCGCTGACCTCCCGGCGCGCGCCTGGATGCTTCCCACGCTCGTGCGGCAGCTGAAGGTGTCTCCCGAGATCGACAAGCTGATTGTCCTCTCGAGCGGCTGGGCCCACCTCATCGGCTCGCACCCACGCACCGAGCGCTTCGTGTGGGCCTTCGACTTCGACCCACCGGCGCTGCGGCTCAAGGGCTGGAAGAGAGTTTTCCAAGGCTATCACCGCGAGCTCAAGCTCCGTGCATTGAGGAGCGAGCAGAACCTCGCCCTGGCTTCGCAGGGCCTTGCCCAGCTGGTCGGGCGGAGCGAGAAGCTGATCGCCCCGGCGCTCAAGACCGAGGAGTACCCCCTCGTTCCCGACGAGCAGCACCCGGGCCTCTATCCCTACCACCTCGTGCTGCTGACGAATGCTCCCGAGGGACGGATCCGCGAGCTGGTGCGGATCGCGCGAGCGCAAAAAACACCGCTTCGCTTCGTGGGCCGCGACGAAGCCTACGCGGACCTGAAAGCGCTCAACGACCCGGAGCTCGAGTTCATCGGTGATCACTGCGCGGCGACCACGGCAGCGCTGACTCACCAGGCCCGGGCCGTGTGGAGCCTCGCTCCGGCCGTCTTCCCGGCCGACGCCCTCGGTGCCCTCTGCTGCGGACGACCGGTGGTCGTTCCTGAGCTGGCGCACTACCGGGAAGTGCTCCCGGCGGAGGGCGTGTGGTACGACACGGGGGACCTCGCGGAGCTTTTCGTCAGGGTCAACCGCGACTACCTGTCTCCGGAGAAGAAACTCTTGCGGCGGGCGGGCCTGCGCTACAACGAGCGCTTGTTTAAAAACCAGCTGCGGATCTGGGCGAGCGTGAGGCCCACGAAAGCGGAAGACTAGTCCCTGACCGCAGTTCTCGGGTAGCCCTTGCCTAGTTGGAAGCTCGCCGGCTTACGGGTTATGCTTTTCGGGTCAGGAATCTTTCCGGGGAGGAGCTCATGCGTTCACTACTTATCACTCTCGTGCTGGTGCCTCAGGTCGCTCTCGCCTCGATGCGAGGAGGGGAGGGCAACGAAGTTTGTCAGGTCTCGGCCGACGGGAAGGTGACGGTGGAAAAGGAGAAGCTCACGAGCTTCGACGAAAGCAAGTCGCCGAAGTTCTACTTCAAAGAGTCTCACGGCCTGCAGGCGAGCTGCTCTGTGGTCGACGCGACCGAAGGGAGGGTGATCGTCTCCTTCGCACAGTCGAGTAGCAATAACCACTTCTCCGACACCTACAGCTTCCAGAACCGAGAGCTGGATGCCTACACGCGCTGCCTCGGCTCCGATTGTCGATCGGTCAACAAGGGCGTCTGCGCGGGGATGAAGGACCTCTACAAGAGCGGCGGCGGGCTCGGCGAACTGACGCGCAACGTGGACGCCAAACACCGCGAGTGCAGCAGCTACATGAACGACGTCTACAACAAGATCTTCCGGCCCCAGTTCGAGCAGCTGCAGGCCAGCGAACGCGAAAACCTGAAGCTCATCGGAGACCAGATGATCCGCCACAAGAAGGGCAACTTCTTCAAGGCCATCAAGACGGCGCTGGTGAACACGAGCAGCGCCATGAAGGACAAGACTCTGGTACAGTTCAAGAGTGATCAGGACATGCTCATGACTCTGATGGACGTTGCTGCGGACTGCGAGCGCTTCGAGCGCGTGAGCGGATCCCAGGGACTCCGTCCCGTCGCCGCGCTCCCGGCAGCGGACGGCAAAGGCGTCAGCGGGGCCTCTCAGCGCTAGGCGCTGCGCATGCCCGTGAGGATCTTTTCCATTTGAGCGACTGTCTTCGCGATCAGGTCGTCCGCCGCATGGCCCTCGGCCTTCGGGATGATGGTCGCCGCCGAGTGCGAATGGCCGCCGCCGCCGAGCTGGCGCGCGATGTGCCCGACGTCCCAGACGCCGGAGGAGCGCAGCGAGAGCTTGAGCGAGTCGCCGTCGTCGCGGAACATGCAGGCCACCTTGATGTTGTCGAGGATCAGCAGATGGTTGATGAAGGCGTGCGTGTCTTCCACATCGGCGTCGAAGCGCTTGATGAGGTTCTTCGAGAGGTAGATCCAGGCGACGTCGCCGTTCGCGGTGGTCTTCGCCGTCGAGAGGATGGTGCCGAGGAGGTGCATGTGCTCGATCTTCTTCGCGCCGTAGATGCCGTTGTAAGCCTCACTGGGACCGATGCCCGTCGCCATCAGGTCGCCCACGAGGTGGTGCGTGCCGGCGGAGACGTTCGGGTAGCGGAAGGAGCTGGTGTCGATGATGATGGCGGTGTAGAGGGGGAGCGCCAGCTTCCGGTCGAAGCTTAGTCCCAGGCCCTTGATGATCTCGCCGGCGAGCTGTCCGGTGGCCGCGGCGTCCGTGTTGATGCAGTGGCGCTCCATGTCTTTGACGTGGGGAGCTGGGTGGTGGTCGACGAAGAGCACGTTGTTCGTTTGCTGAATGAGCGGCTGGAGCGCGGGACAGACGCGGTCGACGGTGTTGGTGTCCACGACGATCCACAGGTCCACTGCGCCGAAGACCTTCGCCTCAAACTCGTCGACCCCGAGGATGACGCGGTCAGGGTCCATGTAGCGGTAGCGCTGCGGGAGAGGCTCGTCGTTGACGCAAATGGCTTTAACTCCGAGTTTCCGGAGCGCGAGACAGAGCGCAATCTCCGAACCGATACCGTCTGCATCAGGGATGACGTGAGTGGTGAAAACCACCGAGCGGATCCCTTGAATTCTTGACTTGAACCTATCTACAATGGACATGCAGTTCTTTTCGGATGGCTTCGGTGCACTATTGAGGTGGTCATAAAGTATTCTACGTATTTTGACCGCACTTGCCCACCGGAGCAACTAAACTTACGGAGAAGCGAAATGCTCAAGAGTTCATCAGCTACGACCTTCGCGATGGACGTGAGAGACCTGCGCAAAGAGTATCCTGGTGTGGTGGCGGTGGACGGCATCAGCTTCCGGGTCGCCGCGGGCACCATCCACGGCTTCCTTGGCCCGAACGGCGCCGGCAAATCGACGACGATCCGCATGCTCGCGGGCCTTCTGGCCCCGACGCAGGGGAGTGCTGCTGTGCTGGGCCTCGACCCCGTGAACCAAGGCCTGGCGCTGAAATCGCGGCTCGGGCTCTTGCCGGAGCAGCCACCGCTCTACGCAGACATGACGGTGCGGGAGTACTTGAGCTTCGTGGCCAAACTTCACGCGGTCGCGGAGGTTCCGGCCGCCGTCGAACGCGTGGCAGGACTGACAGGCCTTGCAAAAGTCCTGGGCCGCCTGATCGGAAACCTCTCGAAGGGCTACCGGCAGCGCGTGGGCATCGCCCAGGCCCTGGTGCACGACCCGGAACTGGTCATCCTCGACGAGCCCACCGCCGGCCTCGACCCCGAGTCAGTGGTGGAGATCCGTCAGTTGGTGAAAAGTCTGCGCGGCCACAAGACAGTGCTCTTCTCGAGCCATCTGCTTCACGAGGTAGAAGAGGTGTGCGATGGTGTCACCATCATCGCACAGGGGAAGCTGGTGGCCCACGGCACTCTCGCGGAGGTGCGAGCGCGCGTCGCCACGAAGCGCGAACTCCGCCTGCGCGTCCGGGAGCTCTCGGACAAACTCAAGTCTCAGCTCGAGGCGCTCGCGTCGCTGAGTTCGCTGCAGGTCGAGGCGAGCGAGGCGGGGAGCGTCGCGATCCAGCTGCAGTTCTCGTCCTCCGAGGAGTTCGCCCCAGCGGTGGCGCGCCTGGTGGTCGCCGAAGGCGGCGAACTCCTGGAACTCGCCAGCGGCAAGGACGCGCTCGAGGACATTTTCCTATCGCTGCTTCGGCAGGGAGGTCAGCCGTGAAGAACTTTCGTGTCATCCTCGCTCGCGAGGTCCTGGCGCTCTGGCGCTCGCCGCTGGCCTGGACTCTGCTGGGAGTGTTCGCGCTGCTCGCCGGGTTGATCTTCTTTAACCTCCTCGAGGGCTACGTCACGAGCATCCAGTCGATCCCGGCCAACATGCAGTCGCAGGTGAGCTTCACCGAAGAAGTGCTCCTGCGGCTCTACGGAAACTTAAACTTCTTCATGGTGTTTTTCATTCCGCCCCTCACGATGCGACTGCTCGCGGAAGAGCGTCGCCAGGGCACGCTCGACTTGCTGTGGGCCGCGCCCGTTACGGACTCGCAGATCGTTCTGGCGAAGTTCGTCGCGACCTGGGCCGTCGGCGCCGCCCTGCTCCTGCCGACGCTGATTTTCCCGGCGGTGATGTTCTGGGCCGGGTCCCCCGAGGGAGCGCTGCTGTGGACCTCGTACCTGGGCCTCATTTGCAACCTCGCGCTCTATTCCGCGCTCGGGCTCTTCGCCTCCGCGCTCACCGAGAGCGCCGTCGTGGCGGCGCTACTGGGAGTGGTGTTCAATCTCGGGACGTGGATGATGAGCTGGATCGCTCAGGTGGTGGAGAACTTCCAGGTCGCCGAGGCGCTGCGCTATCTTTCGGTGACGCCGCACTACGAGAACCTCGCCCGAGGCCTGGTGATCTCGACGGACCTTTTCTACTATTTTTTTGCGGTCACCTTCGCTCTCTACCTAACGGTCAGTGCCCTCGCCACGAGGAACTGGTCATGAAACGCTGGTTTGAAAAACTCTGGTGGGCCACTGAATTCTGCCTCATCCTGGGTTCGGCGCTGCTGTGGCTGGTGGCTCCTGAAGAGCTGACCCTCAACGTCGCCGCGTCGGTGCTGGCCATTCTCGTGGGCCTCTTGCTCTTTTACCCCCGGCGAGTCTCCGTGGCGGTGTGGCTCAGGAGCCGCAGTGCCAAGCACGCCGCGCTCTTCGCGAGCCGTTTGGCGCTCTACGCGATGATCCTTTCACTGCTGGCCTACCTGAGTTGGAAGTTCCCCTGGCAGCGCGACCTCACGCGCCAGTCTCTCAACTCACTCTCGGGCCAGTCGCTCGCGGTGGTGCGGCAGCTGCCGCCGAATCTGAAGCTCACGCTCTTCGCGCGCAAGGCCGACTGGCCCCGCGCGATGGCCCTGCTGAAGCTCTACCAGCGCGAGAACCCCACCCTCGTGCTCGAGGCGGTGGACCCGGAGACGCGGCCCCAGCAAGCACGGAGTGCGGGAGTACAGGACCTCAACACCGTCGTGGTGGAGGCCGGAGAGAAGCGTGTGAGCTTCATTCTGCAAGACGAGCTCTCCATCACCAACGCTCTGTTGAAGTTTGGCCGCGAGCGTACGCTGCAGGTTCATTTCCTCATTGGTCACGGGGAAGCTCGCTGCGACGATGTCCGGGAAGAGGGCCTCTCGGCCCTGTGCAACCACCTCAAAGCGCAGAACTACGAGATCCTGACGCTGGATCTCCAGCGGCTGCGAGAGGTGCCCAAGTCGGCTGACCTGGTGGTCATCTGGGGCGGCGACGCGGGCCTCTTGTCCAGCGAGGTCGAGCGGCTAGAGGCGTACCTCGAGAAGGGCGGCAGTCTGCTCTGGGCCTATTCGCCGCTCTTTCAAAACGACCACTACAAAGAACTCCGTCGGCTGGTCGCGAAGTGGGGGCTAGTCGCGCACAACGATCTCGTGATCGACCGGCTCTCGACCCTCGAGACCCAGGAGGCGACGATCCCGCTCGTGTCGCGCTACACGACCCATCCGGTGACTAAGGGCTTCGAGGGCCGCACCTTCTTCCCCCTCGCGGCGTCGGTAGAAGCCGGAAAATCGCTCTACGAGCGCGTCGCGGTGACCGAACTCGCGCGCACCTCCGACTACCCGGCCGGCTGGGCGGAGACGGACCTCGCGGGCATCGCCCAGGGCAAGGCTACCTTCGACGACGGGAAAGACCGCAAGGGCCCGAACTCCATCGTGACCGTTGCGGAGCGTTTCGCCGAAGCCCCCGGCGAGCGCGATACGCGCGTGGCGGTCATCGGCAACGACGTCTTCGCGCGCAACGCCTACCAGAACCAGACCGCGAACATGAACCTCACGCTGAACATCCTCAGCTGGCTTGCCCACGACGAAGGCCTGGTGAGTCTCAACCGACCGGGCCTGTCGCACACTCCGGTGATCCTGAGCGCTCCCCACCGCCGGATGATCTTCGTGGTCGTCGTGCTGACCATCCCACTGCTGGCCTTCGGGGCCTCGCTGCTGGTCTACCGCCGCCGCCGGTCGCTATGAAAAAGAACCTGCTGCTCACTGGCGTCGTCCTCGCCTTGCTCGCCATCACCTACCTGCTCACCGAGAGCGCTTGGCTCGAGGCGCGGGACCCCTTGGCGGAGCGCCTCGGAGCGGCGCTGCGGAGCGCCCGCAGTTTTTCTCTCCCGCAGGCAAGGCTCAATCTGGTGGAGGGGCAGTGGTACACGGGCGCCGGTGATCTGGCGCGGGCGGATCTCCTGGAGGAGTGGCACCGCTCTCTGGAGCGCCTCCGCGTGCGCGAGGTGATCGCGGCGCCGGAGGAGCGCGCAAGTTTCTTCACTGATAACCTCGAGTTCGCCATCGACGACACCGTCTTCGAGTGGGGTGGCCTTGCGCCCTCGCAGGAGAGCTTCTACCTCGGGATCAAGGGGGAGGCGCCGGTGTACCTGGTCGACCTGCAGCAGCTCTCGTCGCTGGCGATGGCGGACGACGACAAGGTCCTGCAGGTGGCGAAGTACCAGCGCCTGCGCGACCTGCTGATCTATCCCGAACTCGGCTGGCGGGAACACCGCTTGCTCGCGCTCGCCCAGCTCCCCAGTCTGCTGCGCTTTCAAAAAGGAGAGATCGTCCTCGAGTCGGAGGTCCTTGAGCTCAGCGCTCTCGGCGAGGCGGGAAAAGATGCGCTGAGCGCAGGTCTGCTGTCGCTCACGGTGGCCGGCGCCACCCACCATGAAAAACCCATTAAGCTGAAAGAGCTTTTTCGCTGGCGCCTCGAAGAGAAGATCGGGAAGTCGCGCGAGTGGATCTTCTACGATTACCCGCAGGGCGGCTCGCTCTTGCTGTGGGACGAGGGCCTGGCGCGCGGCTGGACCCTCGCCGCCGAGAGCGGAAGCTACGTCCAGCGCTTCCCCGAGCGCCTGGTGGATAAGACGCTCTCGCTGACTCTGCTGGAGGACACGACGAAGCTCCGCTATCGGCGAAACGGGACGGAGCTCGAGGGCCTTCCTCGGCAGCACGCTGTGATCGCAAAGTTCCTGAGTTCCGCGCAACGCTTTGAACTGCTCACGGCGGTCTCCAAGCTCGAGTGTCTCCAGCTAGCGCGGAGTGCAAACTTCGAGACGCAGACCGACGCGCAGACTTTGGCATGGCGCAAGTCCAAGGAGGCGTGGCTGATTCTCGACTGCGAAGCCGGCCTGGGGCTCAGCTGGAGTCTTCCCTTGGACTCGGCCCTCGACTTTGCTAAGCTTGAGTGATGCAAGCCCTCTGGCCCTACCTCCATAGCTACGCTCTCTGTCTCCTCAAGCCCCGGCAGATGCTTGACTGGCTCGCCCACGGCATCCGTCCCTACGGGGACGAGGGCGAGCTCGAGCGACCGGATTTAGTGTCTCAGGTCGCGCTCTCGTGGGCGATGGCGCTGGTGCAGGGCTTCGCGCGTCTGCTGATGGCCAATGTTCTCGTGCAGCTCTTTCTGGCCTACCACAACCACAACGACCTCTTCTCCTTCTTCATCGACGTGCAGGACGGACTCTTTCCGTACTACTTCCTCGTCCTCTCCACGGCCCTGGACCTGGTCTTCTTTCCGATTTTGACACTCGTGCAGACACAGGTTTGGGCCTTCGTGCTTCGCCTCTACGCTCGCGCCCTCCACCTGCCGGGTGACGAGGGTGATATCGCAGAGCAGGTCACCAATGTGGCGCTAAGTTCGCACTTTTTTTTGTTGGTGCCGATCATCGGCCCTGTCTTCCAGCAGCTCTCCTGGCTCTACCTTCTCTACGTCGGTTGTCGCCACCGGCTCGGCGCTTCGCGTAGTTTGAGCATCGTCATTCTTCTTACGCCCACCGTCGTCACGCTCATGCTGGTGAGCCTGGTGATTTTCGGTGTTTTTTGTTTAACGTAGGGCTGACATTTTCTTGCGGCCATGCATGATCAAAGAGTTGGCCTAAAAGTTTTTCACGAGCAAAATTGTCATCTTCTCCGAAGCTTGCGATGCTGATTTTTCGTGAGGAAATCATCTATGATGCAAGGTTCTGTGGAAGTGGTTTGTGGGCCCATGTTCTCCGGTAAGACCGAAGAGCTCATCCGCCGCGTAAAGCGCGCCCAGATCGCCAAGCAGCGCGTGCAGATCTTTAAACCGGCCCTCGACACGCGCTACGCCGAAGACGAGGTGGTGAGTCACTCGGCTCAGGGGCTGAAGGCCGAAGCCGTAGAGAACGCCGTGGAAATTCTCCTGCGCATCAAAGACTCTACGCGCGTCGTCGCGATCGACGAAATCCAGTTTTTCGACGAGTCCATCGTCCGCGTGGTGACAAAGCTCGCCGCCCGCGGCTGCCGTGTCATCTGCGCGGGTCTTGACCTCGATTACCGAGCTCGGCCCTTCGGGCCCATGCCCGAGCTCCTGGCCATCGCCGATGAGGTGATGAAGATCCACGCTATTTGCACCGTCTGCGGCGCCCCGGCCGTGCGCTCGCAGCGCCTCAGCAAAAGCAAATCCCAAGTGCTGCTGGGGGAGAAAGACGCCTACGAGGCGCGCTGCCGCGGACACTACCACCACGACGAAGACGAAGAACAGGCGCAGCTCCCACTCGAGGAAGAAAAGCGCAGCGTCGCGGGGCACATCGGACACTGATAATCCCACTGACACTGCACCACGGGCGCGTTAGGATATTTCCATAAAAGCTCGAAGGAGAGTTTCATGGAAATGTACACCCCCGAAGTCATGATCTCGGACGAAGAGATCGCACTGCGCATCGAGGCCCTAGGCCAGGCCATCACCCAGGACTTCGCCGACGAAGAGGTGGTCGTGATCTGTGTGCTCAAGGGGGCCTTCATGTTCTGCTCCGATCTCATCAAAAAAATCAATCGCCCGCTCTCCCTCGAGTTCATCTCGCTGTCGAGCTACGGCGACAGCACGCAGAGCTCCGGCAACGTGCGTCTCGACATGGACCTCACGTGCAACATCGAAGGGAAGAACGTCATCATCGTCGAAGACATCGTCGACACGGGCCTCACCATCAAGACCCTGCTGAGCATGCTGAAGCTGCGTCATCCGCGCCAGATCAAGCTCGCCTCGCTGCTCTTCAAGCCGAACAAGCTCAAGCACGAGGTGAAGATCGACTACCTCGGCTTCGAGATCGAAGACAAGTTCGTCATCGGCTACGGCCTCGACTACGCCGGCCGCTACCGCGAACTGCCGTACATCGGAGTCCTCAATGCCGGTAACTGAAGCGGGCTCGGTGCGCGTCGACCTCGTCGGCGGCACCCTCGACATCGAACCGATTAACCTCATCCTCAAGGACGTCTGGACCCTCAACGTCGCGACCGGCCTCAAGGCGCAGGTCACGCTGAGTGAGACGAGCTTCGCCGGCGTCGAGATCGTCTCGAAGGACTACGACAAAACCTACCGTTACGAGGAGCGCGAGCTCACCGACGACGACGTGCTCTACACCAAGCGCTTCGAAGAGATGACCTTCGTTCTCCAGCTGCTGAAGCTCTTCAAGCTCACGAAGCACCTCAAGGTCGAGCTCGCCTCCGGCGCTCCGGCCGGCTCGGGCCTCGGCGGCTCCTCGGCCATGGGCGTGACGCTCTACAAGGCCCTCTGTCGGCACACCGAGACGTCCTTCGAAGTTAAAGAAGCCGTCCGCCGAGTGAAGTCCGTCGAGTCGCGCATCCTCAACCAAGGGATGGCCGGCTATCAAGACTATTTCCCAGCTTTGGTGGGTGGAGTGCTGGCCCTACGAGGTATCGAAGGCGATATGCTTATTGAGCAGCTCTACACTCCCGAACTCAAGCAAGTCTTAGAGAAAAACATCGCCCTGGTGTACTCGGGCCAGAGCCGCGCCTCCGGCATCAACAACTGGGAAGTCTACAAGGGCTTCTTCGACAAGAAGCCCGAGATCGTCGAAGGCCTTTCCACGATCGCCCGCATCGCCGCGCAGACCCGCGAAGCCATCAAGCAGAAAGACTACCCGCGCATGCTCCAGCTCATCGGCGAGGAGGGCGCGGCCCGGGAGAAGCTCTTCCCGAACATCACCACCGACAAGATCGACGACCTCGCCCGCGCGCTCCGCTCCCAGGGCCACCCGGTGGGCCTCAAGATGTGTGGCGCCGGCGGCGGCGGCTGCTTCATCCTCGTCCACAACGGCATGCCACTCGACGCCCTCGACGCGCTCATCGCCAAGTGCCACATGCGCCGCCTCGACTTCGTGGTGGAGGCACCGCTTCGCGCATGAACGCCAACGTCGCCGGCCTCTCCCTCGGCGGTGGCCGGCGGGAAAACTTCTTCCTCTGCCTCCTCGAGCACTACCCCGAGAAGGGGCGCTGGTTTCTGAAGTCGCTCCAGCAGGTCAAAGACGAGGAGATGCAGGACCGCGACGAAATCCTCACCACCTGGATCGAGCAGTACCAGCTGCAGAACCTCGTGGTCGACTTTCCGCTCTCGGCGCCACCCTGCGAGGGGTGCACGCTCAAATGCCCTGGTGCCTCGCTCTGCCCCAGGCCCGAGGTCATGGCGGTGAGGGCAGAGATGCAGGAACTCCTCGCGTTCGACGCGACTCTGGAAAAAGAAAACCCCAAGCGCTACGAGCAGCAGCGCCGGGAGGCCCTCGAGCTCGACTGGGGGCGGGACCTCTTGCACAAGCGCGCCGAGGAGCACATCCTCTCGCGCTCCTTCAAGCGCAAGCTGCGCAAGGGCTTCGTGCCCTACTGGCACCGGCCCATCGACTTCTGGATCTGGAAGACCTACTACGACCAGCTGCTGAGCATTTTTAAGACCAGCTACGACTCCTACGGCCACGTCTCGGTGATGCTGCTCTCGCGGCTCAACTACCTCATGCGCCACTTCCCGGAGAACCTGCAGCTCCACGAATCGAGCGTGCAGCTCGTGCTCCTCGAGCTCTACCG
>DAIPJL010000092.1:0-11241 GCA_036770305.1 Bacteriovoracaceae bacterium | reverse complement strand
ATGACGAAAAAGATCTCTGCGAGATCCTCGCCTCGGAATTGGCCGACTTAGGGGCACGGCCTTTGCTGGCGCATAACGTGCCGGAAGCCCTCGCTATCATTGAAGCCCAGCAAGTGGACCTCGTGATATCAGATATTCGCATGCCGGGGGCCTCGGGAGTCGAACTGCTGGACTCGATTCGCCGCCAGCACATTGATCTGCCCGTAGTTCTTGTCACTGGCTTCGCGGACATCACCGTGGCCGAGGCCCTCGCCCGCGGCGCCGAAGCCGTCATGCAAAAGCCCTACGACATGGACCAGCTCTTCGAACTCTGCAAGCGTCTGGTGAAGCCGCTCACGGAACGCTGGATGAAGACCTTCGACGCCGCACACATCACGCGGGTGCCGCAGGACAAGCTGAGCTACGGGCGCGGGGGGTTCTTCGTCAACGCACCCACGGGGCCGCAGGTCGGCGCGCTCTTTCACCTCACGGTCGATCGCGGTGAAAAACCCGGCCTGAACTTCGAGGTGGTCTGCCGCTGGGGCAGAGACAAAGACAAGGGCGAAGGGCCGGCCGGCTGGGGCGCCGAGATCACCGCCTGGGACGAAGAGGCGCAGAAGACCGGATGGCCCCACGCGGACAAGCTCGCCTTCATCCCACTGAAGTAGGCCCCAGCTAGAAGTCGAGCTTGCGCACGAAGTGGCAGGTGTAGCCGCCGGGGTTCTTGCGCAGGTAATCCTGGTGGTACTCCTCGGCGTCGATCCACTGCGGTGCCAAGGTGATCTTCGTCACCACCGGCTTCTTCCACGCCCCGCTGCGCTCCACGCGGTCCTTCACCTTGAGGGCCGTGAGCCGCTGCTCCTCGGAGTGGTAGAAGATCTCCGAGCGGTACTGGGTGCCGACGTCGTTGCCCTGGCGGTCCACCGTGGTGGGGTCGTGCATGCGGAAGAACCACTCGAGGAGCGTCTCGTACTTGAGCTTCGCAGGATCGAACACGACGCGGATCGCTTCCGCGTGCCCGGTGTTGCCGGTCTTCACCTGCAGGTAGGTGGTCTTCGTCGGGTCTCCACCGGTGTAGCCGACATTGGTTTCAAGTACGCCGGGGATCTCGCGGATGATCTCCTCCATGCCCCAGAAGCACCCTCCGGCGAGCGTCGCCACTTCCTTCATCTTCGTCTCTCCTGCCTGGGCGCTGAACACGAGCAGCGCGAGTATGAACTTCATAGCGCCACAGTAGCACAGCTTTTTTCATCCACCTACTGCCGGGAGCGCCTGTCTAAGTGTTGGAGATTCTTGTCTTATCGAGGGGCCCTATGGGCCCATAGAAATCAAAGATTAGATAAAATTCCCGAGCTGATCGAAGATGCCTCAAGGACACACACCAAAGGAGTTTCCATGCAAACGCTGATCAACACCAAAGTCCCAAGCTTCAAGGTCCAGGCCTACCACAACAACGGCTTCAAGACCGTCACCCAGGACGACCTCAAGGGCAAGTGGGCCATCTTCTTCTTCTACCCGGCCGACTTCACCTTCGTGTGCCCCACCGAACTGGTGGACGTCGCCGAGAAGTACGAGGAGTTCAAGAAGATGGGCGTCGAGGTCTACTCGGTCTCGACGGACACGCACTTCACCCACAAGGCCTGGCACGACACCTCGGAGTCCATCAAGAAGATTAACTACCCGATGCTCGCCGACCCCACGGGCCACCTGTCGCGCGCCTTCGGCGTCTACATCGAAGAAGAGGGCCTCGCCTACCGCGGCACCTTCCTCGTCGACCCCGACGGCCACATCAAGATGGCCGAGGTGAACGACAACGGCATCGGCCGCAACGCCGAGGAGCTGCTGCGCAAGGTGCAGGCCGCCCAGTTCGTGCGCAACAACCCGAGCGAAGTCTGCCCGGCGAAGTGGAAGCCCGGCGCGAAGACGCTCAAGCCCGGCCTCGACCTGGTCGGCAAGATCTAGCGATCGCAAGCGAGCGAAGACTCCCTAACCGCAGAGGTGACTTATGTTGGACCAAGAACTCATCGACGAACTCAAGAACGTGTTTGCCAAACTCACCCGCGAGCTCAGCTTCGTGGTGGACGAGAGCACGCACGAAAAACAGAGCGAGCTCCTCGAGCTCTTGACCGAGGTCGCCTCTGCCTCGCCGCTCATCAGTATCACGAGGTCCGGGAAGAGCTCGGCCTTCCCGGCCTTCGGCATCGCCCGCGGAGGCACGCTCACCGGCGTGCGCTTCGAAGGCATCCCCGGGGGCCACGAGTTCACCTCGCTGGTCATGGCGCTCTTACACGCCGACGAGAAGGGCCGCCGGCCCGACGAAGGATTTTTGAACCGCATCCGGGCGCTCCAAGGCCCCGTCGAGCTGCGCACCGTGATCTCGCTTTCCTGCGAGAACTGCCCGGAGGTGGTGCAGGCGCTCAACCTCATGGCGCTCACGCACGCCGACTTCAAGCACACCATGGTCGACGGCGAGTTCATCCAAGAAGAGATCGAGCGCCGGCGCATCCTCGGGGTTCCGAGCGTGCTGGCCGGGGAGGCGCTGCTGCACTCGGGGAAAGCGGGCATGGCCGAGCTCCTCGAGAAGCTGGAAGAAAAGTTCGGCAAGACTCAGCAAGCGGTGAGTAGCAACCTCGGCCACTTCGACGTGGTGGTGCTGGGTATGGGCACGGCCGGGGTCTCGGCCGCCATCTACTCGGCCCGCAAGGGCCTCAAGACGGCCATCGTCGCCGACAAGCTCGGCGGCCAGGTGCTCGACACCAAGGGCATCGAGAACCTCATCTCCCAGACCTACACCGAGGGCCCGAAGCTCGCCGCGGACCTCGCCGCGCACCTGCGCAGCTACGACGTCGCGCTCTTCGAGCACCGCCGCGTCGCCGGCGTCGAAAAGTTCGGTGAGGCCAAGGAGCGGTCGCGGCTCAAGCTCGAAAGCGGCGAGGAGCTCACCGCCGAGGCCCTCATCGTCGCCACCGGCGCGAAGTGGCGCCAGCTCAACGTCCCCGGAGAGAAAGACTACCTGGGTAAGGGGGTCGCCTATTGTCCGCACTGCGACGGGCCCTTCTTCAAGGGCAAGGACGTGGCGGTGATCGGCGGCGGAAACTCCGGCGTCGAGGCGGCCATCGACCTGGCGGGCATCGTGAAGTCGGTGACGCTCATCGAGTTCGGCGAGACCCTGCGCGCCGACGCCGTGCTGGTGGAAAAACTCAAGTCGCTCCCCAACGCCGCCATCCTCACCAGCGCGCGCACCAGCGAGGTGCTGGGCGACGGCGAGAAGCTCACGGCCCTGCGCTACGAGGACCGCACCAGCGGCGAGGTCAAAGAGCTCAAGCTCGCCGGCGTCTTCGTGCAGATCGGCCTGGTGCCGAACAGCGGCTTCCTGAGAGACGTGGTGGAGCTCACCAAGAGCGGCGAAGTGGTGATCGACGCCAAGGGCCGCACCACCAGCCGCGGCATCTTCGCCGCCGGCGACGTGACCACCGTGCCCTTTAAGCAGATTGTGATTGCGATGGGGGAGGGAGCGAAGGCGGCTCTAGGAGCATTTGAGGATGTGATAATGAGGCAGAGAGGGAGTGGAGATAAACCCCTCTCTGCCTAGAAAAGAAGAGCTTACTGGAAGACCAGGCCCTTCACTGCGTTTCCGCGAGCGATCATTTGTTTGGTGACGAAGCCGAGGGCCGAGCCGGAGCCTTTCACCTTTTCCATCATCTCTTCTTCCGAAGCGACTTTGGTGAGGGTGGCGCCGGTTTTCCCGGAGAGCTTCATTTCGTTCCACATGTTCTCGAAGGCACTCTGGGACATGCCGAGGTCCGCGAAGAAGGCCTTGCCTGCGTCGGTGGTCTCGGGGAGATAGTAGAGGGCCACCGCGCCAGACCCGAGAGAGGGGATCTTACCGCGGAAGTAGTTTTTAAAGTCGCCTTTGTTCATCTCGTTCACGGTGCAGTCACGGGACACGAGGCCCATGATCTCTGCCGCGAAGCCGGGAAGCGCGAAGGCGAAGGTCAGAATGAGTGTCAACGCTTTAAGTTTCATAGTCGTTATTCCTTATCCTTCTCGAGTATTAAAGGGACCACTGGTAGGCGAAGGAGGAGCGCACTTCCGCGTAGCTCTCGTCCTTGCCGTTGAAGCGGTGGTGGTGCGTCGAGCCGTCGAGCTTGATGGCGATGTTGCTCACCGGGCGGTAGACGGCACCGAGGGTGCGCTTGGTGAACTTACCGTCATCTGACCAACCGGCTTCGTTGTCACCGCCGGCCGACTTCGCGCCGATCATCTCGGGGTTGTAGTAGTAGTCGTACTGCACGTAAGGCGTGATGGATGCGCCGTCGTTCAGGCCGATCATGTAGCCGAGACGGAGGTACCAGGTGTCGATGTTGTACTTGGCCTTGAGGCGAACGTTCGCAGCTGCAGTACAGTCGCCTCCGTCACAAAAGCGATTTGCTCTGTTCCCAGGAATACCCTGGAAAGCATCTGCATTATCTTCGATGAACTGAGCATCACGGATACCATCGTGTTTCGCGCGAGCAAAGGACGCCTGAGCGAGCCAGTTCTTCATGGTGAACTGCGAGTAGAGCACGTTTACGGAGTAGTTGTCGCGGGCCATGTGCGCGGCCACACCACTGTCCGCACCAACTTCGCCGGCCCCGGTGTTACCCGAGTAGTAGAAGGAGGTACCGACCATCAGAGTGTAGTTACCGGGGTTGTGCTCCCAGCGCAGGTCACCACCTACTGGCACTTCTTCCTGGTCGCGGTCGTCGTTACCGGTCGTGATGCTGTAGCGGAATTCGTGGTCGCCCTTGAGGAAGTTCCCGTGCAGCATGAAGTTGGTGGTACGAGAGACCATCAGGTGATCTTTGTCGAAGAGCTCTGGGGGCTCGATACCGATGTAGGTCGGCACGGCGTCCAGGATCTCGTTGTAGATGTCGAAGAAGCGGTACATTTTCCCAATGCGGTACTTCATGTGCTCGCCGAGGATCTGGCCTTCGAACCAGGCGTTGCGCACGTCGAGTTCGCCGGCGCCGCCGCCGTTGATGTTCAGGAAAGACCGGTAGGCGCCCTGGGTGTTGTTCACCATGACGTGGATGAAGGGGTTATCAATCTCGTTCGGATTGAACTCCTTGTTCGCGCCGTCTTCGTTCTGCGACTTCTCGGACTTTTCCCAGTTAGCAGTAATAAAGCCGTAGACGTCTGTCTTGGCGATTGCGGGTGCACAGGACAGCAGTCCAACACACGCAACACTGAGTGCACGTTTCATCTCAACTCCTTGTTGTTTAGAGACTAGATGGAGAAATGCTAGAGGGCCGAACACGAGTGAGCAATTGACTTAAGACCGATGGCGCCACTCGGAGAATGCGCCTAAGCATCCGGAAAGAAAGCTCGGATTAAGCTTTCTACACCGATTGTTAATAAGACTTTAAATCTCCGTCGAGGACTACTGAACGCGCCAGTCGATCTCGGCGATATTCTTCGAGCGCAGAAATTCATTTGCTCTTGAGAAAGGTTTGGAGCCGAAAAAACCTTTGTAGGCCGAGAGCGGTGAGGGGTGAACCGACGAGATGATGTGATGGCGCTGCGGATTCACGATCGAAGCCTTCTTCTGCGCCGGGGCCCCCCAGAGGATGAACACGAGGTTCTCGCGTTTCTCGTTGAGCGTCTGAATGACGCCGTCAGTGAAGCTCTCCCAGCCCTTGTTGTGGTGGCTACCGGCCTTGCCTTCTTCCACCGTCAGCACGGTGTTGAGCAAGAGTACGCCCTGCTGGGCCCAGCAACTCAAGTTGCCGTGCTTGGGAAGCGGGACCGCGAGGTCGCTCATGAGTTCTTGGTAGATGTTTCTAAGCGAGGGCGGCAGCGGAATATTCTGCGGCACGGAGAAGGCAAGCCCGTGTGCCTGGCCGGCGCTGTGGTAGGGGTCCTGGCCCAGGATCACCACTTTGATCTTCGCGAGGGGGGCGAGCTCGAGGGCGCGGAAGAGGTCCTCGTCCTTCGGGAAGATCTTCTTCCCGCTGGCACGCTCACTGCGAATGAAATCCAGGGGTGCAAGCGAAAGGTGTTTTGACCAATGCGGGTCTAAGTTCATGTCTTATTAAAATAGCTTTTCCCCCGCCCCTGGGTCAATGTAACATCTAAGTCATGCGATACGTCATTGCGGATATTGAGGCCACAGGGCTCTCAAGCGAGCGAGAAATGATCGAGATCGCTCTCATCACCTGGCAAGACGGCAGGGTCACCGACGTCTACCAGACCCTGCTGAACCCCCTCGTGCCGGTTTCGAAGTTCATCCACAATCTCACTCTCATCGGGCAGCGCGAGCTGGTCGATGCGCCGAAGTTCTATGAGGTCGCCGAAGCGGTGGCGCTGCGGCTGGAGGGGGCGGTGTTCGTTTCTCACAAGGTGGAGTTCGACTGGCCCATGCTCGAGCGTGCCTTCGCCCAACTGGGAAGGCCTCTGAAGCTCAGGACCCTTTGCACCCTCGAGCTGGCGCAGGACCTCATCCCGGGGCTCAAGAGCTACGCGCTCGAGGACCTGTGCCGCTTCTTTCGCATTCCGCTCAAGGAGCAGCACCGTGCGCTGCCCGACGCCGAGGCCTGCCTGAAGCTCTTCCTCGAGCTGCGCGAGCTGACCCGCGGCGCGGTGGGGACGAAGCCGCGCTACCTGCCGGAGCACGAGGCCGCGCTCAAGGATTTGGTGGCAAGACCCGGACTTTTGTACTGCTTCGACGAGGCCCAGCGCGCCTTCGAGATCCACGCCACGGACAATGTCCTGGCCCTGGGTCAGGAACTCTTAGCGATCGGGACGAAGAACAAGGCGCGGCTCAAGCGGCTGCGGAATCTGCGCGCCGAGGTCACCGGCAGCGAGCTGATCGCGCAGTTTCGGCGCGCGCGCTTCGAAGGCAGGCCCTTGCGCTGGATGATCACCCTGCGTGAGCACGAGGGGCTCAAGCGTCTGGAGGTGGCAAAACTCAAAGCGGGCGAGGCGCTGTGGCGCTTCAGCAGTGAAGCTGTCGCGCGTAAGAAACTCAAGACCCTCGAGCGCCAGCTGCACGCCGGCGACTTCGCCTGGCGCGAGGGGGGGCTCTCGAAGAACGAGAAGCTGGCGCTCAACCGGGCGCTCGAGGAGCTGGTGCGGCCGCAGCGCTTCCCCTGCGACAACCTGCTCCTGTGGAGCGAGGGACGCCGATTGGGAGAGTGGAGCTACGTACTGGTGCGCGACGGACGTTTGGTAGGCTACACCTACTCGACGCTTGCGCCGGAGCAGATGCTGCGGTCGCCTGATGCGCATATTCCTAAGCGAGGGACTCCCTGGGAAGAGGAGCTTGCCATCCGCTACCTGCGTGAGCACCGCCATCGCCGGACCAAGCATGATCAATGGCGCGAGCTTGCCGCGTTCGAAAGACCGCGCTATCTTGGCGCACAAGGAGAGATCTATGGGCCCTGAGCTGTTCACGTCTACCAAGCGCTTCACCGGCTTCCCCTGTACCCATCGCCAGTGGCGGGCGGAGTCCCACTGCCGCTTCGTGCACGGCTACTCGCGGGAGTTCTACTTCGAGTTCGCCTGTAGCGAACGCACCGTCGAAGGCTGGGTGGTCGACTTCGGAGGCCTCAAGGAACTCAAGAAACTCCTGGAAGACACCTTCGACCACACTTTCCTCGCCGCCGTCGATGATCCGGAACTTGCCACCTGGCAAGACCTCGATCGCCGCGGCGTGATCCAGCTGCGCGTGCTGCCGAACCCGAGCATGGAAGGCACGGCGCTGTGGGCCTACGAGAAAGCGCAGGACATCGTCCAGCGCACCACGAAGGGACGTGCTTGGGTGACCCTCGTCGAGGTACGCGAGAATGACAAGAACTCGGCGATCTTTAGGCCCGCAGCGCACTAAGTTCAGCGAGGCCCCGGCGCGCAAGCCAGCTTCGCCCCTCGTCGACTTCGATCGGCGAAGGAGCCCCGCGGATGATGGTGAGTCTCATCTTTCTCGCGAAGAGTGCAAGCCTAGGGAAATGAGACAGGGAAGTGTATTCATCGGCCCTGAGACGCCGTGTTCCTGCGTGCCGCTGCTCGTTGCACAGCACGTAGAGCAGGGCGTGGCGCACTTCCCGCAGCGTGCGTAGTACGTGGAGGTGGTAGCGCTCCAGCTGCACGCGGCCCTGGCCCAGCGCCTTTGAGAAACTGATGGTGAGCGCGCGCATGCCGCGCGTGAGCGTCGGGTTATCGCTCGCCTCGGCGATGAGGTGCACATGATTAGCTTGCAGCGAGAAGTGCAGGATGCCTAGGCCCTGGCGGCGCGCGCAGTGGATCGCGCGACGAAGGCAGCGCAGGGCGAACTTGTTTTTGAGGCGCGCTTGTAGCTTGAAGTTAATGTGCACCGGCGTGCGCGCAGTGACACTCTCACGAGGGGCGTGCGCCACGCCTTTGGAGTGAAGGCGCTTCCTGCCGGCACCGGGCCTTCTGCCCCCGTGCGTCCCTCGGTAGATGTTAAGCTTAAGCTGGCGCATTCACTGTCTTTTGATTTCGGCGTATGTAGCATGTTGGCTTGAAGTTTTCAAGAGATACCTGTCATTGAAGAACAATGTTTTGGCCAGCTACCCCAGCTTTCGCACCAATTGGTGAGATGAACGCCCTCAAGGGGGATGCGAAAGCTCTCACGGTTGAGCAGGGAGAGGGCCTGCGAGGGCACGTCGATGGATTGGCCCAGCACTTGAGCGAAGCCACCCTGCTCGAAAGCCTCGAGCGCGGCATCTTTATTGCTGATTTCAAGGATGGCCTTGAGGCACTTCCACAGGTGCAGCGGGTGGGAGTTCATGTCGGCCGCGAGGTACTCGAGGCGCTCCTCGAAGCCCTCGCGCGCCAGCCACGGAGAAAAGGCACCGGCATCCAGCAGCGTCTTGAGTTGACGGTAGAAGCCGATCTGGCCCTGGCGGAGTTGATTGTTGTGAAAGAAATGATCGGCGTGGATCAGGTCGTGCATCCCGAAGCCCAAGGGGTCGCGCTCGCCGAGCACGAAACGCGCCAGCTGATCCTCGCGGGTCAAGAGCGTCACGCAGCGGCGACCTTGCACCTGCTGCGCAAGGACTTCTTGCACCGAGGGGATGCGCTCCATGAGGATCAGCGGGTAGTGGCCCTCTTCCCAGTTCAAGAGCGTGCGGTGCACGGCCTCGGGCGTGGCGCGGAAGGCGCGGTGATTGAGAAGCGCATCCAGCGTCGGGTAGCGGCGCAGGAAATCCTCCTCCCAAGAAAGTTCCGCCAGCTCGCAGAGCCTGGGCCAGCTTTTGCCAATGGCCAGCAGCGCGTCTCGTCGATGCGCTCCCCAGGCGAGCTTCTGGTAGCGCACGTGGAGGTAGATCAAGCACCACAGAATCGCAAACTGGGCATCGCCGAGTTCGCCGCGGGCGTGACGCTCTTTCAGTGCAGCAAAGCGGGGAGCGAGCAGGGGCGCTTCGTGCTCTAAGCTGGCCTCGTCGGCCAGGCGCTTTTTGAATTTTCCGGTGCGAATCGCCATGGCAAGTTCTAGCAGCTTTGCGCGAAGCTCGCTAGTATGTGGCCATGGAATACCCCCGCTACCGGACTAAAATTGAGCAGCGCACCTGGCCCCACAAGCTCATGGTGATGGAGACCATCCTCGATCTGGATGAGGCGATCGATCAGCTCTGTGAAGTGCTGCCCGATCACGGAGATCCATTTGCGGAAGACCTTTGTCCCTACTACGGTGTGCTCTGGCCCGCGGCCGAGGGACTGGCGCAGCTGGTGGCGGAGCGTGCGAGTGAGCTCAAGGGCAAGTCGCTTTTCGAAGTAGGCTGTGGGCTCGCCTACCCGTCGCTGGTGGCGCGCTCGCTGGGCCTCGACGTGCGCGCCAGTGACTTCCACGACGACGTGCCGAACTTCCTGGCGCGCAACCTGCGCCACAACTCACTGGAGCTTCCCTATGAAAAACTCAACTGGCGCGAGGCCCCGGGGCACGAGCGCTACGACGTCGTCATGGGCTCGGACGTGCTCTACGAGCCGAAGCACCCGGGAGACGTGGCGCGGAGTTTCTGCGCGCTCCTGAAAGAGGGCGGGGAGGTGTGGCTCTCGGACCCGGGCCGGGCCTACCTCCAGAAGTTTGTGGACGAGATGACGGCGGCGGGGTTTCAGCACGAGATGCGTCCCGTCGGCGTCGGCGAGTATCAGATTTTCGTTTTCCGCTTCTGGCGCTGAAGCTTAGGAACTGCCCCCTTATAATGGTGTTGGCCATCAATTCGCCTGTCACATTCTGGCGCACGGGACTGCTATAGTCTCGAAACTCAATGCCAGAATGATTCGAAATTGAAACGCTAGAAAGCTGGAGGCGCCCTCGGTAAATATGACTTTCAATACACGCTCTAAGCCTCAGGCTTCACAGGCGAATTGATCAATTTAACACCATTATAAGGGGGCAGTTTTTAGAGCTTGAAGTGCTCGCCCGTCATGGGCCTACGTGGCTTTGCCTGCAGCGCGGGGAAAAGTGCAAAGAAGTCGGCCAAGAATTTAAAATAGGCCTCAAAGTCCGGCGATTTTTTTAAGGGCATCGATGCTCTCCCATTGGTTGAAGAGGTCGGCGTAGTGTCGGATCTTCACCCAGTCGAGGGAAGCTCCGGACTCGATCAGGAATTGGATGTCTGCCTTGTCCTGTAGCTCGCGTTTCGGGTCGTTGACGTAGGCCTGGATCTTGAGGCCGATGAGGTCTTCAGCTTTCAAGAAGCGGATGCCTTCGGGGCCTCCCGGAGTAGCGTCGAAGAGCATCCGCTGGGAGATCGGGCGTCGGGCAATGAGGATATCCACCAAACCGATGCCGTCAAACTGCAGCACCTCTGGGCTCTCGTGGAGCATGGTAAAGCCATTTTTTTCCAGGAGCTCTTTGGCCCGAGCGACTTGATTTTCATGGATGAGAAGGTCGAGATCTTGCGTTGCTCGTGTCGAGCCGTAGCACGCCAGCGCTAGGCCACCGATAAGTGCGTGATCAATGTTGGCCTGCGTAAGGAGGGTGTGGGCAAGTTGGAGAGTGGCCCTAAGATCCATCATAGAAAAGATTTTAGGGCCCTTGGTGACGAAAGGGAAGAAGGGGACGAGATTACTCGTACTTCACGCCGCAGCCGTAGGCCTTGGTGGAGGCTTCCGCCACGGCCTTGCCTTCGAGCGTCGCGTCTAGCGCCTGCGCGACGTAGTTTTTCGCCTTGGGGATATCGGCGGGGTCGGCGCTGGAGATGCTGTCGATCGCTCCCTGGTAGACGAGCACGCCCGCGGAGTTGATGACGTACATGT
>DAIPJL010000091.1:0-11285 GCA_036770305.1 Bacteriovoracaceae bacterium | reverse complement strand
GGAATCGATAGCCCACGAAGGCAGCGATGTCCGTGGTGCTGTATTTGTTCGAGTCGGAATCGGACATGCTCGACTGGAGGTAGTCCACACCGAGCTGAAACCCGAGCATCGTGTAGCCGAGGCGACCACCGTAGCCGAGGCCCGTCACAGTCGTATCATCGAACTTCCCGATGTTGTAGCCGACGGCCGGCTCGATCAGCAGGTCCGCGCGCGCGACGGCGATGCTCAGAACGGAAATGAGAAAGGCGATAAGAAGCTTCATCCGTGACTCCTCTTGAGGAAACCCTAGCGGATATCATACCTCAAGGGGAGCGCGGCTCACGGTTTTTTCAACTTACCAACCAGCTCGGCCATCGGCACGATGACGACCTCTTTGCCGTCTTTGCCACTCTTGATCGCGATGGAGTTTTCCGGGATCGCGAAGATACTCTCGCTGGCGATGGCCCTCCCGGGGTCCGCCGCTCGGCTGTGGCCCACGACGTCCCCGGGCATCGCTAGCACCTGACCGATCACTCCTTTGCCGAAGAGAACCAGGTCACCCTCCTGGAGAGCGTAGGTGCAGTCGACGCAGTTGTAGCGGTTGTCGACGATCAGGGTGCGGTTCGCCGGGAGCTTCAGGGCGCGCATCGCGGCCTTCGTTTTCGTCACGGAGAAGAGGTTCAGGTCAGAGCGGATGATGACGGTCATGAGGAGCGCACAGCTCACCAGCTGGAGAAACTTTCCGCGCTGGAGCACGGCGCTCTCGTGGGCGAGGTCGCGGAGCTTGCTCCCCTCGTCTTGCAGCTGCCGCGCGACCTCTTTGTCGAAGACGAAGTGCTTCAGGAGGAGTGACCAGAAGAAGGCCATAGCGATGGTCACGAGGGCGACGTACATGGCGAGGCGAAAGAAGTAGGCCGCTTTAGCGTGGATCACGACGCTCGACGCCTGGAGCTGGTAGCCCAGCGCGATCACCACCGCCGGAAGCACGATCCAATTGAAGACGTCGAGCAAGCGGTGGCGGAAGAACCACTCCTTGCGCTTTTCATGGTGGTCGAACTGAACGAGTCGGAGTCGGATCTCTTCGAAAGCATCGGCTCCCTTCGTGAGTTCCGGGCAGGCGCGCGCGAGGCCCTCCCATACGTAGTCCATCCGCTCCAGGGCAGCGGAAAACCACACGCTCTGACCCTGGCGCAGCCGCAGCCGCACGACGGACCGAAAGGGAAGCTCCACCGCGACAACGTCGTTGAACATGACCTCCCAGCTGCGCTCCCCTTGGGTGAACTTAAGCCTGTCGGCGTAGACCTGCACCTTCCGCGAGAGCTTCGGGTGAAGCCAGTAGAAGTAAAGTGCTGGAAAGAGTACTGCAAGGACCCCAAGGCCGAGAACTTCGTCGTAGCTCTTAGGCGGCGTCGGCTGGGTGAAAAATATCGTGAGGGCACCGAGAGTGAGTAACCACCCGAAGGCCACTGCTATCGCGTACCAGCGGTAATAGTAGCGGTACTGCAGGACTCGAGGCGCGGACTGAGGATCATGCTCCAAGGGCTTCTCCCGAAGAAGTTTTTCAACTTATCGGGAAAGGTTCATAAAACTTGACCTTTTTAGTCTAAGGCTCTGGATTTTCTCAGGAAGATGATGGCACCCACCAGGATCATCGGAAGTGCGATCCACTGGGATGTGCTCAATCCTAGGATCGCCCCACGGATTTCGTCGCCACGAAAAAATTCCACCAAGAGGCGAAGCGCTCCGTACCCAACGAGGTACTCCGCGAGAAGGTTTTTCCGGTTCTTCAGGACGAGCGCCAGGCCCGCCAGGCCCGCAGCTTCGTAGAGCTGCACGGGGTGCCGATCGAAGCCGTGCAGGTGCACGGCCCATGGGAGATCCGTCTGTGTGCCAAAGCAGCAGCCGGCGAGGAAGCACCCGAGGCGGCCAATGGCGTGACCCCACAGAAGGGGCACGAGAGTGAACTGCATCGTCGTGGGCCGAAAGCGAGGCAGCACTCCGCCAACGATGAGAGTGTAAAAAAAGCCGCCGAGCAAACCGCCGAGGAAGACGAAGCCCCCGCCGAGCCAGAAGCTGCTCGCGGTAACGAGTTCTCGAGCGTCGTACGCCGAGGGAGTCGCAAGGAAGAGGAGCTTCGCACCGACCCAGGACGAGAGAAAGAGCCCGAGCACCCAGAAGGAAAACTGGCGCGAGCCGATCGACGCGGGAAGGCGACCTTCGGCGAGGCGGAAGGCGATGCCCCAGGCGAAGCCGACGAGGAGGGGGTACGAGTAGATCCGCCAGCCGGCGACGTCGAGCAAGAGCGGGAGCATCAGCTCTGCGAAGAAGCCGCGGACTGGTCCGTGGTGGACTTCTTCTTCATCGCGAGGAGCATGTCGAAGATCAGCAGACCCGCGGCGACGGTGATGCAGCTATCGGCGACGTTGAAGGCCGGGAAGTCGTGCTCTTTGTAGTAGAAGAGAAAGAAGTCGACGACGTAGCCGAGGGTGTACCGGTCGATGAGGTTTCCGACGGCACCGGCGAAGATCAGGGCGTAAGCCAGCGACATGTGCACAGGCCCCTTGATCGTCTTCACGAGCATGTAGACTACCCAGACTGAAAAGACCGTCGGGACGAAGAGGAACATGAGCTGCCGCAGCCAGGGACTCGCCTGGCCGCCCATGCCGAAGGCGGCGCCGGGGTTCTTCACGTAGGTGAAGCTAAAGAAGCCGTCGATCACCGGGAGCGACTCTCCCTCGAAGCGAAAGTAAGACTGGGTCATGCCCTTCGTGATCTGATCGATGATGATGAGAAAACAGATCATCACCAGAAGTTTCCAAAAGCGCGCCATCTAGTAAAAGTCCTTCGGGTTGATTTCGTACTTCTCGATCTTCCGCAAGAGCGTCTTCTTGGGGATGTTCGCGTTGAGCGCCGTCTGGTTGATGCGGCCCTTGTTGAGCTTGAGGGCCTGGACGATGAACTCGCGCTCGAAAGAGTCTTTGGCGACCGCGAAGTCGAGCTTACCGCCTTCGCCATGCCGCACGCCGAAGGCGAACTGCACTTCGCCGCCGGAGCCCGCTGCGCTGGCCGTGCTCGGCGATGGAGAATCGAGCACGGAATCCTTGATCGACTGCAGGTCGATCATCGTCTCCTCGGACCCCGCGTCTTTCTCCTCTCGGGCACCGCCCTTGAGCACGTGCGACGGGAGCGCCGAGACGCCGATGAGCTCGTGGGCCTCCATGATGAAGCAGTGCTCGACGATGTTCCGCAGCTCGCGGATGTTCCCGGGGAAGCCGTAGTTCGTGAGCGCCTCGGCCGCCTCCGGCGTGAAGCCTTTGATCTGCAGGCTATGAGTGTTATTGAAGTAGTCGACGTAGTGCTGCAGGAGGTGCGGGATGTCGCTCTTGCGTTCGCGCAGCGGCGGCAGGTACACCGGGAGTACGTTCAGTCGGTAGAAGAGGTCTTCGCGGAACGAGCCGTCCTTGATCATCTCCTCGAAGGGCTTGTGAGACGCGGCGATGATGCGCACGTCGACCTTGATCTCGCGGTTCGAGCCGACCGGGGTGAAGGTCTTTTCCTGGAGCACGCGCAGGAGTTTCACCTGCATCGCCGGAGAGATGTCACCGATCTCGTCGAGGAAGAGGGTCCCGCCGTCGGCGTACTGGAACTTACCGATCTTGCGTTCGGTCGCTCCCGTGAACGCGCCCTTCTCGTGGCCAAAGAGCTCGCTCTCGATGAGGTTCTCGGGGACGGCACCGCAGTTGATGGTGACGAACTTCTCGTCCTTCCGCGGGCCATTGAAGTGGATCGCCTTGGCGACGAGCTCTTTCCCGGTGCCGGACTCGCCGCGGATGAGCACGGGAGTGTTGACCTTCGCGAGCTTGCCGATGACGTCGAAAACCTTCTTCATCGAGTTCGACTCACCGACGAACTTGTCGTTCGACGTGCTCTCCCCGACGGAGATGAGCGGAGCGGAGAACGCGGTGGTCTCGACGAGCGAGCGCGCCTTCAGCGCTCGCTTGATGAGCGCGACGAGGTTCTCGCCGCTGATGGGCTTCTCGAGGTAGTTGTAAGCGCCCTCTTTCACGGCTTTCACCGCGTCGGTGACGTTCGAGTACGCGGTGAGGATCAGGACGATCATCGACGGGTCGTGTTTCTTGATCTCCGCGAGGGCCTGGATGCCGTCCATCTCCGGCATGTTCACGTCCATGACCACGAGGTCGTACTTCTCGCGGTAGACTTTCCCGACGGCTTCCTTGCCGTTGTCGGCGACCTCCACCACGAAGTGGTGGAACTCCAGTGCCTGGCGCACGGACTGCTGGAGAACCTTATCGTCGTCGACAACCAAGACCTTGTGCATGGAGCACTCCTATTCGTTCTTGAGCTTGATGGTGAAGGCGGTCCCCTCGCCGGGCGCCGAAGCCGCCGTGATGGTGCCGCTGTGAAGCTCGATGAAATATTTTACCAGATAAAGGCCCAGGCCAGAACCCTTGATCGCGTGGGTCGAGTCGTTCTTGACCCGATAAAACTTGTCAAATATGTGCGCGAGGTCTTCGGCCTTGATGCCGACTCCGTTGTCGCGGATTTCGATGTACACCCACTGCGGGTCATCCCAGGTCTTTATCGAGATCTGCCGCCCCTGGCCCGCGTACTTGATGGAATTCTCGATGAGGTTCGAAATGACCCGGTTCATGAGCACCGCGTCCACTTGGATCGGATAGAGCGGCGCGAGCTCCAGGTCGAGCTCCATCTTCTGCGCCTCGACCTCGTAGCGGAGCTTGTCGGCGATGCCCTCGATGAGCTTGTTGATGTCCTTGCTCTCTTTCTGCAGCGTTAGGTTCTGGCTTTCGATCTTCGTGAGATCGAGGATCGACGTGATGAAGTTGTTGAGCTCCTTCGTCGCGAGGAGGATGTTGTCGAGGAGCTGGCCCTGCTGCGGAGAATTCTCGTACTGGAGCCGGAGGATGTCGGCGATGCCGGCGATCTTCGCCACCGGCGTCTTGAGGTCGTGGCTCATGAGAGAGATGAAGTTCTGCTTGAGGTTGTCGACCTGCTTCAGGAGCTTCGCCTCTTCCTGGATCGCGTACCGCGTCTGGTACTCCTCGATGGCGCGGAAGGGCACCCAGATGTAGTAGACGACGAAGATGCCGAGGATGATATGCGAGAGCTTGAACCACCAACCCGGGATCACGAAGAAAAGGTACGCGCAGGCGAAGGTCCCCAGCATGAGCGAGATCGTGATGAGCAGGCCCTTCGTCGGCTGCATCCGGGAGATGAAAAACGACAGGAGCACGGCGATGAGCACGGAGAGCGACTGGGTGACGAGGTCCGGCACCGGAGAAAGAGTCCTCCGGGAGATCATCGCCTCGATGACGTTCGCATGCACGGCGAGCTTCGGGCTCTTCGCTTCGTCTTTCGTGAAGGGCGTCAGGACGAAGTCGTCCGGATTCGAAATGTACTGGCTCCCCACCAGGACGATCTTGCCGCGAAAGAAACCCTCCGGGTAGTTTCCGGTCACCACCCGGTGGAAAGGGATCATCGACAGTTTCTCACTACCGATCGGCGAACGCGTGTACTTGAAGAGCGCGAAGGTGGCATCGGCCTCCGGGTTGTAGGTCGCCCCCGGGAACGAACTCGCGTCGAGCCGCGGTTCCCCGTTCGCTTCGCGCCACTTGTTGGCCATCCAGAGGTGGAAGGAGTCTTCCCCGGAGATGTTCAGCGACGCCCGGCGCACGACGCTGTCTCGGGCGAACACCTGCGTGTCCTGAAAGATGAAGGCGGTCGAGTAACCGAGGCCCCGGAGCTCGTCGTGCGGGAGCACCTCTCCGAACATCATCTCGAACTTGGTCCCGAAGCGGAAGAACCCTCGGCGCTCTTTCTGGAAGGCCATCACACTCTCGCGCAGCTCTCCGAGGTAGCGCTCCTCGATCACCGACTCGGGCTCACTGTCGAGAGGAACGAGGTAGCCCACCCCGAGAGGCCCGTCCGCGAGGATCCGCTGGACGAGCCGCGAGTGGCTCGCGTAGGTGAAGGGGTACGTTTCTCCGAGGAACTGATCACTCTCCTCGTCCATCGTGACCATCACCACGCTCGCGCGCGGGGTGGAGAAGATGTCGAAGCGGGCCCAGAGGTCGTAGAAGATGGCGTCCAACGAGAAGAATGAGTACTGGATGAGAATCAGGATGAAGATCACCGTGAAGAAGAGCGGGTAGAGGCTCGAGTACTCGAGTCGGCGCCAGCCCTTAAGCACGTCGCACGCTCTGGGTTGGGTCGCGCAAGAAATCGAGGGACTGTGCCACTCCCTCCAGCGCGAGGATGAGCTGCTGCGGAGCCGGGTGGTGCGCAGAATAGAACCGGTACTGCAGCTCTCGGCTTAGGCTCGCACCGAGGCGCGGCTGCTCGAGCTTCGCGTTGAGTTCGCAGAGCCGGGCGTACTCCCAGTCGTGCTTCTCAAGTTCGGCGAGGTAGCGACGCCACTTGTACTGCGGCATGGAAATGCGATAGAGCCAGTGCGTGAGGTTCCCCACCACGTACTGCACGATCCAGCTCAAAGAAGACACCCGGTGACTCCAGAGTGAGACGAGCTTGAGGGCCGGAGCCCAAACGAGCGCGACCACCAGGAGCGCCAGAGTCTGGCTCCGGGCGATTCGTTTTTTGTGCTCAAGGCCCAGCCCGAAGAACAGCGCGCGCAGTTCGGCCGTCGCTGCTTTCTCTAGCGTGGTTCGCTCCACGACGAAGGCAAGCCGATCTTCCGCGGCCAGGCAGAAGGCGCGCTGAAAAAAGCCGCTGTAGCTGTAAAGCGTGGGCACCGGTATTTGCAGCCGGTGGGACTCGGCTCTCGCGAGCCGGTAGGCCGCGGGGTAATCGGATTCGATGATCTCGCGGGCCTGCAGAAAATGAAGAAGAAACTTATCCGGATAGCGATTTATAAAGAAAAGGACTATCCCCAATGCAGATGACAGCACATAGGCCGGTGTACCCGGCAAAAGCCAGCTTATCAGCAACCAAAAAACGGCAAAAATACCTAGTGAGATTATTCGGGGAAGCATGGCTAATCACCCTAATTTATTGACTTATTTTAGTGTAGCTGGGACGGCGGTAGGACGCATTACTTTCTTACAAATGGGCAAGATTGGTATGGACTTCTACGGCGCAGCGGGTTATAAGTCCCGCCACTTGAACCTGTAGATGACCTCAAGGATATGAGGATAAGTTATTGCGATGCGAAATGAAGCGTGATCTGGACCATGAGATAAGCGAAGCCCAAGACGCCTTGAGCGATTGGCTTTCTGCGTCTCTACCGGATGATGCTTTGGTTTGCGAGTGCTATTGTGTGAGCGCTCTGGACATACGCCAGAGCCTAAGCCCTGAGCAGAGCATCGATTTGGAAGTGCTGCGGGAGAAGTTCGGACTGGGTAGCGGCTGCGGCCGATGCCTGATCGAAAAAGAAACGTGGGTTAAACAGATAGTTCGTTGATCGTTTAAGGAGCATAACATGGCATTTGATCGTCTCCTCTTCGGCACCGCCGGTGTCCCAAATAGCACTGCGAAGAAAAACAGCCCTGTCGACGGTGTCCGTCGGATTCACGAGCTGAACCTCGATTGCATGCAGCTCGAGTTCGCCCACGGCGTCCGGATGAAGGAAGAGGTCTCATCGGCGCTCCGGAAAGTTTCTTACGAGCTCGGTGTCCCGCTCACCTCTCATGGTCCCTACTACATCAACCTGAACGCACGCGAACAAGACAAGATCGACTCGTCCGTCGAGCGCATCATCCAAACCGCGAAGATCTCCGACCTCTGCGGCGCCGAGAGCATGACCTTCCACGCGGCTTTCTACATGAAGGACTCGCCCTACGACGTTTTCGACCTCGTCGAGAAGTCCCTCAACGTCATCGAAGAGCGCCTCTCGCGCCTCGACATCGAGATCGAGCTGCGGCCCGAGCTCACAGGGAAGACCAGCCAGTTCGGTTCGCTCGAGGAGCTGATCTCGCTCTCGAAGAGCGTGGGTAGCTGCAAGCCCTGCATGGACTTCTCGCACCTCTTCGCGCGCACCGGAAACGTGAACAACTACGACGAATTCGGCAAGGTCCTCGAGACCCTCAAGGCCGAGCTCGGCGCACAGACCCTCAAGGAAATGCACATCCACATCTCCGGGATCTCGAGCAACTCGAAGGGTGACCTCAAGCACCTCAATCTGGAGAAGTCGAAGTTCAACTGGAAGGACCTCATGAAGGCGCTCAAGGACTTCGACTGCTGTGGCTACGTGATCTGCAACAGCCCGAACCTCGAAGCGGACGCGCAGATGCTGAAACAGTACTACGCCGCGCTCTAGTCCGAGCACTCACAGAACATTTAGAGAGGGCCCTTCGGGGCCCTTTTTCATGCGGCGGACTTTTCTTGCTCCGCTTGCCAGTAAACCAGCGCCAGGCCCTCGGCGGCGGAGAAGAATCGTACCTCGAGGCTTCGACCGAAGTGCAGACTGAGTGCTTCGCAGAACTGCGCCTGGTAGCGGAGCGCGTGGGCCGCGCTGAGGTCGAAAACCAAGCCCTCGAGGTCGAAGCGGAAGAGGCCCGCGTGGAGCGCGACGCCGTGGAGCGCTCGGGCGGCCTTTTTTGCGCACAGGCGACGGACCTCAAAACCGAAGTCGGCGTCCGAGCTTTGCTCGAGCGTGTCTTCCATCATGCGATGAATGAGTTCGTCGTTGGCCATGCTCCCCTCCCGAATCTCTATCGGTTGGGCCGGCCTAACACTTGATCGCCTAGGGCGTGACTTCGATGGCTTCGTTGGCTTCGTGATAGGTCTTCACGTTGCTGACGTCGGCGATCAGCCACTTGCCGTCGAGCCACTGGACTTCGGCGATTTTCTTCACCTCGGAGCTCCACGCGACCGTCTTCTCGCCCATCTGCCGGTAGCCGAGCGAGTAGGTCAGGTAGCAGCGCTTTTCGACGCAGGACTTCGAGAGCACTCTGAAGCTCTCGCGGCGGAACTTCTTCAGGTCGGAGAACTTCGAAAACTCTTCGTCACTCATGGCGTCGATCGAGCTGTTGAGCTTCCCCGTCGTGCGCTGGAGCACCTCGGTGCGAGAGACGATTTTCTCAAGGCGTAGGTCGACGAACTCCCGCAGCGCCGCCTCCGGCGAGTCCGCGCGGTTCAGACACGAAGCTAGGAGTAGAAGGAGAAGAATTGGTCTCATAGACACTACCTCAAGAGTGCGGGTTGAAAGCCCCGGTCATCCAGCAGCTCAATCAGAGCGTCCCAGCCCTGCCCGTCAAATGATCGCACACGTTCTAATTCTACTCCTATTCCTCGATTATCCCAAGCGGTAGCAACAACGGTGCCTTTTGCCTGGAACGCAACGCCGAAGGCGCTCACCGCGAGGGTCACGCCGCGCCCGGCGTGCCAGGCGTCCTCGAGCCACACGAAGGCCCCCTCGTGATCCCAGTTCGTGAGGTACCCGACCCGCTGCTCACCGCTCGCGGTCAGCGTCACGGGGAGGCGCACGCCGATGGGATGGCCGAGCACGCTCGGCGCGTAGTTCGGCGTGAAGCTCGCGCGACGGACGGAGGCGCTCATGAGCTGGTGGAGCATGTACGCGATGCAGACGTAGACGAAGAGGACGACGAGGAGGACCTTGTTGAAGTTCAGAAAGATGCCTTCGAGGCTGCGGTACGTGACGAGCGCGACGAAGAGCGGGAAGAGGACGACGAGGGACCGGTGGTGGCGGACGAGGCTGAGCACGAGCGGGATAGCCGCGGCGACCAGGACCCACTCCTCACGCAGGCTCGCTTCGAGGAAGGTCGCGTTCACGAACGGAAGGCCAGCGTGCAGCGAACGCTGGACCACCACGAAGAGGAGCGAGAGGAACACGAATACCAGAGTGTTCCGAACGGTGGGATGAAAAAGCCAGACTTTCAAATTTTTCAAAGCAAACTTATCCTTGATCTATGACGAGTCTTGAAATTTCTCCCGTCTGCATCGCCTGTGATAATTGTAAATCGGTTTGCCCGGAAAGGGCCATCGTGACCAATGGTACGGAGTACTTTATCGAGAAGTGGAGCTGCACACTCTGTGGCCTGTGCGTCGAGGTCTGCCCGATCGACTGCATCAAGGAATGCAAGGACTAGGAGACCGGCTGCTGGACGCCGCGGTAGCAGATCGTCACGCCCGCGGAAGACGCGCGGGCCCCTGGATCTCCTTCGAGTACGACGAGACCGTCACCTGCACGAGGCAACGGAGCTCCGGAGAGGTTGATGCAGTTCTCGCCGACGGCGTCGTAGCTCGTCCGGGAACGAACCTTCTGCGGCCGAAGCGCGGACTGCTCCGTGAGGAACTCCAGGAAGGGACTCTCCGCTTTTAGGTGAGAGAGCTCGAGGATACGGAAGAGCGAGTCTACGTATCGCTTCGCCGTGCCGAAGTCCCAGTAGGCGTCCGCGGGAACGTTCTCCACATAGACTTCGCCGGAGGCGGTGCAGACGGTGTCGAAGAACTTCGATGCTCCCGGACGTGGCGCGAGCCGGTCGAGGCGAACGAGGGAGTTCCCGGTGTACGTGACGCCGATGGTATCCCGCGGGACCTCCGCGTTCGGAGTGATGCCCCGGAAACGCCGGTCCGCGTCGACCACGAGCATGTTGTAGCCGTCGCTGCTGTTCACGTTCCACCCGAGGAGGAGAGCGTCGGCGTCCGGATGCCGGCGTCGCCAGCTCTCGAGCTGCGCGGCCGTGAACCAAATGAACTGGTCCGCGTTTAAGATCAGGAGTTCTCCGCTGTAACCGACCTCGGGCTGCGCAGCGAGGTTGTGTACGGCTCCCCCGATGTCGAGGATCTCGGGCTCCTCGATCAGCCAGCGGACTCCGGCGAAGCTCTCGAGGCCCTGGGTCCGGCGCAGGATCTCCGCACGCTGGTGGTGGAGGTTGACGTAGATCGTATCGTAGCCCAGGCTGCGCGCGAAAAGAACCTGGAGCTCGAGGATGCTCTTTTCGAACACGGGCCAGAGCACTTTCGGAAGCTGCTTGCCGATCTCGCCCATGCGCGTTCCGAACCCCGCCGCGAGCACGAGCGCGAGGCGCTTAGCTGGCATAGTAGATCTCGAAGAGGCACTTCCGGAGCTCGTCGTAGCGCGGGTTCTTCAGGAGCGTGCTGCGAATCTTCTCCATCCCGAACCCGACGTACTTGAGGTACCGCGCGTCCTGGCGAGTGGCGTAGATATACGCGAAGCTCCCAACCGCCTTGAACACGCGCTGGAAGAGCATGTCGTCGTAGTGGGCGCAGAAGGCGTTCCAGTCTCCCTGGCCGTGCGCCGCCGCCGGCAGTTTCTCGAAGTAGCGGCG
>DAIPJL010000090.1:0-11309 GCA_036770305.1 Bacteriovoracaceae bacterium | reverse complement strand
CGAACATCCGAAGACGTTCGAAACTTAAAAACTCTATTTGAATGTCAAAGAACAAGCTTCCACCCTGAGAAAATCGCTCAGTAAAAGCGCATCGAAAAGTGCGGAAGTGAGGAGTGAGATTAGTCGTGAGTAATAATTTCGTCAAGCGAGAAAAAGTTTGAAACTGAAAAAAAAGCAAAAAAAAAGGCCTCACATGGAGGCCTTCAAAAAAGCAACAAAACTTACTTAGCTTCTCAGTGGAAAACCGGCCGTCTCAAGTGTCGAAATCACCTGTTTTTCAGCACTTGCAAGGAAGTCTGGCGTGAGTGTTTGCTGCGGGTCTTCAAACACCGTCCGCAGGGTCACAGACTTGTGAGACTCCGAGTAAGGGTAAACACCCAAGATACGTGCGTGCTTTAACTCCTTGAGCTTGAGCTTCGAGAGCGCAGCAAGCACGTCCGCCGCGGGCCTCTCGCTCGCGAGAGAAACGGAGACATCAAAACTCGAACTAGGGAACTTCGCGATAGGCGCGTACTTGGTCTTATCCTTGCTCTCACGCTTCTCAAAATCCGTGACATCAATAACCACGAAACTAAAGTAGCCGCGCGCCTTCAGCTCTTTCATCAAAAGAGGATGAACTGTTGAGGCCGCACCGTGGAACTTGCCCTGGA
Source organism: Bacteriovoracaceae bacterium (assembly GCA_036770305.1). Lineage (GTDB taxonomy): Bacteria > Bdellovibrionota > Bacteriovoracia > Bacteriovoracales > Bacteriovoracaceae > UBA6144. Next base: position 10,659 of record DAIPJL010000090.1, on the reverse strand, counting down.
TGCGTACGTTTACGTACTCGTGCGGATGCGTCCCTTTCCAATCGGAAGGGACGAGAGCATTAGGGAACTTCTCGTTCTTCGCCTGTAGCTCGAAGGGAAGCCCAAGCGTGGCGAGCAGGCGCTCGGTGTGCTCGAGGAGTTCCACGAAGCGCGACTTCTCGCGAGAGAAAAGACCGAGAAGGAGACAACTGCGCTCATTTTCAAACCCAAGGTACGAGCGGCCGAGTTCGAAGAACGCAAACTGCGGGTGATGCTTTTGGTTCTCCGCCATCACCGCGAGCGCAGACGGAATCAGAGAAGGACGCATGCGATCATGATCCAGCGAAATAGCATTCACGAGGGTGAGCTCATGGGCAAGGGAAGGCCAGGCACTTTGCTTTAAGAGCTCTTCGCCGATGAGCGGATAGGTCATCACTTCGAGGGCCTGCGCCTCGAAGGTCATGAAGTCCTGCACGCGACGAGCGAAAACCTTGTTGCTCGCGAGCCGCACCGGGCGCACCGGGAGCAGCGGAGAAACCGGGGTAATATTGTCGTAGCCGATCAGGCGCCCAACTTCTTCAACGATGTCATCCACGCAGCTAATGTCTTTGGTGGTCCGCCAGCTCGGCACCACGATGCTGAAGCTCTGTCCGTCGCGCTTGACAGTGAAATCCAGTGCCGTGAGAAGCTCTTCGATTCTCTCTGCAGGAAGGTCTTTCCCGAGTGTGCGGGTGATCCGATCTGCGGTGAAGCTCAGGGCTACGGGCCTGGCCAGTGTTTCTTCGCGCACCCAGCGCTGGATCTCACCTTCCACTCTGGCCCCGGGATGGAGGTCGAGCACAAGCTGCACGAGACGCAGCATGGTTTTCTCACACAGGTTACTGTCGAGAGTCTTCTCAAAGCGCTGCGAGGAATCTGTGCGTAGTCCGAGGCGCACCGAGGTCTTACGTACTTGCGCGGGGTCCCAGTTCGCCACTTCGAGGAAGAGACTCTTCGTGTCGGCAGAAACGCCACTGTTCAATCCGCCCATGATCCCAGCGAGGACACTGGGCCCCTGGGCATCAGCAATCACCGTATCTGAAGCTTCAAGCTGGCGCTCAACTCCATCGAGGGTTTTAAACTTTTCTCCACCCGCAGCAAGTTTAATATGCAGCGCTTTCCCAGTAATCTTGTCGGCGTCGAAGATGTGATTCGGGAGACCGAGTTCGGCCATGACATAATTAGAAATATCCACCACACTATTGATAGGTCGAAGTCCCACGGCTTCAAGGCGCCGTTGCATCCAGTCAGGGGAAGTGCCAACGCGTACGTTTGAAATCGAAAGGCCCAGGTAGGCCCAGGCCGAAGTTTCGCCGTCAACTTTAAAGCTGATCGGGCCAGCTCCTTTGCCGAGTTTCGAGCGCTGAGAATTTTCCCAATAGCCATCGAAAGGGTTCTTGAGCTTCACGCCGAAGGCCGCAGCGAACTCCCGCGCCTGTCCGAACACGCCCCAGAGGTCAGGCCGGTGCGTCAGCGACTTGTTGTCGACTTCCAGAATCACGTCGCTCTTTGCCTTCGTGTAGTCCAAGAACTTCTGTCCGACGGTGGCGTCGGCCGGCAGCTCCATCAGTCCATCGACACCGGCGCCTAAGCCGAGTTCCACCGACGAGCAGAGCATTCCATCGGATAGAATGCCACGGATCTTCTTCGGCTCAAGCGTTAGGCCCGTCGGGAGGGTGGTGCCGATGGGTGCGTAGAAGACCTTCATGCCTTCGCGCACGTTCGAGGCGCCACAGACGACCTCGCGCTGTCCCTTGCCGGTCTCGAAGGTGACGAGGTTGAGTTTATCTGCTTCCGGATGAGGCTTTTTGGAGAGCACTTGAACGACCTGCACGTTCGCCAGACCTTGGCCCGTGACAGTGACACCTTCGACTTCGGCCGTCGCAAGGGTGAAGCGCTCCGAAATTTCCTTGGGAGAGAGCTCCGGCAGCGCCACGAATTCTTTGATCCACTCGAGAGAGATATGCATAAAAATACCTTAAAAAGTTTTGAACTGAGAGTTAAAGCGCAAGTCCGCACCGTGGATGAGTCGGATGTCATCAATCCCGTAGCGCATCATCACGAGGCGATCCAGGCCCAGCCCGAAAGCGAAGCCATTGTACCTTTCGGGGTCGATGCCACCGGCCTTCAGGACATTGGGATGAACCATGCCACACGGCAAGAGCTCGACCCAGCCGACGTGCTTGCACACTGAGCAGCCCTTACCTCCGCAGATGAGACATTTGATATCCAGCTCGAAACCCGGCTCGACGAAGGGGAAGAAACCGGGGCGCAAACGCACTTCGACTTCGCGCTTAAAGATTTCTGTCAAAAGTGTTTTCATGAAGTAGATCAAGTTCCCAACGGAAACGTTCTCACCCACCATCATCCCTTCCAGCTGATGAAAGCACATCTCATGCGACGCATCGGTGCGCTCACAACGGAAGACTTTACCAGGGCCAACGAAGCGGAAAGGCGGTTTGCGCTCCTTCATCCCACGCACCTGAATGGTCGACGTGTGCGTGCGTAGAAGGTGCTTCTTATCCGCGAACCAGAAAGTATCCTGCATGTCGCGGGCGGGGTGATTAGCGGGAATATTTAGTGCTTCGAAGTTATGCCAGTCGTCTTCGATGTGCGGGCCATCCAGGACCTCAAAGCCCATGGAGAGGAAAATGTCCTCGATCTCGCGCTGGACGATGGTCACCGGATGAAGACCGCGGGCCTTCAGACCTTGCTCGAGGTTCGACTCGCGCAGCGAGAAATCGACCTTGTCTTTCAAGAGGGCCTGGTTGATCTCTTCCATCTCCAAGGTGGAGATGCGTTGCGCGACGAGGGACTCCATTTGCCCCTTGGCGCGGTTCGCCTCGGCACCGATGGTTTTCTTTTCTTCTACCGACGCATTCTTGAGCCCTTTGAGGATCTCCGAGAGTGCTCCCTCTTTGCCCAACACCTGCGCCTTGAGATTCAGCACGTCGGCCACTTTCTGCGTTGCCGCGAGCTCGCGCTCGAATTTTGCCACAATTTCGCTGATCGCATTCATGTATATATCCTAGAGTGATTTATAAAATTCTTTGAGTTCATCCATGGAGCAAAGCGCGGTGCCACGCTTTTTCACCACCACGCCGGAGGCGCAGTTGCCGATCCAGCCAGCCTCTTCGAGTGTCGCCCCCGCCAACAGAGACGCCGTGATTGCCGAGATCGCCGTGTCTCCAGCACCGGAGACGTCATAGACTTCATTGGCGACGGTCGGGATAAGCTTAAGGCCCGAGTTCGCTTCGGTATCAAGCATCGCCATGCCTTCGGCACCGAGCGTGATGATGATTTTTTTAAGCTGGAGTTTTTCGATCAAGATGGTTGCCATGGTGGCGACGTCTCGCTCTTTGAAGTAGCCCAAAGCCTCGACCATCATGCGCGCCTCGGTCATGTTCGGCTTCAGGAGCTGTGCGCCCTTGTACCAGAGAGGGTTCGTCGAGCGAGAGGGGTCGACCGCCACGAGTTTGCCGGCTTCGGTGAAGGTCGCGATGACGTGAGCGAGGAGTTCCTGAGTCAAAAGGCCCTTGCCGTAGTCCTCGATGATGACCCCAGCGTGGTCACGGACGAACTCACCGGCGCGCGCTCGGAACTTCTCCGTCACCGCCGGGGAAATCGGATGACGGCTCTCGTAGTCGACGCGGCAGATCTGCTGGGTGGCCGTGGTGACGCGCTCCTTGTAGGTCGTGTGGCGACCCGGATCTCGGACGAGGCCCCAAGTCTTGAGGCCACGCTCCTCGAGAAGACTCTCTAGGAGACCCGCACGGCTGTCTTCGCCGACGAGGCCACAGAGCGTGGAGTTCACCGTGAGGCTCTTGAGGTTATCAGAGACGTTAGCCGCGAGGCCCAGCTTATTCCACTCCTTGGTCACCTCCAGCACCGGCACCGGCGCCTCGGGAGATATCCGCTTGACCTCACCGAAGGTGTACTTGTCAATCCCGATGTCACCTAACACGAAGACCGGTGGAAGCACCGGAAACTTGTCGATTAGCGTTTGGAATCTTTGGGCACTTGGCTTGCTCATAGGCGTCCTTGGCGTGATTGCCATTCTGATATTACGAGTTCCACGATCTGCTCGACAGTCAAATGACTGGTATCGATCTCCAGCGCATCTACTGCCTTCACTAAGGGGGCGATAGAACGGCTCATGTCTTGCTGATCTCTATCTTCGATATCGCGTTGGATGCCGGCCAGGTCGAGCCCCTCCTCTCCTCTCTCCTGTAGTTCGAGGAGACGGCGCTCTGCGCGTTTCTCCGGACTGGCAGTCAGAAAACACTTCAAGACGGCGCGGGGAAAGATCACCGTCCCAATATCCCTCCCATCCAGGATCGCCGGGCGATCCTTCACAATCTCGCGCTGCCAGTGAGAGAGAAAGTCCCGCACAACTGCGTGCTTCGAGACTTGGGAAGCAAGGGCCGAGACATGGTGCTCGCGGATGCGATCTGTTAGATTCAGATTGTCTAACTCTACCAACACTCCCGGGGCGACGTTGTAGGAAAACCGGTGGTCATGGAAGAACTGCTGAATCTTAGCTTCCTCATCGGTGCTCAATGAGGTTTTAGTGAAGTCTACTCCGAGGTGCTGGAGCGCGAAGGCGACGGCGCGAAACATCGCACCGGTATCAATGTACGTCAGCTGGAGCCTCTCCGCGACTCGGCGAGCGACAGTGGATTTCCCTGAGCCCGAGGGCCCGTCTAAAGCAATAACGGGGTCGAATTTTGACATGCTTACACCTAGTTAAGGCGTAATAATAGGCGAAGAAGAAGGCGGTGAGCAATCACATCGAGCGCAGAAACTCGAAGTCCGGAAGCAATTTCAAGCTCGCGAAGAGCTCCGGTTCAAAAAGTTTTAGGAGCAAGGGGTTTGTGCGCTGCTCAGGGCGATGAGGGAACTCGCTCAAGTGCGCACCGGAGAGCCAGTCGGGATAGTTTTCTGGAGCCCCGGCCTGCCACTGCATCACATGGGAGAAAGCCGCTCGCCCTTCTGCTCCCAGTTTCTCCAGTTCGCCGCGCATGGAGACGAAGAGCTCCATTTCTCGGCAAGCATCGTAGCTCGAAAACTTCCCCGAGGCGGACTTCTGTCGCTGAATCTCCGCGACCACCGCGGAGCGCTGGAGGAATAGCCGAAAGAGCTGCTGGTTGAGACCCGCGAGTTCCTCGCGAAGCTGGGACAGGCCCTTAGGGGATGTAACTGACATTGACGTTGTGGCTCAGGTTGCTAGTGATGTGGCGGTAGGCGCGCATGACTTTTTCGAGGTACTGATTCTTTACCGCAACGGGCTGACCGTTTTTCAAGCGCTCACGCGTCCAGTGCGGCCCCATGTTGTAGGCGACGGTGGCGTGGAAAAAATTACTATCGAACTCGGAGTGCAACTGTCGGAGGTAGAAGATCCCGACCTCAAGGTTAAGAAGTTTCTCCGTCAGGCGAGCCGCTCCAAGAGTCCGGTAAGCTTCCGGGTACTCCTCGGCGAGGTAGGCCTCTCCCTTCCCAGACTCGAGTCGGATTCCCTCCGTACGGATCACGTTCACCAGATGGGCAAAAGTCTCAGGCATCACCTGCATGAGGCCTTCGGCTCCCTTGTTGCTCGTTGCCTTAAGCCTGAAGTGTGATTCGGTCCACATCACACTCAGCACCCAGAAAGGATCCACTCCGTGCTTCTCACACAAGCGCAGAACTGGCCTGATCACACTGGCGACCTTAGGGCGGAGATTCTCCGGAAAAGACTCGACAATCTTACGCTCTGCTTCAGGAGCGGGAGCTGTTTCAAGCAAGGCCAGATCACCAACAAAAAAACCAAGGGCATTTGCCTTGAATCGATAGGTCTTAGAGCGCTTAAGATTCAGCAGGTCGGGATAGAAAAGCTTGGCGGAAAAAAGCCCGAATAGCGCCAGCGAAAGCAGCGGTATGCGATAGTTATTAAAAGGGGGGCGTTGCCACCAACTCAGTTTTCGCTCGAAGCGTTTTAAGACTTCGCTGCGCTCGTCGTTTTCAGTGCCCGTCATGCCTTATCCTTTACCTCGCCACTTCTTCGAATGGCAAATTAGCTTGACCAAGAGCCAGCCGCTCTCAGACCATAAAGGGTAAAAAAGACGATATCATTGCTCCAAAATGGACGAAAATTCGAGGCCTTATGCTGGAAAACAAATTACATCTAGAAGACTCTGCTTATCTACGCCAACACGCCGAAAACCCAATCTACTGGCAGGCCTACTCAGCGGAAGTGCTAGCGAAGGCCAAAGAGCTTGGCCGCCCGATCTTCCTGTCAATCGGGTACTCGACCTGTCACTGGTGCCACGTGATGGCTGAAGAGAGCTTCTCGGACCCGGCGCTGGCCGAGCTCCTCAATGAGCAATTTATCAGCATAAAAGTTGACCGGGAGGAGCACCCTCACGTCGACCACCTCTACCAGGCCGTGGCCGCAGCCGCCAATGGACGAGGCGGCTGGCCGCTCAATGTTTTCCTCACGCCCGACCTCAATCCAATTTTCGTGGGAACCTACTTCCCACCTCAGGAAAAGCAGGGCGTGCCGAGCTTCAAGGAAATCGTGCGCCACCTCAGCGAGGCGATCAAAGTTAATAAGACGCAGCTGGAAGATCAAGGTCGTAATCTGCTCACCGAGATCGCCAAGCCAATCCATCTCGAAAAGAAGATTCAGTTCGAGGGCCATTTCCCTGGCCCTGCGGCTATCGTTAACGCTCTTAAAAATTACGCCGACACCGCCAACGGCGGCTACGGCAGTGCTCCGAAGTTTCCGCACTTCGCATTCCTGGAGTGGGCCAGCGAACAGATACTCGAAGGCATGATCCCTCAAGATCTGGGTCAGCACATCGTCGAGACTGTCGAGAAAATGGTGATGGGTGGCATGTACGATCACCTTAAAGGCGGCGTTCATCGCTATTCCACAGACGCCAAATGGCTCGTTCCGCACTTCGAGAAGATGCTCTACGATCAGGCGGGCCTGCTGCGGGTCCTGGCAAAGACCACGCCCTTCTACCCCTCACCGCTTCTCTTCGATGCTATCCTCCAAACCCTCGACTATCTTAACAGCGAGATGGTCGCCGAAGACGAGTACTTCATGAGTGCCCAGGACGCAGACTCCGAAGGGCAAGAGGGGCTTTACTTCACCTTTACCAAAGAAGAGTTTGCAGACGCCATTCAGCAGAGTGAAATGCTCCCGGAGTACAATCCGGAGTGGGAAAAGTGGTTTCGACTTGAGGAGAAAGGAAACTTCCAGCAGGGTCTCAACGTCATCTCCCTGGATCCACAGTTCAAAAATGAGATCTACGCACAGGAAAGCTGGGAGACGATTCGAAAAATTCGTCATGCACTTCTTGAAGCGCGTCGCCAGCGCATCCCACCGTCCACCGACAAGAAGGGCGTGGCAAGTTGGAACTTCATGGTGCTCAACGCTCTCTGTGACGTGATCCAGTACAGCCGCGTGCCGGCCATCACGCAGGAGGCTCTCAAACTCGTTCATCGAGTGATTGAAGGGGTTTCGAAAGTGTTCATCACCACCGACGCCGAAGGTCGCCACGTCCTGCGCCACACGACCACGAAGGCGCGCGCCCCACTTTACCTGGAAGACTACGTCCAGTTCTGCGATTCCCAGCTGCGCCTTTACGAAGTCACCAGTACCGAGGTGTTCTTGACCAATGCCCGCGAGACGTTGAACTTCATCTTGCGCGAGTTCGTGCGAGACGAAGAGCCCTCGCTCACGGCCCTGCGCCACGGGGAGTTCCTCCGGGCGCCGCTCAACGATCAGTCCTTCCGCTCCCCTCTGTCGACACTCGTCGTGACGATGACTCGCCTCTCGGTGCTCTTTCCCGAGTACCATCCGCGCACAGTTTTCCCGAACAAGTACGACCACTGGGTGCAGCTCGCGCTGAGCAACCCCGTGGCCCACGGAGAGGCCCTGCGGGCCTTCACCTACCCGCTCGAGATCTACCGCCGCATCGAGGTGCCGCGCCCCTGGGTTAACGATGAAGAGTTCCAGCGACTCCGGTCGCACTTCCTGGGCCGCTTCGTTCTGCAGTATCACGACCGCACAGATGAGAAGTGGCAGGTGTGCAACCGCACGGAGTGTGAGAAGCAGGGCGAGGGCCTCGAAGAACTGCTAACCACGTTTAGCGCGAACGCACCCGAAGTTCAGTGAACCCCCTCGCAGGCCTGAAGGTTCTCGACCTCACTCAACGGCTCCCAGGGCCCCTGGCCGGCCACCTGCTTGCCGAACTCGGCGCGGAGGTGACGAAGGTTGAAGATAGCTCTTCCGGTGACCCATTCAGGGGCCCACAGATGCGTGGGCCCCTGGCCAACTTCCGAGGCTGGTACCGCAGCTTGCAGGCGAAGAAAAAACTCTTGGAGCTCGACCTCCGCGCCAAGAGTGCGTTTGAAACCCTCGCCCCACTAGTGCGAGAGACCGACATCGTCCTGACAACCCTAGGAGACAAGGCGATTCAGCAACTAGGCCTGGCCAGCGCGTCCGTTCTCATCAAAGTCAGAGCGCAGCGAGAGCACGGCCATGGACTCCATGACCTCAATGCCTTGGCACTGAGTGGGCTCCTACCACTGCACCTCGAAAAATCAGAGCGCAGCTGGCTCGCCCCCCCCTTCCTGCCCGTCGCCGGGATTAGCTTCGGACAGCAGATTGCTCTCAAGGCCCTTGCTTTTTTGCGCCAAGCGCAGCAAGAGCAAAAGCCTATAATCGCAGAGCTTTATCTGCTCGAGGAGCTGCAAACCGTGATGCGCTTCGCATGGCCTCGGGAAGCTTTGGAGCACGGCCAGTATAAGTTCTTACATAACGGCGCCTTCCCGTGCTACTGTTTGTATCGCACCAAGGACGGCGACTGGCTCGCCGTTGCTGCCGTGGAAGAAGATTTTTGGTCCGCCTTTGATAAGCTGCTCGACCTTCGGGTCACGCTGGACGAGCGTTTCTCAACCGACGCAAAAATTTTCGACCGTGTCGCCCAGGTTATTCAAACTCGAACGACCGCCGAGTTGAAGACCTTGCTTGCCGGCAAAGAATTATGCGTGTCACTAGTTAAGGCGACCCCAGAGGAGCAGGTATGAGCAGACGTGTTATTGGTTTTCACTACACACTCACAGACAAAGCGGGCACGGTAATCGATAGCTCCGTGGGTGACGAGCCCTTGATTTTCCTCGAACAGAGCCATCAGATCATCCCGGGCCTCGAGCGCGTCCTCGTTCTCATGAACGTCGGCGACAAGCGTAAGATCGAAGTCAAGGCTGCCGACGCCTACGGCGACGTTAACCAAGAGCTCATCATCAAGGTGAAGCGAACACAGTTCCCCCCCGGCGCCGACCTTAAGATCGGCGATCAGTTCCAGGTGAACGAGGACGCCCACTCACCGGTCTTCACCATCATGGCCCTCACCGATGAGGAAGTAACCGTCGACGGGAACCATCCGATGGCCGGCAAAGACCTCTTCTTCGACGTTGAGATCACCACTTCTCGCGCAGCAACTGCGGAAGAGATCGCTCACGGGCACGCGCACGGCGCTCACGGTCACTCACACCACTAAGCTTTCGAGGATCCCTTCTCTCTCTCGAACCAGAGGGAAGGGATCTTTCTTCAGCAAAAGATTCCCATCTAGATCCGCCCAGTCCATCCACTCCGAGAGCTCGAGTGCGTAGCTGATCCCGAGACCCGTTTCGATCATGCATCCGACCATGGTTTTGAGCCCAAAGGCACGAGCTTTAATCAATAGATCCCGCGCTCTTAAGAGTCCACCGGTCTTCATCAGCTTGATGTTCACCGCTCCGAACATGGTGGCAAGCTCCGCGATATTGTCCTGATCTTCAATCGACTCATCGGCCATAATGCAGAAGCGAGTATGCTTATGAAGCTCGCGATACATCTCTTTGCTGGCAGCGGCAAAGGGCTGCTCAACGAATTCGACTGGCAAATCTTTGATCGCCGCCTCTAGCGCGAGATACTCATGAAGATCAGTGAAGCCCTCGTTACCGTCGATGCGAAGTTTTTTCGTCGGAGCCGCGCGATGCACCGCCCGGATGAGTTCCAAGGCCCCCTCCTGGGTAACTTTAACTTTTACCGCATCAAAGCGCCCCAAGGGCGCAAGATAGGCCGCGACCTCCGCGGGCGCCATGATGGGAACAGATATCGAGGTTGAGATCGCCGGTCTCGTTTTGGCACCCAAGTACTGGTAGAGTCTCTGCCCTTTCGACTGCGCCAGCCACGAGAGCCACGCAGCTTCGAGAGCGAAGCGCAGAGAGTGCTTCCACGCTTTAGCATTGAGGGCCGCTTCATAGCCCTTCGCCGCCAGTGCTTTGAACTCGGCGAATTCGGCTTCGATGATCTCCGGAGTTTCTCCGTAGCGGATGTTTGGCGCGACCTCCCCTAGAGTTTCGCGTTCACCATCGCGCAGCCGCAGAATGAAGTTAGTTTTCTCAACAGAGGTGTTGCGGGCAATTTTCCATTCTACCGCGAGGGGGAGAACGATGCGCTCTAGTGCCAGCTCCATAGCCCTCCCTCGAACACGGCTTTTTCCGAAAATGAGCTCGACCGGTGAAAGTCTTCTGGCGAAACTCCGAGTTCTCCATCGGGGATGTTACCATTGAAGTACACCCGCCACCCCTCGCGGTTCACGTCGAAGC